>NZ_JAFFZF010000037.1:0-49067 GCF_016924115.1 Gordonia sp. BP-119
TTCCGCCGAACACAAAACGAAGAAAGACATCCTCCGCTGCCTCAAGCGCTACATCGCCCGCGAAGTGTTCCGCGACCTCACCACTGACCTCGGAGCACTTGACAAGCTATAGGACCCTCTCGTCGCTGGCGCTCCTCGCACCGCAGGGAGCGGAGGGAGGGGGTCGCTTGCACCCCACAGACCAGCGGTTTGGTGGTTCCTCGGATTAGGGTGCAGAGGGGTCAGGTCGGCCCCGATCGACTCAGCGCAGTGTCGCCAGGTTCGAGATCGACTTGTGCACATCGGATTCCAGGATCTTGGCGACGAGCCTGCCGACCGAGCCGTTGAGCAGACCGCCGGACAACTCGGCCGACAGGTCGAAGTGGGAGCCGTCGGCGATCTCGTCGACCTTCATCGCCAGATCGATGTCTACCCCGCCGCGGCCGGTTCCCGAGAGCGCGATGAGCCGCGGCTCGTCGTAGTCGGTGACGGTCCAATGGATCACGTTGCGGAAGCCCTTGACCTTGATGAGGGAGGAGATGGTGGTGCCCTCGGCGATCGTGTCAGGGACCGGCGAGCGCCACCCGCCGAAGATGGTCATCCACTCGTCGAAGCGCGAGAGGTTGCTGGCGAGCGCCCATGCTGCGCTCGGTTCGAGGTCGGAGTCGATGCCGACGGAGACTGTGGCCACGGATCTGCTCCCATCGCGGAAGGTGGTGTGCTCACCGGAGGTGACTTCCCGGTGGCTCGCGTACTCGGGTGATGGCATTCGGGTCGTGACCCCCGAATGTACGCGAAGGTCGGCGCCACAGCGCGATGGCCGGGGGTCTCGTCGGGCTTGGCGATCTACTCGGCGGCCGCCGTCGGCCCAGGTCGGGCGGCGTCGAGGAGGGCCTCGGTCAGGGCCTCCACACAGAGCGCCCGCTGCCATGTGCGGGCGCCGGCGGCGGCCAGATGTGCATCGAGCGCCTCGGTCGTGATCGGTTCCGGCAACCCGTCCCAGCACAGCTGTCGCACCACATCGGGTGCGAGGAGGTTCTCCACCGGCAGGGTGTGATCTTCGGCGATCTGTTTGAGCACCGGCCGGACCGCCTGCAGCCGCGCCGCGGCCTCCGGATTGCGCTGATCCCACCGGCTGACCGGGGGCAGACCCGGCCCGGTCGACTTCCGCGAGGGCAGCTTGCTGTCGGGGATCTCGCGCGCCCGCTGCAGCGCGGACATCCAGATCCCGGCCTGACGGCGCTGACGCGGGCCGCCGAAGACCGGCAGCTTGGTGAGTTCGGCGATGGACTGGGGGTTCACGGTCGCGGCGTTGACGATGGCCGTGTCGGGCAGGACACGTCCGGGCGCGACATCCCGACGCTGCGCCAGTTCCTCACGCGCGGTCCACAATTCGCGGACCGCGGCGAGGGCGCGGGTGGATTTGACGGTGTGCACGTTCGACGTCTTGCGCCACCGGTCGGTGCGCGGCGGTGCCGGTGGCCGACCCAGGACGTAAGCGAATTCCTCTCGCGCCCAGCCGTCCTTGCCCGCTTCCGCGAGTGCGGCGTCCATGGCGTCGCGCAGTTCGACGAGGACCTCGACGTCGAGCGCGGCATAGTTCAGCCACTCGTCGGGCAGCGGGCGGCGCGACCAGTCGGCGGCGCCGTGTCCCTTGAGGAGTCCCAGCCCGAGGAACTCCGCCACCATCGCGGCGAGGTTGACCTTCGCCAGGCCCAGGAGGCGTCCGGCCAGCTCGGTGTCGTACAGCTCGACGCACTCGAAACCGAGTTCGCGAAGGCACGGGAGGTCCTGATCGGCCGCGTGCAGCACCCATTCCGGTCCGCGCATCGCGTCGATGACGGGCGCCAGCGCGCCGGGATCACCGATCGGGTCCAGCAGGAAGCTCCCTGATCCGCGTCGTTTGATCTGGATCAGATAGGCGCGTTGCGAGTACCGGTAGCCCGACGCGCGTTCGGTGTCGACGGCGATCGGCCCGTCGCCGGCGGCCAGAGCGGCTGCCGCGTCGGCGAATTCGCTGGCGGTCGCCAGTACCGGGGGCACGCCGTCGGCCGGCCGGAGCAGCGGGGTGACCTCCGGCGCGGGGTCCGGCTCGATCGGGTTCTCGGCCGCATCCCCGGGGGCGGAGTCGTTCACGTCGCGCCGAGTTCGGTGACCCCGACCGGCGGGAGGCCGGCGGCGGAGGCGAGGACGTCGCAGAACGCCTCGAGGTGGTTGTTCAGGCCGTCCGAACTCAGGGCGGTCCACGAGGCGCGCACCTCGAGCTGATGTGCGCGCGGAGGTCCGGCGATGTCGCCGTACCGGACCGACGTCGTGGAGGTGACGGTGCCGCCGAGCGCGGTCACCTCGACGCGGTGGGCGGAACCGTCGGGCGTGGCGGTCGCGCCCACCGGGACGCCGAGGGCGTCGCTGAGCCAGCTCCAGGCCACCTCGGGCAGCAGCGGATCCATGGCCAGGGCGGCCTCCACCTCCGCCTGGAGGAACGCGACGAGGCGCATGGTGCCGTTCCACGCGTCCTGTCCGGCGGGATCGAACAGCAGGATGAGGCGCCCGAAGGCGCTGCCCTGCGAATCCGTGGGCACCACGTCGAGGTCCTCGGGCGGGCGCACCTCGGCACCGACGGCGTAGCTGTACGGCGCCAGGCGCTGCGGCGGCCGGATCGGTCCGACCTCGATCTCGCGGCGCACCCGGGCAGCATGCAGCGACTCCACCGCCGCGCGGAAATCAGCAGGCTCGTCCGGAGCTCCCGAAGAGGTCACCGTTCGACCGTAGGGCTGGGGTGCCCGGCCACGGCGGAGGCGCGCCGAGGACCACCCGTGCGCAGATCGAGGGGCATGGCAGAGTAAGCGGTGATGTCGAACGCAACTGGTACCCGGGTCCATAGGTCGAACCTGCCGCTCGTCGCCGCGGCCACCGGCGCGACCCCGTCACGCCGTCCGGTGTGGTTCATGCGGCAAGCCGGTCGCTCGCTGCCCGAATACCGGGCCATCCGCGCCGATCACGGCATGCTGGAGTCCTGCTTCGACGCCGAACTGGTCTGCGAGATCACCATGCAGCCCGTCCGCCGGCACGACGTCGACGCGGCGATCCTGTTCTCCGACATCGTGGTGCCGCTCAAGGCCGCCGGCATCGACCTCGACATCGTCGCGGGCACCGGGCCGGTGATCGCCGAGCCGGTGCGCTCGCCCGACGCGGTGTCGCGCATCCCGCGGCTGGAACCGGCAGCGGTCGGCTCGATCGCGCGGGCCATCGAACTGCTGCTCGGCGAGCTGGGGGACCAGGCGGCGCTGATCGGCTTCGCCGGAGCGCCGTTCACCTTGGCCTCGTACCTCATCGAGGGCGGCCCGAGCCGCAACTACGAGCGGACCAAGGCGATGATGCACGGCGACCCGGAGACGTGGGCCGAGCTGATGGCGCGCCTCGCGGACATCACCATCGCGTTCCTGCGTGTCCAGCTGGAGGCCGGAGTCGACGCGATCCAGCTCTTCGACTCGTGGGCGGGCATGCTGTCGGCCGCCGACTACCAGCGTTTCGTCGCACCGCACAGCGCCCGTGTCCTGGCCGAGGTCGCCGGGTACGGCGTCCCGCGCATCCACTTCGGCGTCGGCACCGGTGAGCTGCTCGCCCCGATGGCGCATGTCGGTGCCGATGTCATCGGCGTCGACTGGCGTGTGCCGCTCGAGGAGGCCGTGCGCCGGGTGGGTCCGGGTAAGGCAGTGCAGGGCAACCTCGATCCGACACTGCTGTTCGCCGGCCCCGACGTCGTCGACGCCGAGGTCCGCCGGGTGGTCGCCGACGGCGACCGGGCGATCGCCGCCGGGGCGGTCGGGCACATCTTCAACCTCGGACACGGCGTGCTGCCCGGCACCGACCCGGACGTGCTGACCCGGGCCGTCGAAGTGATCCACAGCCTCTGATGTCCCCGCGGGTCCGGATCGCGATCGTCGGCGGCGGGATCTCCGGTCTGACCGCCGCCTACCGCCTTCGTCGTGCGCTCGGGCCCGACGCGCACCTCGACCTGCTCGAGGCCTCCGGACGGGTGGGCGGGGTCCTGCACACCACGACGGTCGGCGGTCGGGCCGTCGACGTCGGGGCCGAGGCGTTCATCGTCCGGCGACCCGAGGCGCTCGAACTCGTCACCGAACTGGGCCTCGCCGACCGGATCGTCTCGCCGACGCCGCGCCGTCCCGCGGTGTGGTCGGGTAAGCGGTTGCATCCGTTGCCCAGTCCGGCGCTGATGGGCATCCCGGCCGGACCGGCCGTCGTCGACGGTCTCGCCGACCCCGAGGACGTCGACCGCATGTCCGGTGAATCCGACCGTTCGATGCGGTGGGAAGCCGGGACCGATACGTCGGTCGGGCAGCTGGTCGCCGACCGGTTCGGGCCCTCGGTGGTGGCGCGCAGCGTCGACCCGATGCTCGGGGGTGTGTACTCCAGTCTCGCCGGCGACATCGGGGTCCGCGAGGCGCTACCGGCGCTGGCCACGCGCCTCGACGCGGGCGCGCCGTCGCTCACCGCTGCCGTCGGCGACCTCATCGCCGCGGGGGCCGGGGCCTCGGGGCCGGTCTTCGGCGCCCTCGTGGGCGGATACCAAGTCCTCCTCGACGCCCTGCGGGCCGCGGCCGGCGTCGAACCCGAGATCTCGTGTCCGGTCACCGATGTCACTCCGTCGGGGGCCGGGTGGGTGCTCGACTTCGGTACGGCTCGCGACCCGCGACCGTACGACACCGTGCTCCTGGCCGTGCCGGCCTGGGCGGCGGGGGAGCTCCTGGGTCGGTCCGCGCCGGACCTGTCCGCGCCGTTACGCGCGGTCCGGGGCGCCTCGTCGGTGGTGGTGTCGATCGCGCTCGCGCCGGGGACCGAGCTGCCCGATCACTCCGGTGTGCTGGTGGGGACCGGAGAAGGATTGCGCGCCAAGGCTTTCACGTTCAGCTCGCAGAAGTGGGCGCATCTGTCGGATGCGGACCGGCCGGTCTCGGTGCGGGCGTCGTTCGGGAGGTTCGGTGCGGTGGTACCGGATGAGACGACCGAACCCGGCGTCGACGACCGGCTGCGTCGTGAGGCACTCGAAGACCTCGACGAGGTGTGCCGCGCCGCCGGTGTCGCACCGGTGTCGTCGCGGGTCGTCGACGCATACGTCCAGCGTTGGGACGACGGACTGCCGGTGTATGCGCCCGGGCACCTCGCCGCGATGTCGCAGGTGCTGGCCGCGCGGCCGTCGCGTCTGGCCTTGGCCGGGTCGTCGTATGCCGGGGTCGGGGTGCCGGCCTGTATCGGTCGGGCCGGTCGCGCGGCGGCCGAACTGCTGGCAGATCTGACGTGACCCGACTCCGCTGACCTGCCTGGTCGCCGGGTGGGCGCCGGTGGCACGATGGCATCCATGAGCCGCTTGGATTACGCAGAACTCAACTCGACGATCCGCTACCTGATGTTCTCGGTGTTCGCGGTCCGCCCAGGTGAACTGGGTGCTGATCGCGATCAGGCCAAATCCGACGCCGCGGACTTCTTCAAGTCCCTCGAGGACACCGGCGTCGTCGTCCGCGGTGTCTACGACGTGTCGGGTCTGCGCGCCGACGCCGACTTCATGATCTGGTGGCACGCCGAGGACGTCGAGCCGATCCAGGCCGCCTACGCGAAGTTCCGCCGCGAGACCGTTCTGGGACGGGCGTGCAACGCGGTGTGGAGCAACGTCGCGCTGCACCGGCCCGCCGAGTTCAACAAGAGCCACATCCCGGCGTTCCTCGCGGGCGAGGACCCCGGCAACTACATCTGCGTGTACCCGTTCGTGCGGTCCTATGAGTGGTACCTGCTGCCCGACGAGGAGCGGCGCAAGATGCTCGCCGACCACGGGAAGGCAGCGCGTGCGTACAAGGACGTCCGCGCCAACACGGTGTCGTCGTTCGCGCTGGGCGACTACGAGTGGCTGCTGGCCTTCGAGGCGCCGGAGCTGCACCGCATCGTCGATCTCATGCGTGATCTGCGCGCCACGGAGGCGCGGATGCACGTGCGCGAGGAGACCCCGTTCTTCACCGGACCGCGGGTCGAGGTGCCGGCGCTGATCGACGCCCTGCCCTGAGCCGCGCCGAGGGACCGGCTGCTACTCGGCCGGTTCCAGCGTCAGGCTGATGGAGTTGATGCAGTAGCGCAGGTCGGTGGGGGTGTCGTAGCCCTCACCGGCGAAGACGTGGCCGAGGTGGCTCTTGCAGTTCGCGCAGAGCACCTCGACGCGCCGCATGCCCAACGAGTTGTCCTCGACCTCGATGATCTTGTCGCCGGCGAGCGGGGAGAAGAACGACGGCCAGCCGCAGTGCGATTCGAACTTCTGCTCGCTGCGGAACAGCTCGGTGTTGCAGGCGCGGCACCGGTAGATGCCGACGGTCTTGGTGTCGGTGTATTCACCGGTGAACGGCGCCTCGGTGCCCGCCTGGCGGAGGACACGGTACTCGGCCGGCGTCAGGCGCTGGCGCCATTGCTCATCGGTGAGTTCGGCGAGATTCTCGGCGTCGGTCGACGGGGTGCTGTCGGTCATGTCCTCCACGGTAGCGCGCCCGGCAGGATCGACTGTGTCAGCGCTGTTTCGACAGGCCTACGGTCTCGTTCTCGGTGGCACCGGTCTCGGCGGCGGGGATGCGTGGCGCGTCGGCGTCCGAGCGGACCGGCGGCACCATGCCGGCCACCCCGTCGGACCGCATGTCGAGGTAGCGGAACAGCAGCGAGCAGAACACCGCGATCATCAGGAGTGACCAACCCCAGGTGACCTTGTTGTACTCGACCATCCATCCGAACGCCGTCCAGCGGTCGGAGTAGAAGCCGTCGAAGGTCATGCACCCGTAGACACCGAGCCAGGCGGGCCAGTTGCGCATCGGCGAGCCGGGCAGGAGCACCGTCATCAGGAGCGGGAACAGGAGCATCGAGTAGTAGCCCTGTCCGAGTGAACCGACGAGGAAGGTCGTGCACAGCAGGACTCCCGACGACGTCGCGAGCCACAGCAACTCGTTGGTCTTGCGGTAGTAGCGGTACAGGAACCACAGCGAGAACGCGGCCATCGCGACGAAGGCGACGCGGAGCAGTAGTACCAGCCAGGGTGCGACGCCGAAGTATGCGCCGTTGCCGGCGATCGAGCTGTTGTAGTAGTCGCGCGCCTCGCCGAGGTACGGGACGGTCCGGCTGATGAAGTCGTTCGCGTCGACCGACAGGGGCCAGGCGACGATCGTCAGGACGACCGGAACCACGATGGCGAGCGCGAACACCCGCCACTGCCGGTTGAGCAGCGGGAGCAGCATGAGCGGCGCCAGCACCGGTTTCACCGCGAGGGTGAGGCCCATCGGCACGCCCGCCCACCAGTCGTGCCGGTTGAGCATCAGCATCAGGAAGGCGAGGAGGCCGAGGAGCACGAACGAGTTGAAGTTCGTGAAGATCAGTGTGTGCGAGACGGTCTCGGTGCTGAAGAAGAAGAACAGGACCGTCGGCATGACCCACGAGTCGAGGGCGTAGCCGAACATCCGGGTGAGCAGGTAGGCGCAGATGAGAAGCGCGATGACGCTGACGGCGATGAAGGCCCAGCGGGCGCGCTCGTAGTCGATGATCGCCACGGGCGCCATCAGCAGGGTGCCCGACGGCGGGTAGAGGTAGTGCGGGTCGACGGTGGCGTAGTTCTCGCCGTAGACCGGCAGGTTGTTCAGGAAGTTGTAGGCGGCGGCGTACACCGGCTTGAAGTCGTCGGTGCGGTCACCGTTGACACCCAGGAACACCGAGCGGTGCACGACCATGAGCAGGCTGATCGGCCACAGGACCATCGGGATGATCCGTTGAGCACTCATCGGGGGATAGAGATACCTGTCGAGATTGGCCACCCGCGAACCGTACTACGCGCGCCGCCGAGCTCAGAACCGTGCGGCGTGGTCCGGGGACTCAGGTGGGGCAGCCCCGCTGGGTCGGACCCTGCAGCGGCGCCCGATCGACGTACTCCGCGACGACCCCGGCGGCGCACGCACTGCGTCCCAGGACCGAATAGCCCAGGCCGTCCCAGGTGACGGTCACCGGTTCGGCCTCGGCGTTCATGAACAGCGGCACGAGAGCATTGGCTCCCTCGCCACCGTTGATCGGGTCGCGCGTCCCGTTGAGGATCAACGGGTCGGCGGGCAGCGACGTGGGTGGCCGGACCGGATTGCCCGACGCCCAGCCGTTGCACCGAACGAGTGACAGCGCACTGTTCGCGCCGGTGAGGGGGTTCTGCTTGGACCACGCGTCCACCAGACCCGGCACCTCGTTCTGTCCGACCGGGCCGGTCACATCGTTGCAGCGGGACACCAGGGCGCCGTCGGGGAGCCGCAGGGTCGCGGCGCGATCGGCGAGCCGGACCAGCGCCGCGGTCTGGCCGCGGTCGGCAGCTGCGATGGCATCTGCGAGGTCGAGCAACGATTGCGGGCGGTCCGGCGCCAGGGCCAGGGTCGTGGTGATCGCCTCGAGCGCGGCCGTGTCGGAGAGCGACTCGAGGTCGCCCGCCCGTGCCTTGCCCAGCATGCGGGTCATCGTCGCGACCCCGTTGGACCCGAGCGCGCAGCCCGGTAACGCCGAGCACCGCTGTGCGAAGCCCTGGAGCGCCACCTGGACGCCCCGCGCCTGGGACTGTGCGCGATCCCGGGCGTTCGCGCCGAACGGGGTCGGGGTGTCGAGGATGATCCGCCCGGCACGTCCGCCGTACAGGGACGCGTAGGTGAGCACGACGTCGGAACCCTCACCGGTGCCGATGAGCCCCAGATGTTCGACGCCCCAGCGCTGCCGCAGGGACTCGAGGTCCGCGGCGGCGTTCGCGGCCCCGAAACTCAGTTGGTAGGGGGTGAGCGTCTCCGTGCACCCGTCCGAGGCCGATGACGCGGCCGTGGACAGGCGCGAGATCCGCGCGTCCGTCGTCGTGGCGCGGTCGACGAGGCCGTTGTTGGCGATCGTCGTGCGTTCCAGTCGGGTCATGCAGTCGATGTCGCTGCTGAGAGGGATGCCGCGGTGGTCGACCGCGACCACGGGGTGCGAGGAGAGGAACGCCCGGCCCGGGCCGGCGGTCATCACCATCAGCGTCCGCGACGACGGCAGATCGGAACCGGAGGTGAGGACGAGCGGCGCGGCGTCGGGTGGGGTGTCCGCGATCCGGGCGCGCGTCACCGCGATCGACACGACCTCGCCGTCGGGCTGGTCGCGGTCGATGGGCGAGTCGTATTCGGCGCATTCGATCGTCACGCTTTCCGGACGGGGCACCCCGTATCGTTCGCTCGTCTCGGCGGCGCACTCGCTCCACTCGAGATCGGTCTTCGGTACCGCGAGCGCGGGGGCGGGGGGAGCGGTCGACGACGACGGTGCCGGTCCCTCCTGACCGCCGCCGCCCGGGATCAGGTCGGGGCCACGGTCGGGACCGACGGCACAAGAGGACAGGACGATCGCCGCGATCACGCCGGCGACCACACCCGCGAGAGCCCTCGGGCGGGAGTTCGGTGCTGCGCCGACGGCCGGGGTGTGCGCTCTTGGCATGTCCGCGAGCGTAGTCAACGAATCCGCGAGGACGCTCGAGCCGGGTGTCGGTTGAGTCCCGGACCGGGAGCGGACAGCTCACCGGGTGGACGGGCGGCCGTCGCGGACCCAGCGGGTGAACACGAACCCGTCGTCATCGGTCATGATCGACGCCGGGTGCAGTGCGCGCAGGACCGCCGCCCCCTCGTCGGTGACCGCGATGCGGCCGGCGATCCCGCCGACGAGGTGCGGGCTCGTGGTCAGACACAGCTCGTCCACGGCATCGGCTGCCACGAGCGAACCGAGCAGACTCGGACCGCCCTCGCAGAGCACCCGGGACCATCCGCGAACACCGCAGTGCTCCAGGATGGCCGGGGTCGACACGGCGTCGTCGCCGCAGTCCACCAGCGTCGCGCCGGCATCGAGCAGAGCCCGCCGGCGATCGGCGGGCGCGTTCGAACAGGTGAGGACGACGGTGTTCTCGTGGGACACGGGCTCGAAGTCGGGCGGTATCGACAGCGACCGGGACACGAGCGCGAGTGCCGGGGCGGGCGCCTGCCCCTGCGATCGCCGGACTGCGGCGAGGGCGTCGTCGGGTGCGGGTTGCCCATATCCCTCGGTGGTCGCCGTGCCCGCACCCACGAGGACGACGTCGGCGAGCCCTCGCAGCACGCGGAACACGGCTTTGTCGCCGGGACCGCCGAGACCGCCGGACTTGCCGTCGACGGTGACCGCACCGTCGATCGACGACACCATGTTCGCCCGCACGAACGGCGTGCCGTCGTCCGGATCCGTGGACGATCGAGGAGGGTAGGAGTAGAGCTCGGCCAGCCGGACCAGCTCGTCCTCGGATGTGACCTGGGTCGCTTTCTGCAGGTGGAACATGCGTTCATCATTCCGCGCCTGGCTACTCTCCACACATGGTGGCCCGACTCTGCGATCGCAACCCTGCGACCTCGCCCGACGCACTCATCGACGAGATGGTGCCCCCGTCGACCTTCGACGACGTGAGCTTCGACTCCTACATCCCCGACCCCAACGAGCCGTCGCAGGCCGAGGCGGTGGCCAAGGCGCGCGACTTCGTGGCGCGGGCGTCGAAGGCGCGCTCGGGCAAGAAGGGCCTGTTCTCCCGGAAGGCGCCGTCCCAGGGCGTCGGTCTGTATCTCGACGGCGGCTTCGGCGTCGGCAAGACCCACCTGCTGGCGTCGATCTACCACTCGATGCCCGCACCGAAGTCGTTCGCCACGTTCGTCGAGGTCACACACGTGGTCGGCGCGCTGGGCTTCGTGAATGCCGTCGAGCGGCTCTCGCAGCACACGGTGCTGTGTATCGACGAGTTCGAGCTCGACGACCCGGGCGACACGATGCTCGTCTCCCGGCTGCTGACCGAACTCACCGCCAAGGGCGTGTCGATCGTCGCCACCTCCAACACGCTCCCCGGCCAGCTGGGCGAGGGCCGGTTCGCCGCCCAGGACTTCCTACGGGAGATCCGCAAGCTGTCCTCGGTGTTCGAGACGATCCGCGTCGACGGTCCCGATTATCGTCACCGCGATCTGCCGCCGGCGCCGGAGCCGCGCAGCGAGTCCGAACTGACCGAGATCGCCGAGTCCACCGACGGCGCGACCCTCGACGACTTCGACGCACTGTGCGACCACCTCAGCACCCTGCACCCGTCGAAGTACAAGGACCTCGTCGACGGCGTCTCCCTGGTCTGCATCTCTGGGGTGCACCCGGCCGAGGACCAGTCGGTCGCCCTGCGCCTGGTGGTGCTCGCCGACCGTCTCTACGACGCCCACATCCCGGTGACCGTCTCGGGCGCGAAGCTCGACGAGATCTTCACCGAGGAGATGCTGGCCGGCGGTTACCGCAAGAAGTACCTACGCGCCACGTCGCGCCTGCTGGCTCTCTCGCGGTTCGCGGAGTCGGCGGCCTGATCTCCGTACAAACCCACCTCTTCTCCGTAAACCCACCCGATCCGAGCGCGGTGGGTTTACCGAAAAGGGGTGGGTTTGCGGGTGGGCGCGACTGAGCCCGAAGGCTCACAGCCGCTGCGTGAACACGTAGTCGTGCTCGATGCTGTCACCGAGGGTGAAGGTCTTCGCGCCGGCGCGTTCGAAACCCATCTTCGTGTAGAACCGCTGGGCCCGGACGTTGAGCTGGTTCACGCCCAACCACACCAGAGCGCTGCCGTGCGACCGTGCGCGATCGAGCGCGGCACCCATGAGCAGGTGCGACGGAGTCGCGCCCTGCCGCGAATGATGGTCGCGCAGCACATACATCTTCGAGATCTCGCTCACCGGACGCTCGGTCACGACCGCACACACGTCGGGGTGCCTTGGGTCGCCATGCAGCACCAGCGCGTAGCCGAGGATCGGTCCGCCGACACCGTCGCGCGCGACCAGGACATCGGCAGTCGGATCGGCGATATGATCACGAAAGCTGTTCTCCCGCAGGTTGTCGGCGACGAAGTTCTCGATGTCGGCCGGTGCAGCGTGCGGCGGGCACGCGAGCGGGAACGTGACGGCGGCGACCTCGGCTACTCCCGCCGCCGCTGCGGGGTCGGTCACGACCTCCACGGTGACATCGGCGAGGTCGGCGGCACCGGGGTCGGTCACGACAGCGGACGAGCCGGATCGGCGGTCCAGGCGTTCATCGATCCGTCGTAGACCGCGACGTCGTCGCGTCCGAGGCTGTGCAGCGCGAAAGCCGCTGCGGTGGCGGCGATCCCGCCGCCACAGTAGGTGACCGGGCGTACCGACGGATCGAGGGCGCCGACGTCTGCGAACAGTGCGCGCAGCTCCTCGAGCGGCCGGAGTCGCCCCGCGTCGTCGACCAGTTCGGCGAACGGCACGTTGACACTGCCGGGAATGTGGCCGCCCGCGAACGACTCCCGGTCGAGCGCGTTGACCAGCAGGACGGAGGACTCGCCGGTGGCGGCGGCGACCTCGTCGGTGGAGACGATCCGCTGGGGCCGGCGGCGCGGGGTGAACGATGCCGCGGTGGTCGTCACCTCGCCGGTCTCGACCGGGAGGCCGGCCGCGGTCCAGGCGCCGTACCCGCCGTCGAGGACGAGTACGTCGTCGAAGCCCTCGAGTCCGAACTGCCACCACAGTCGCGTGGCCCAGATGCCGTTGGCGGTGTCGTACACGACGACGGTGGAGTCGTCGCCGATGCCGAGGCGGCCGACCGCATCGGCGAAACGCGCGGAGTCTGCTGCGGCGAACGGTGCCTCGCCGTCGGGGTCGCTGAGGTCGGTGATCTGATCGGCGAACACCGCGCCGGGCAGGTGCCCGGCCAGATAGGTCTCCCGACCGGAGGCGACGTGTGCGCCGTCGGCATCGAAGGTCAGATGGACGGTGGCGTCGACGATGCGGAGGTTCTCCTCGCCGAGGCGGGCGGCGAGATCGGTGGCGGAGATGAGGGGCGTCATGACAGCCACGGTAGTCCCGTCAGTCGACGAGGGGTTCGGCGACGAAATCGTCGAGGTCGACACTGCGCGTCCGCGCCCAGTAGTCGACGATCCGCCATGGCAGGACGGCGACGACGCGTCCGTCGGGGTTGCGATACCAGTTGGTCATCGCCGGATGCGTCCACACCATCTGCGCGTGGGCGCGGTCGACGGCGTCGTTGTATTCCTCGGTGACGTCACGTCGGACTTCCAGTACGCCCAGCCGGTTCTCGATCATCGCGCGGAGAGCGTCGCAGACATAGCGCACCTGGTATTCGAGGATGCTGATGAAGCTGCCGCCGTGTCCCAGTGCGGTGTTCGGCCCGGTGAGGATGAACAGGTTGGGGAAGTCGGGTGCGGTGATCCCCAGGTAGGCGTACGCGTCGTGATCACCCCACGCGTCGACGGTGTTCTGCCCGCTGCGTCCGACGATGTCCATGGGGTAGAGGTAGCGGTCGCTGTGGAATCCGGTGGCGAAGACGATGATGTCGAAGTCGTGGGCGGTGCCGGTGCCGTCGACGAGTCCATCGGAGGTGACCCGTTCGACGCCGTGTGGAACCAGCTCGACGTTCGGCCGGCGCAACATGCGAAACCAGCCGTTGTCCAACAGCATCCGCTTGCCGAAGGGCGGGTAGTCGGGAGTCGACAGGTCGATGAGGTCGTCGCGGTCACCCAGTTCGCTGCGCAGGTAGCGCAGGTAGAACTCGCGGTGACCGTGATTGACGGCGTTGATCGACGCGGTCGGCTCGGGCCAGTCCGGGTCGATGCGCAGGGTCGAGTGGACCTTGTCGTTGAAGATCCACGACAGTCGTGCGCGGTACCACTCCCGGTACCCGGGGAGGTTGTCCATCAGCCAGTGCACGTCGTCGCCGACCGGGGCGAAGTAGTCATCGTTCGGCGCGATCCACTGCGGCGAGCGCTGGAAGATCGTCAGCGATCCGACCCGATCGGCGATGGCCGGCCCGATCTGCATCGCGCTGGCACCGGATCCGACGATGGCGACCCGTTTGCCGGTGAGCGCGCCGGGCCCGTCGAGTTCGTCCGGCCATTGTGCGGAATGGAAGATCGGACCGGTGAAGTCGTCCATCCCCGGAAGTTCGGGAAGCTTCGGGCGGTTGAGGAGACCGACTGCGCTGATGAGGATCCGGGCGGTCAGGGTGTCCTGGTGGCCCTCGCGGTTACGGACGTGGACCGTCCAGCGCTGGGTCTCGGCGTCGTAGGCGGCCGAGAGGACCTCGGTGCCGAAGCGGACGCGATCGCGCACCGCGTGCCGGTCGGCGAAGGCCTGTAGGTAGCCCTGCACCTCGTCGCGCTTGCCGAAGTGCGTGGACCACGGGTGGTCGAAGGACGAGATCGAGTACAGGTAGCTCGGCGTGTCCACGCCGGCGCCGGGGTACCGGTTCTCGTACCACGAGCCGCCGACCTCGTCGTTCTTCTCCAGCACGGTGTGCTCGACGCCGGCTCCGGCGAGTTGCGTGGAGATCAGCATGCCGGCCACACCGGCGCCGATGACCAGCGCGTCCATCGACGTGGCGAGATCATCGGGCAACGCCGGCAGATGCATATCCCGGAGGTCGCCACGGACGATCTCGGTCATCATCGGCGCGAATTCCGGGGCCACCTGCTCGCCCGCCGTGAACGACATCAACGATGCGACGAGTGCCTCGTCGGCCGGCTTCCGCGCAGGCCGGCCACGGTCGTACCAGTCCTCGAGGGCGTCGACGACCGCCGCGCGGATCTCCTGCTGGACGTCCTCTCCGAGCCCGCCCGAGGAGTTGTCGTCCATGCCTCGGCTCCGCGTCGGGCGGAATCGATCGGCCATCCACCGGTGGTCACCCGTCATCTCCACGAGGACCGCGAGCAGGGTCGGGATGTTGCCCGCCGCCACGAATGCCCGGATCTCCGCTGTGGTCGGGCGCGTCTCCGGACGCAGCGAAACAGATGTCATAACCAAAACTAACCACTGTTAGTAGTGCGACGTCAACACCGCCTTCAACTCCGTCTGACGGCTCTTGACGACCAAAGCCGGCTGTGCCACTGTGTCCTCAGTCATACTAACAACGGTTAGTGAGCACGGAGGATTGACATGGATCTCAGCGAGGCAATGCGCACGACGGGCACCTGCCGCTACTTCAGCGACCGCCCGGTGGAGGACGAGGTGCTGTACCGGGCGTTCGACGACGCGCGATTCGGCCCGCAGGGCGGCAACCGCCAGCCCGTCCGTTGGGTCGTCGTCCGCGACGAGGTGACCAAGAAGGCTCTCGCCGACCTGTACCTGCCGTTCTGGGAGGGCTACTACGCCGCGGTCGTCGAGGGGTCGAAGAAGGTCGGCGCCATCCCCAAGACCGTGGAGAGCGCCAACTATTTCGCGCACCACCTCGCCGAGGTGCCCGCCCTGATCGTGGTGTGCGCCCAGATGGACGGACTGCACCCGACCGACCACGAACTGGGCAGGCTCAGCGTCGTCGGCGGGGCGTCGATCTATCCGAGCGTCCAGAACCTCACCCTTGCGCTCCGGCAGCAAGGCGTGGCCACTGCGCTGACGACCCTGCTCTGCGCCGCCGAGAACGAGGTGAAGAACCTCCTCGGCATCCCCGAGGGTTATCTCACCGCCGCCCACATCGCCGTCGGCTATCCGCGTGACGACTTCCCCCGCAAGCTGTCCCGGACCCCGGTCGAGGAGATCGCCTTCCTCGACCGCTTCGACAACCGGATGTTCGCGTGAGCGCCCCCGCCGTGAACCCCTCGACGCGCGCCCTGTCTCCCGCTCAGACCTCGATGCTGGGCCGGGCCACCATCGGTGACCAGCTGCGTCGCCTGGCCCGGTCCCAGGGTTCGACCCCGGCGATCGTGGCCTACGACGCGGAAGGCGGACGTACGTCGACGTCGTACGCGGAGCTGAACACGATGGCCAACCGGGTCGCCCATGTGCTGCTCGACCTCGGCGTCGGGCGCGGGGATCGCGTTGCGGTGATGAGTCGTAACCGGGTCGAGACGGTCGCCACCTACTACGGCGCCCTCAAGGTCGGTGCCGCGTATTCCGGCGTCAGTCCCATGTTCCGGGAGGGCGAGGTCGCCCAGCAGCTCCGGCACCTGGAACCGACGGTGCTCGTCGTCGAGCAGCCGCTGTCCGCGTTGGCCGGCCCCATCGCCGACAGTCTCGGCATCTCGGTTCTCGTCGTCGGCGACGACGAGGCGAACTCGTGGAACTCGTTCGACGAGTCCGTCGCGGCGGCTGACGATTCCGAACCCGACTGCGAGGTCGACAACACGATCTCGCGATGATCGTCTACACCAGCGGCACCGAGTCGACGCCGAAGGGCGTCGAGATCGCCCATCGGAACTACCTCATCTCCACCTCGCCGGCGTACACGTGGGGGCTGCGCTGCCGCAACGACGACGTGTGGCTCTACGTGATGCCGTTCCACACGATCGCCGGGATCGGCTCGCTGACCTCGTTGACGCTGCTGGGCGCCACCCTGGTGCTGCCGGCCGCGGTCGACCCGGCGACGGCGTTGCGGATGATCCGCGACGAGAAGATCTCGGTGCTGGCCCAGACGCCGACCTTCTTCATCGCGCTCGCCAACCACCCGGACTTCGGGGCCGACACCGTCGGTTCGGTGCGCCGCTGCCTGACCTACGGCGGTCAGGTGTCGCCGCACGCGGTCGACGCGTGGGCCGCGGCGACCCCGGAATCGGTCTGGGGTACCTACTGGGGACAGTCCGAACTCACCCAGCTCGGCTCCGTCGGCTGGTTCCGGCGACTCGAGGACGTACCGGACCAGGACCCGACCTGGATCGGGAAGCCGGTCGGGCACCTGGAGGTCCGGGTCGTCGACGCCGACGGCAACGACGCCGAAGAGGGCGAACTGCTCTGCCGCACACCGTCGGTCATGCTCGGCTACCACAAGGACCCCAAGCGCACCGCTCAGGTCTTCGAGGGTGGCTGGGTGCACACCGGTGACATCGTGCGCATCGACGCCGACGGCAACCTGTTCTTCCGCGACCGGCGCAAGGACATGATCAAGACAGGCGGTTTCAACGTCGCGTCACAGGAGGTCGAGCGAGTTCTGCAGGCGCACCCCGACGTCGAGCGTGCCGCCGTCGTCGGGCTGCCCGACCCGTACTGGTCGGAGGCGGTCACCGGATTCGTGGTGCTCCGCGCCGGCGCGGAACACACCGGCGCGGACATCCGTGAGTACTGCCGAACCGACCTGGCATCGTACAAGGTGCCCAAGGAGGTCCACGTGGTCGACGCGTTGCCGACCGACGCCCAGGGCAAACTGCTCAAACGCGAGTTGAGGAAGGCCTATGGAACCGGTCAGGGCTGAGATCGACGCCGACGCTGCCACCGACGAAGACCGGACGCCGCCGGCGCGGCGGCCCCGCCGACGCCGCGACGAGATCGTCGAGGCCGCGGCCCGCTACTTCGCCGATCACGGCTACTCCAACGCGGGGATGCGTGACATCGCCCAGGCGGTCGGTATGCGGGGTGCGAGCCTCTACAACCACTTTCAGTCCAAGGAGGAGATCCTCTACGCCATCGCGCTGCGGATGACCGAGGATCCCCAGCAGGATCTGCTGCTGCTCGACGCCGAGGGCGGTCCCGTCGAACGGCTCACGAACCTGATCGAGGCCCACGTCCGGCGTCTGGCGCGGCACCGGGTGGAACACCTTGTCGCCCTTCGGGAATTGTCGGCGCTGACACCCGAGCACCGACGGGTGGTCACCGACTATCGGAAGTACTACCAGCGTCGAATTCGCGATGTGATCGCCGCCGGCGCCCGACTGGGGCTGTTCGAGGTCCGCGACCCACACCAGTCGGCGATCGCGGTGCTGGACCTGATGAACGGGATCAGCTGGTGGCTGAACGACTCTCACGATGTCGACCAGTTGGTCCGCGATTACGTCGACTTCACGATCGGTGGCGTTCTCCACCATCGTCCGACGTCGTGAGCGGACCACTCGCCGGCGTGCGGGTGGTCGAGATGCCCGGGCTCGGGCCGACCCCGCACGCCTGCATGCTGCTCGCCGATCTCGGCGCCGACGTCATCCGGATCCGGCGGCCCGGCCCGGATCTGCCCGGGCCCGACGGTATCCCGGATGCCGACGCCGGTCTGTACCGGTCGCGACGCACGGTCGACGCCGACGTCAAGGACCCCGACGACGTGGCCCGCATCCGTGAGCTGATCCGGCGCGCCGACATCGTCGTGGAGGGCTTCCGTCCGGGCGTGATGGAACGCCTCGGCCTGGGTCCCGAGATCTGCTCCGACGCACCGCAACTCATCTACGCGCGCATGACCGGGTGGGGTCAGGACGGGGATCGTGCCGCGAGCGCCGGACATGACATCAACTACCTGGCGGTCACCGGCGTGCTCGAGGCGATGGGTCCGGCCGGCGCCCCGCCGGTGCCGCCGCTCTCGCTCGTCGGCGACTTCGGCGGGGGATCGATGCTGCTCGTCGTCGGCGTGCTGGCCGCTCTGCACGACCGCACGCGCACCGGCCGAGGCCAGGTCATCGACGCCGCCATGGTCGACGGTGCCGGACTGCTCGGCGCGCTGCAGTGGTCGTGGAAGGCCGCCGGACGCTGGGGGTCTCGGGACCAGGGCAATCTCCTCGACGGCTCGGCGCCGTTCTACGCGACATATCGGTGCGCCGACGACAAGTTCGTCGCCGTCGGCGCGCTCGAGGAGAAGTTCTGGCGGAACCTGATCGACACCCTCGGCATCGGCGACCTGCCCGACCGGTGGGACCGGGCCTCGTGGCCGGTGATCAGCGCGGCATTGCACGCCCGCTTCGGGTCGCGTACGCGCGACGAATGGGGGAGTGTGTTCGATGGTGTGGACGCCTGTGTGACACCGGTTCTCGACTTCGACGAAGCCGCGGCAGACCCGGTCGCGGTGCAACGCGGTTCGTTCGTGCGCGTCGACGACGCGATCGCCCCCGCGCCGGCACCGCGGTTCTCCCGGACCGTACTGCCCGCGCCCTCGGGTCCGTCGGCGGCGTCGTTGGGGGAAATCGTCGACGAGTGGTCGGCGGGCAACTGAGACGCCGATGAGCCAACGAAAAACCCCCGGATCGATCCGGGGGTTTTGTCGTGGTGCGCGATACAAGGATTGAACTTGTGACCTCTTCCGTGTCAGGGAAGCGCTCTCCCACTGAGCTAATCGCGCGGGTATGGAATTGTGCAGCGGTGGAGGTGGCGACGGGAATCGAACCCGTGTACACGGCTTTGCAGGCCGTTGCCTCACCACTCGGCCACACCACCAGATGCGAGTCGACTCGCGCCGAGCGGATGACGGGATTCGAACCCGCGACCCTCACCTTGGCAAGGTGATGCGCTACCAGCTGCGCTACATCCGCATGCCCACGAGCGATCTTGTGGATCGTGCTGCTCGCGGTGCGAAGAGAAACTTACGCGATGGTTTCCGAACTATCCAAATCGCCTGGTCAGGGGCGTGGCCGCGAGTGAATCACCAGCGTGTGATTCGCTCCCGTGCCGCATAGGCGGGTTTGTGACGTGGCCCACCGCGGTGATTTGGGACTTCTGCGCAACCCGTGTAATCTTCTGGCTCGTGCGCAGGCGCCCCCGGCACTGACCGAAGGCGCCCGACACGGTCCCGTGGCTCAGTGGAAGAGCGTCCCGTTCACACCGGGAAGGTCGCTGGTTCGATCCCAGCCGGGACCACCAGGTGATAGCGGCTGTCAGGTCATCGGGCCATCACTCGACCTCTCGCCAGCCACGACGCGCCTTCGTTCTTCAACAGCAACCGCACCGCCACCGTCTAAGGTTTGCTCCGTGCCCTGTCGGAGTTGTGCGCGGTGACCATTCCTGATTTCCAATCCCTAATGCGGCCAGTGCTCGCCTTTCTCGCCGACGGGCAGGTCCACAGATCTCGCGATGTTGTCGAGGCCATGGCTGATCAGTTCGGTTTGACCGAGGCTGAGCGCGCCGAGATGTTGCCCAGCGGTGCGGCGAAACGAATCAACAACCGAGTTGGGTGGGCGACGACCTACCTCAGCCAGGCCGGCCTGATCGAACGCCCTGGCCGAGGGCAGATTGTGATCTCACAGCAGGGGCGTGGCGCCTTATACAGCAATCCCGAGCGCATCGACATGAAGGTCTTGGAGGAATACGAGTCGTATCGCGCGTTCAAGATGCGGAAGCGGAAGCGCGAGGATGACTCTCACGAGGACCACGACATCGTCGAACCGACTGTGACTGACGACGATGGGGCGGCGACGCCGAACGACCTCCTGGAGCGTGCGGTCGCACTTAATCGGGCGGCCGTTGAGAGCGAGGTGCTGGCAACGGCACTTAAACTCTCGCCGACCGGGTTTGAGGAGCTGGTCGTGAGGCTCCTGGACCGCATGGGATATGGGCGTGCCGGATCGGTCGAGCGAACGAGCGCGTCGGGTGACGCAGGAGTGGACGGGATCATTAGCCAGGATCCGCTCGGCCTCGATCGCATCTATGTTCAGGCGAAGCGGTACGCCGAGGACCGTGCTGTCGATCGACCGAGGATCCACGAGTTCGCGGGAGCGCTCCTTGGAAAGCAGGGCGACCGTGGCGTGTACTTAACTACATCGAGATTCACCCACGGCGCTCGCGACGAGGCAGAGCGAATCAACGCCCGCATCGAACTCATCGACGGTTCCCGGCTCGCCGAGTTGCTGGTGCAGTACGAGGTCGGCGTTCAGCCCGAGCAGGCTGCGACTCTGTATCGCCTGGACGAGGACTTCTTTGAGTCGATCTGATGATGAACGGGGTGATGAATGCAAGGGCGGGTGTTTCCGCACAAGTGGACATCGGATGTCGAGATCGAGGAGTCGAAACGTCTTGCTGCCGCTGGCGGTGTCGGAAAGAAGCATCACCACGTGCCTCAGGTTTACCTCCGGCGGTGGGCTGACTCCGAAGGTGCGGTCCGAGTCACGAAAGTCTCGACGCGTGACACATATGTCCAGCCCACCAAGGACATCGCCAAGAAATCGAATCTGTACAGGATCTCCGCGTCCGATTTGGAATCTGACTACCCTGAGCTGTGGTTCGAGAAGCACATGTCGAGGATCGAGAGCGACGCCGCCGCATGGCTCGGCGCGTTAGACGAGCTTCCCGATGGGCAAATTCGTGATCGGCAATTGATCGCTAATCTTGGTGTGTTCGTGGCGCTGCAGGAGCAGCGGACACTCAAACATCACGCGCAGAATTTGCGGATTGAAGACGCGTTGAATCGGTTTGGTCGCGCTGAGACGGTCAGTCGAGTGCTGCCCTGGCTTGCTCCGTTGTATGGGATTCCTTACTCGGCGGAGCGCCACGACGAGCTGTTGGACGAGATTCTGAATGTTCAGTTGCTCAGTAGCGAGCGGAAGCCCCGGGCTTTGGAAAGTGCCATAGGCGTCTGGCGGTCGCAGGCTATTCCGCACCTCGTGGCGGCGCGAAGTTGGTGGCTTGTGTCGAGTGCGGGTCCATTGGTCACATGTGATGAGCCCACCATCTGGTTGGGAGGTCCGGCTCGTGGCCGGTGGGAGCCCCCTGCCTGGGCGCGTTCCTCGCACATGGTGTTTCCGCTCGGTCCGCATCGACTACTGGTACTGGCAGCGCGCAAGTTTCATCCATTGCCGCCGCCGTTTGAACTAAGTGCCAGTGAGGCTCGGCAGATCAACTTCGAGATCGTGGCTGCCTCTCACGAGTTCGGTTACGAGACCCCGGGCACTAGCGCTGCAGCGGCGTTTGAAGTGCCGCCGTGGCCGCCTCATAGCCCGGATAGTGCCCCGACATTTATGGAGGCAGTCCTAGAGCCGTCGCGATGGGCGCAGGGCGAAGGTCCTCCGTGGGCTGTCCGCCGCTGGTACGGGTAGCGGCTTGTCGGCACTGAGGACGTAAACGCGTTGCTTGCATGTCAATCGGAACTCAGCCGGTATTCGTCGTCGTACCAGCGAATGAACCGCTCAACGGAGCCCCAACCTTCCGCTACGCGGTCGTGAAGTGCACGCTGGTCGTGGCCGGGAACCCAGCGGCGGCCAGGTGGCAATTCACTGCCACACCCGCACATACAGCCAAGGTTGGAGTTGTCGTCCGGCAGATACCGGACAGGATTGCGGAATGGCTCGATCGCGGTGTCGATGAGACGGTCGTAATCAGGGTGCCCCCTGCGCAGAACGTGTCCGACAACGGCCTGCTTGACGCCTCCTGAGCGAAGCGGAACGTCTTCGATGTGATCGATCTCGGCAACGATACGAATGACGTGCCCGACGCTCATCGTGGCGATCCGCTCTCGATGACCGCGTGGCCCAATCTTGTACACGCCGCGGTTCTGATTGAAGTTCACGCTGTCGCTTGCGTGTGGGTCGAACCCGGCCCAGTTGCGATTCCAATCCGACGGATCCTCGCCGACTGATGTCCCGGGTCCGACCAAGAACTTCTCACGCAGATTGAGATTCAGCATGCGCCTGCCTTCCCAAGGAGTGATGCAGACAATACGTTACAGCAGGACGTAAGGGCAAGGCAATATCTTTAGATTAAAGTCGCTTCCTAGGATCAATCTTTAACCATCGAGCTACTGCGATCCTGATGACAGCCTCAGCCCGCGTACGAGCAGGACTCGTGCTTACGTGACCCAGGACCTCTGTCCTCGCACGCGTGTCGCTACTAGGACTTCTGAAGACGTTGATGGCGAAGAACGCCGTCGCCGGTTTGCGATGGCAGTGGTAATCGCCACGCCGACGTCCCGTGGGTGCGGCGCGACGATCGGACGCTTTCAGTGCGGACTGCACCCATGAACGAACACGGGCCGGTATGGCTGTCCCGCAACCGCATCGACGTCGGCGAGAGCCCGGGCCAGCACGACGACCGCGGCGTCCGCGGACCGCTGCAGCGGCGCGGCGAGGAGGCCGTAACCGTGCCGCATCGTCACCGTGGCGACGATGCGCGCCTGCCAGCCCGGCGCGTCGGCCGGCGGTGACTGGATGCCGTCGAGAACGCGGCAGGTCGAACGCTGCGCGAGCTCCTCACCGTCGTTCCCGGTCGAGAGATCGATGAGTACGTCGACCACTCGCCGCTGGTCGGGTCGTAGCGCAGAGTCGTCGGGGAGTGGCCAGGGGTTGAGCCGCGGGCGCACGACCTCGGACGGGGTCTCGAGTGCGATGTGGATCGGTGGAACCGGACCGTCGGCGGTGCTCGACGAGGTGTCGCGCGTCATCGCGACCGGCTCGATGCCTTCCCCGACGCATGCGACGGTCAGCGTTGATGATGCCGCGATGACCAGTACGACTCCGAGGGTTGCTCGTAGTGATGACATGGTGTCGTCCCCCAGGTGATCTCGTCACCCACCGAGGTCAACGGTAGTCCGGCACGGACCGTCGCGATCCAGCTGTCCACCGAACAACCGACCAGGCGCCACGGCGTTGCGCGTGATGCAGCTCACATACAGGGCGTACGCTCGCCGCGTGGCCGCGAAGACTGCCGTCGATCTGCCGGAGTCGTCTCGTCCTGTGCCCGCACGGATCCCGACGGCGGCGATCGTCGTGGCGGCCGTCGTCGCGGTCGGGGTGATCGCCTGGCACGTCGCGGCGTTCCCCATCGCCAACCCGTTCTACGGACTCTTCGAGAACGCCACCGATGCCCGCGTCTACCGCGCGGGCGCGGCCACCGTGCTCGACGCGGGTCCGCTGTACGACGCACCCGTCCTGTGGCGTCTGCACTTCACCTATCCGCCGTTCGCCGCGGTCGTGTTCGTCCCGCTGGCTCTGCTCACCGAGGCCGTCGCCAACATCGTCTGGTGGACAATCGGTTTCGCCGCGCTCATCGGCGTGATCGGGATGTGCCTTCGGAGCCTGCGCTACCGGCCGGACGGTCGCCTGATCACGTTCGCCGCCTTGCTCGCGATCTCGTCGACCGCCCTCGAACCCATCCGAACCACCATCTGGCTCGGACAGGTCAACCTCCTGGTGATGACCCTGATCCTCGTCGACCTGGTGTTCCTCTCGACGACATCGCGGTGGCGCGGAGTCGCCATCGGCATCGCCGCCGGGATCAAACTGACACCGCTGTTCGCCGTCGTCTACCTGTTGGTGACCCGCCAGTGGCGCGCGGCAGCCACGGCGCTGGCGACGTTCGCGGCGACCGTGATGATCGGATTCCTCGCCGTCCCCGCCGACTCGTGGGCCTACTGGACCCGCCACCTCACGGACACCGAACGCATCGGCCGGGCCGACTCGCCGGCCAACCAGTCGGTGCGCGGATTCGTGTCACAGATGCTGTCCCACTTCGACATCGGGCGGTTCGCCGAGCCCGCACCCGGCGGGCCCGTCTTCGTCGCGCCGACGTGGCTGTGGCTCCCGCTCGCGCTGGTCGTCGCCGCGCTCGGACTGCTCGCCGCGGTGGTCGCCGACCGCGATGCGCGCAACGTCCTCGCGGCGACGATCGTCGGGATGACGATGTGTGCGGTCTCGCCCTTCGCGTGGGGACACCACTGGGTCTGGTGCGTGCCGCTGTTCGTCGTCGCGCTGGATCTGGCGATGCGGCGGGGGAGTACGGCTCGTACGTGGTGGTACTGGCTCGCGCCGGCCGGCGTGGCGACGCTGACGTTCACCTGGTGGCGGCACTGGTGGGACAGCGGGCCGTACCTGACCTCCGACCACGCCATCGCGTTGGGGCTTTTAATGATGCCGCGAAATGGTGACGACTCTGTCGTGGGCGATCTGCTCGTCGTGCTGTATTCGGGCTGCTATCCGCTGCTTCTCGCGGTCACCGTGTCCGCGACTCTGATCGACGGCGCGCGGCGGAGGCGACGGCGCCGCTCGACCACCCTGCCGACGCCGGAGGCCCACACCTGCATCGCGTAGCCTGGACGTCACTTTCCAGGCCGAGACGAACACCGGGCCGAAGTGCGCAGCGGGCCGAATGAACGAGGTGGGAGACGATGCCGACACCGGGGGCGAGCGAATCCGGAGTGAACGAGACGTCCACACCGAGCGGCGCGCGGACGTCGGCCGACGCGGACCGCGGGTCTCTCCGGCATCGCCTGCGCATCCGCGCACGCCATCGTCGCTACGTCGTGCGAAGCAACCCGAAGTGGCACGGCATGTACCGCATCGCGGTCGGGACCATCGGCACGATCGTCCTGCTGTGCGGAATCGTCGCGGTCCCGTACCCGGGCCCGGGCTGGCTCATCGTGTTCCTCGGACTGGGCATCCTGGCGTCCGAGTTCGACTGGGCGCACCGGTTGCTGAAGTTCGCGCGGGCGAAATACGACGCCTGGATGGACTGGATCGGTCGGCAACACTGGTCGGTACAGGCCGTCTTCTGGCTCGCAACCTGTGCCATCGTCATCGCCACCCTCTGGGTTCTCGGCGCGCTCAACACCGTCGCCGGGTGGGTCGGCCTCGACTACGGCTGGCTGGCGAGTCCGATCTTCGGCTGATCTCCGACGCCGCAAGGTAGGGGTGCACTCCACGACGACCCGTCGCGGATACCATCAGAGTCGCAAACGTCCGACCCGGACGCGTCTTCGCGTGTCCGCCCCAACCCGAGGAGCGCCCCCGTGCCCGACGACGTCCAGGTGACCAGCCCCGCCACGATCCGTGTGCCGGCTGGGACGACCGCGGGCACCGCACTGCGCGAGGCCGAGCTGCCCAACAAGGGCCCGGAGGCCATCGTCGTCGTCCGTGACGCGGGCGGGGACCTCCGCGACCTGTCGTGGGCACCCGACGCCGACACCGATGTCAAACCGGTCGCCGCGAACACCGAGGCCGGCCGCAGCGTGATCCGGCATTCCACCGCACACGTTCTCGCGCAGGCGGTCCAGGAGCTGTTCCCCGAGGCCAAGCTCGGCATCGGCCCGCCGATCAAGGACGGCTTCTACTACGACTTCGACGTCGCCGAACCCTTCACCCCCGAGGACATCACCGCCCTCGAGAAGAAGATGAAGCAGATCATCAAGTCGGGTCAGCGGTTCTCGCGGCGGGTGTACGAGTCGAAGGACGAGGCCCGCGCCGAACTGGCCGGGGAGCCGTTCAAACTCGAACTCATCGACGACAAGGGCGCGGCCGACGACGCCGAGGTGATGGAGGTCGGCGGCGGGGAACTGTCGGTCTACGACAACCTCAATCCGCGCACCGGAGAACGCATCTGGTGCGACCTGTGCCGCGGGCCGCACGTCCCGACGACCAAGTACATCGCGGCCTTCAAGCTGACCCGCAGCTCGGCGGCGTACTGGCGCGGCGATCAGGCCAACGCCGGTCTGCAGCGCGTCTACGGCACCGCGTGGGAATCGTCGGAGGCGCTGGACGCACACCTGGAGATGCTCGCGGAGGCCGAGAAGCGCGATCACCGCAAGCTCGGCGCCGAACTCGACCTGTTCAGCTTCCCCGACGAGCTCGGCTCGGGACTCCCGGTCTTCCACCCGAAGGGCGGCATCATCAAGCGCGAGATGGAGGACTACGTCCGCGCGAAGCACATCGAGAACGGCTTCCAGTACGTCGGCACCCCGCACATCTCGAAGGAACATCTGTTCCACCTGTCGGGCCATCTGCCGTACTACGCCGACGGCATGTTCCCGCCGATCCACGTCGACGAGGAACGCAACGAGGCAGGGGAGATCACCCGCCAGGGGCAGGACTACTACCTCAAGGCAATGAACTGCCCGATGCACAATCTGATCTTCCGGTCGCGCGGACGGTCGTACCGTGAACTGCCGCTGCGGCTCTTCGAGTTCGGTCACGTCTACCGCTACGAGAAGTCGGGCGTCGTGCACGGTCTGACCCGCGTCCGCGGGTTCGCCCAGGACGATTCGCACAGCTATGTGACGCCGGAACAGGCCAAGGACGAGATCAAGCATCTGCTCGACTTCATCCTCGGGTTGCTGCGCGACTTCGGCCTCGACGAGTTCTACCTCGAGCTGTCCACCCGTGACGACTCGCCGAAGTTCATCGGTTCCGCGGAGCAGTGGGCCGCCGCGACCGCCATCCTCGAAGAGGTGTGCGTCGAATCAGGTCTCGACCTCGTGCCCGACCCGGGTGGTGCCGCCTACTACGGACCGAAGGTCTCGGTTCAGGCGAAGGACGCGATCGGGCGTACCTGGCAGATGTCGACCATCCAGTACGACTTCAACCAGCCGGCCGGATTCGACCTCGAGTACACCGCCGCCGACGGCACCAAGCAGCAGCCGGTGATGATCCACTCGGCGAAGTTCGGCTCCATCGAGCGGTTCTTCGGCGTGCTCACCGAGCACTACGCGGGCGCGTTCCCGGCGTGGCTCGCACCGGTCCAGGTGGTCGGCATCCCGGTCGCGGAGGCGTTCGAGGAGCATCTGTACGACGTGGCAGCCGACCTTCTCGCCGCCGGTGTCCGCGCCGAGGTCGACGCCTCCGACGACCGCATGCAGAAGAAGATCCGCAACCACACCACCGGCAAGGTGCCGTTCATGCTGCTCGCCGGCGAACGCGACGTCGAGGCCGGGGCGGTGAGCTTCCGGTTCCGCGACGGCACGCAGGTCAACGGCGTGCCGGTCGCCGATGCGGTGTCGGTGATCGTCGGGTGGGTCCGGAGCAGGCGCAACGAGTCGCCCACCAAGGAGTTGGTCGAGGCCGCGCTCGGCGAGGTGGAGACGGTCGTGGTGGCGGGAGCGCTCGATGAGTGACGCCGCGTTCGGTGAGGCGCCCGGCGAGATCCGGGACGAGGGTGTCGGTGTGGCGGATCGCCTGCAACGGCTGTGGAGTCCCCACCGGATGACCTACATCGCCGACCCGCAACCGGCCGAGAAGACGGGGCACCCGTTCCTCGACATCCCGACCATGAGCGATGAGGACGGTCTCATCGTGGCGCGTGGTGACACCGTCTACGCGGTGCTGAACCTGTACCCCTACAACCCGGGGCACACCATGGTGGTGCCGTACCGGCAGGTCGCCGACCTCGAGGATCTGACCGCCGCGGAGTCCGCGGAACTGATGACGTTCACGCAGCGGATGATCCGCACGATCAAGGCGGTGTCGAACCCCAACGCGTTCAACGTGGGTCTGAATCTCGGCTACGCGGCGGGCGGTTCCTTGTCCGAGCACCTCCACCAGCACATCGTGCCGCGATGGATGGGCGACGCGAACTTCATCACCATCGTCGGCGAGACGAAGGTCATGCCGCAGTTGCTCCGGGACACTCGCGGACTGCTGGCCACCGCCTGGCAACGGCTGGACGACTGACCCCGCTGTGAGCGATCGGGTGCCGGTGCGATCAGGTGAGGCGATGTCAGACGAGAGCGATCGGGAAGCGCTGAGCCACGACGCGGCGCGAGATGGGGGAGGAACTCGGCGATGCTGAGCATTCTGGGTCGGGCATCGGTCTCGAAGGTGACCCTCCCGATGGGTCGGGCGCTCCTGCGGACCGGGCTGACGCCGGACTCGGTGACGGTGATCGGCACGCTGGCCGGCGTCGCAGCCGCCCTCACGCTGTTCCCGATGGGGGAGCTGTTCTGGGGCACGCTGGTCATCTGGCTGTTCGTGATGTTCGACATGCTCGACGGCGCGATGGCCCGTGCCCGGGGCGGTGGCACGCGATTCGGCGCCGTTCTCGACGCGACCTGTGACCGCGTCGCCGACGGCGCCATCTTCGCGGGCCTCGCCTGGTGGTGCGCGGTCACCGAACCCCACGACCTGCTCCTCGTCGCGACCCTCATCTGTCTGGTGACCTCCCAGGTCATCTCCTATGCCAAGGCCCGCGCGGAGGCGAGCGGCCTGTACGGCGACGGCGGTCTCATCGAGCGGCCCGACCGGTTGATCATCGTGCTCGTCGGCGCCGGTCTCACGGGTCTCGGCCTGTGGTGGGCCATCCACGTCGCGATGTGGTTCCTCGCGGTCGCCAGTGTCATCACCGTCGGGCAGCGGATGTGGTCGATCGCGCAGTCGCCGGGTGCGCGGGACCTCATCCCCATCGCCTCGGAACCCGCAGACACCGAGCCCGCAGAAGCCGAGAACGGCGATGCCGAACCCTCGTCCGGCTCGGACGGTCAGACCCCGCCCGCGGGACAGCGATGACCGATCTCGGCGCGATGGCCGCTGATCTCGGGTACCGGGCCGGCTGGGCCGCCGTCCGCTGGGCTCCGGAACGGGCGGCGCGGGGTCTGTTCGACCGTGCCGGCAGCTACGCGGGTCGTCGTGGCGGTGGCCCGGACCAGTTGCGCCGCAACCTGGCCCGTGTCCTGGGCGTGGAACCCGCGCAGGTGCCCGACGACCTCGTCGCCGACGCCATGCGCTCCTACGCCCGGTACTGGTGCGAGGCGTTCCGCCTGCCGACGCAGGATCGTGCGACCGTCACGTCCACCGTTGCGCTCCCCGACGAGGACCGGGCCCGACTGGACGCCGCGCTGGCCCGGGGCAAGGGAGTCATCCTGGCGCTGCCGCACACCGGCAACTGGGACATGGCCGGTGTCTGGCTGGTCCACCACTACGGCAGGTTCGCGACCGTAGCCGAACGCCTGAAGCCGGAGTCACTGTTCAACCGGTTCGTCGCCTACCGGGAATCGCTGGGGTTCGAGATCTTCCCCCTCAGCGGCGGAGAACAGCCTCCGTTCGGACTGCTGGCCGACCGGCTCCGCGCCGGCGGCATTGTGTGCCTGCTCGGCGAACGCGACATCGCCCGGCACGGGGTGCCGGTGACCTTCTTCGGCGAACGGACCCGCATGCCCGCGGGCTCGGCGCGCCTGGCCATCGAAACCGGTGCGACACTGCTGCCGGTTCATCACTGGTTCGAGGAGGCGCCGTACTCCCGGATGTGTTGCGGTGAGTCGATCGACGTCTCCGGCGGGATCGAAGCAGCCACCCAGGCCCTCGCCGACGCCTTCGCGGTCAATATCGCCGCGCATCCCGCGGACTGGCACATGCTGCAGCCGCTCTGGGAGAGCGACTGGACCGACCGTCAACGCGGTCGCGTCGAGCAGGACGGGACGCCGACATGACGACGACCAGGGGAGTGCTATGCGAATCGGAATGATCTGCCCCTACTCCTTCGACGTGCCCGGGGGTGTACAGGCCCACGTCACCGAACTCGCGGACGTCTTCCTCGACCGTGGCCACGAGGTCAGCGTGCTCGCCCCGGCCGGCCGCGACACCGAACTGCCGGAGTACGTCGTCCGGGCGGGACCCGCGCTGGCGATCCCGTACAACGGCTCGGTCTCCCGGGTGAATTTCAGTCCCAAGGGCTACCTGCGGTTGCGTCGCTGGGTCGCCGAGAACGGCTTCGACGTCCTGCACGTCCACGAACCGAATTCGCCGAGCATCTCGATGCTGTCGTTGATGGTGGCCTCCGGGCCCATCGTCACCACCTTCCACACCGCCACCTCGAAGTCCTTGTGGCTGAGCGTGTTCCAGGGGATCTTGCGGCCGTACCACGAACGGATCGCGGGCAAGATCGCCGTCTCCGAGCTCGCGCGTCGCTGGCAGATGGAGTCACTCGGCTCCGATGCCGTCGAGATCCCGAACGGCATCAACGTCGCGTCCTTCGCCGACGCCGAGCCCCTCGAGGGGTATCCGCACCCGGGTGGCACGATCCTGTTCCTCGGTCGTTTCGACGAACCGCGCAAGGGCATCGACGTGCTCATGCGTGCACTGCCCGCGGTCGTGGAGAGGTTCCCGTACGTGCGGGTCCTGGTCGTCGGCGGCGGCAACCAGGCGGCGCTGCGGCGGCGGGCGGGTCCACTCGCCGAACACCTGGTGTTTCTGGGGCAGGTCGACGACGCGACCAAGGCGCGGGCGCTGGCCTCCGCCGACGTCTACTGCGCGCCCAACCTCGGCGGCGAGAGCTTCGGCATCGTCCTGGTCGAGGCGATGGCGGCCGGGGCGGCGGTGATCGCCAGCTCCCTGAACGCCTTCCGGCGGGTGCTCGACGACGGCCGGGCCGGGCGACTCGTCGAGACGGGGTCCCCCGATCAACTCGCCGCCGGCCTCGTCGAACTCCTCGCCGACCCGGAGGCGCGCGCCGATCTCGTCGCCGCCGGACGGATTCGGGCCGACAAGTACGACTGGTCGCGGGTGGCCGACCAGATTCTCCGGGTCTACGACACCGTCACGGTGGGAGCCGGTCCGGTCGTGGTGTCGGACTGATGGCCACCTGGATCGTCCTCGGCGTGGTGGCCGTGCTGCTCGTGGCGGGATGGGCCTACCACACGGCCAACCGCCTCGACCGGCTCAACGTCCGTGTCGATCTCGCCCGCCAGGCGCTCGAATCGAACCTCGACCGGCGCGCGGTGGTCGTGCGTGCGGTGTCAGCGGAGATGATCGCCGGCGACGGCGCCGCGAACTCCCGCACGTCCGTCGACGACGGCGTCGCCGCCCAGGCGCGAGAGCTCGCCACGCTGGCCGATCGCGCCGAGCGGGCCGCGCCGACGGCACGTGAGGACGCCGAGAACGCGCTGTCGGCCGCACTGGCGCGCACCGACCCGAATCGTCGGTCCGCGGCCCTCGTCGTCGAACTCGCCGACGCCGAGACGCGGGTGATGATGGCGCGTCGGTTCTACAACGACGCCGTGCGGGACACCAGGGCCCTCGCGCAACGCCGGCCCGTTCGATGGCTGCGGCTCGGCGGCCACGCGGCACCCCCGGAGTACTTCGAGATCATCGAGCGCGTCACCCCAGGCCAGGCGGACTGATCCCTCGTCAGGGGCCATCGGCCCCTCACCTAGACTGGTGGGCATACCGCCGCCGCGAACGCGGCAGGTCGGGACTGCGACACGAGGAGATCTTCAGTGAGTCACAACGGCACGACCGTTCCCGAGGTCGGCCAGGGCACGGCCCGGGTCAAGCGCGGCATGGCGGAGATGCTCAAGGGCGGCGTGATCATGGACGTCGTGACCCCCGAGCAGGCGAAGATCGCCGAGGATGCCGGCGCGGTGGCCGTCATGGCTCTGGAGCGGGTGCCCGCCGACATCCGTGCCCAGGGCGGGGTGTCGCGGATGAGCGATCCCGACATGATCGACGGCATCATCGCCGCCGTCTCGATCCCGGTGATGGCCAAGGCCCGCATCGGTCATTTCGTCGAGGCGCAGATCCTGCAGAGCCTCGGCGTGGACTACGTCGACGAATCCGAGGTCCTGACCCCGGCCGACTACAGCAACCACATCGACAAGTGGGCCTTCACGGTGCCGTTCGTGTGCGGTGCGACCAATCTCGGTGAGGCCCTGCGCCGGATCACCGAGGGGGCGGCCATGATCCGCTCGAAGGGCGAGGCCGGCACCGGCGACGTGTCGAACGCGACGACCCACATGCGCAAGATCCGCGACGAGATCCGGCGTCTGACCTCGTTGCCGAAGGACGAACTGTACGTCGCGGCAAAGGAGTTGCAGGCTCCCTACGAGCTCGTGGTCGAGGTGGCCGAGGCCGGCAAGCTGCCGGTCACCCTGTTCACCGCCGGCGGGATCGCCACCCCGGCCGACGCCGCGATGATGATGCAGCTCGGCGCCGAGGGCGTGTTCGTCGGATCGGGGATCTTCAAGTCGGGCAACCCGGCACAGCGGGCCGCGGCGATCGTGCAGGCGACCACGTTCCACGACGATCCCGACGTGCTGGCGAAGGTCTCGCGCGGCCTTGGTGAGGCGATGGTCGGCATCAACGTCGACGACATCCCGCAGCCGCACCGCCTCGCCGAGCGCGGCTGGTGACCGCTTCGTCCGGATCGTAGGTGGTCAGACCGACCGCCTCCCGCCGCGGGGCCCCTTCTCAACACGCCGGAGACCGAACAGTCGACATGCGTGGCGGGTCAGGGGCTTCGCGGCGGTAGTATCTGCTGATCATGGATGCGGCGACCATCGTTCGAGACGCTTCGGTCTCGGGCACACACATCGTGGGTGAATTGCGGCTCGAGTGGTCCGCGGCGTGCAATGTGGGACGAGTCCGGGAGACGAACGAGGACGCGGCACTCGCGCTGCCGGGGATGTACCTGCTCGCCGACGGCATGGGCGGGCACGACAGCGGCGAACTGGCCAGCGAGGCCGCACTGCTCACCTTGTCGGAGGCCACCAGCGCGGGTGAACTCAAGGCGACCCAACTGCAACTCGACGATCTGTTGCTCGCCGCCCAGCGGCGCATCGGCGAGATCGACACCGAGACCGAGCGACGCGCGGGTACCACCGCCACCGGCATCGTGCTCGTCACGCACGAGCAGAGCCCGCACTGGCTGGTGCTCAACATCGGCGACTCGCGGACCTATCGCTTCCAGAACGGGTCGCTCAACCAGCTCACCACCGACCACTCGCAGGTCCAGGAATTCATCGACGCCGGATTCCTCACGCCCGAGCAGGCCCGAACCGATCCGCGCCGCAACGTGATCACGCGTGCGCTCGGCGCGGGCATGGTCGACCCGGTCGCCGACTACTCGAGTACGCCGGCATTCCCGGGGGATGTGCTGCTGCTGTGTACCGACGGTCTGACCGGGGAGCTGCCCGACGAGGAGATCGGTGACATCCTGCGCAATGCGGAGGACTCCCGGCAGGCGGCCGAACGGCTCGTCGACGCCGCGCTGGCGCTCGGCGCGCACGACAACGTCACCGTCATCGTCGTGAGTGTCCACGAATCGGTGCCGACCCTCACGATGCCCGCGCTCGACGACTCGGCGCAGGGAGAGGCCGCCGGAGCTGCTCCGGCCCCCGACCCGAGCTGATCGGAGGACTGATGACCACGGGTCAGGACCGGGCCGAGACATCCCCCGCAGAGTCCGGCGACGCCGCGCTGGACGCCGGGGCGACCTACGTCGAATACTGCGGCGAGCGCATCGCGCTCGACGCCGACCGACGGTTCTTCATCGGCCGCGAAGCGGATCTGTCCATCGACGACAACCCGTACCTTCATCGCCGATTCCTGGTGATACACAACGAGAACGGGCTCTGGTGGCTCACCAATCTCGGCACGCACCTGTCGGCGAGCGTCTCGGCGGGCGACGTCGGGTTCTCGGCGACCCTGGGCCCCGGTGCGCGCATGCCGCTCGTCTTCGGTGAGACGACCATCGTGTTCACCGCCGGCCCGACGACCTACGAGCTGAGCCTGTTCGCCCGCGCGCCGCAGGTGAAATCGGTGACGCGTCCGGAATACAGCGGCGGGCACACGACGCAAGGCGTGCCCACGCTCACGGAGAGTCAGAAGCTGCTGATCATCGTGCTGGCCGAGGAGATCCTGCGGCGTGAGGGGACCGGGTCGAGTGCCATCCCGTCGTCGGCGCAGGCGGCGCGCCGGCTGGGCTGGCCGCTGACCAAGTTCAATCGCAAGCTCGACAACGTCTGCGACAAACTCGATCAACTCGGGGTGAGCGGAATGCGCGGCGGGGGCGGGAAACTCGCGAGCAACCGCCGGACCAAACTGGTGGAGTACGCGGTGTCGTCACGCATCGTCACGCGAGAAGATCTCCCCCTCATCGACGCCGAGGCGGCCCGAAACGCGGCCGACTGAGTCAGCCGCCGCGTATGCACGTCGCTGACCTGCGGTTTCACCGTGGGTAGTTCTCCCCACGGGTAGGGGAGTTCTCCCCATCGACCACCCGGGCCGCAGCCCATAATCTTCATCTCATCGCCGGGAGAACCCGGAAGACCACCGGTTGAATGAGTGAAGAGGAAGCACACATGACTGCGATCGCCCATCAGGCCCCCCAGCACCTGCGCTCGGTCAGCGCTCGTCGTGACGCGGAGGCCATCGCCCGCCGGAAGGAAGCCCTGGCGCGTCTGGCGGCTCGCCGGATGCCGTTGCCCGGCCACCAGATCCAGACACCGCGCGCGGGTCAGCCGCTCGGCCTGGGCCATCGTCCGGGACACCCCCACCTGCACCGTGCGGTCGCCGTTTCCGCGCTCGCCGAGTTCCCCGAGGTCGCGGAGGCCACGGCCGACCGCGCCAAGCCGAATCTCACCTCGCGCGAGGTCGAGGTCCTGCGCACCTGGATGCTCGTCGACTCCAAACCCGCTGTGGCCCAGCAGCTCTACATCTCGCTCGGTACGGTGAACACCCACCTCACCCGGATCCGGGCCAAGTACGCCGAGATCGGCCGTCCGGCCCCGACGAAGGCATCGCTGGTCGCCAGGGCCATCCAGGACGGGATCATGACCCTCGACGAACTCTGATCGCCGGCCGCGCTTCGGCGGGCAGGGGAGTGCCCACCGGCGCCGTGCGCGATACTGGTCTGCGTGGCAGCCATCGAGGACATACTCCAGGTCGAACAGATCGAGACCGACATCTACCGCGGCGGTGCGTTCCCGAGTCACCTGCAGCGCACCTTCGGCGGCCAGGTCGCCGGTCAGGCCCTGATGTCGGCGACCCGCACGGTGTCCGACGAGTTCGACGTCCATTCCCTCCACGGTTACTTCCTGCGTCCCGGTGACCCGGATCGTCCGGCGGTGTTCCTCGTCGACCGCATACGCGACGGACGGTCGTTCGTCACCCGGCGGGTGACCGGCATCCAGAACGGCGAGGCCATCTTCACCATGTCGGCGTCGTTCCACGTGCGCACCGACCAGGGCTACGAGCACCAGGACCGGATGCCGCCGGCCCCGCAACCGGACGAGCTCACCGACCGCCTCGACGAGCTGGCCGAGGAAGAGCGCGCGGTGTTCAAGGAGTGGCGCAACTTCGATCTGCGCATCGTGCCCCCGGAGAAGATGGTCACATCGTCGTATTTCGCTGCGCAACAACGAGTCTGGTTCCGCTACCGCCATCGGCTGCCCGACGACACCGTCTTCCACGTCGGCACGCTGGCCTACATGAGCGACATGACCCTGCTCGGGTCCTCGCGTGTGCCCCACCCCGAATCCAATCCGCAGGTCGCCTCGCTCGACCATGCGATGTGGTTCATGCGGCCGTTCCGCGCGGACGACTGGCTCCTCTACGACCAGACGTCGCCGTCGGCGGGCGGTGGTCGCGCCCTGACCCAGGGACGGATCTTCGATCGACAGGGCCGCCTGGTCGCGGCGGTCACCCAGGAGGGGCTGGCGCGCACCGGCCGCGTGATGCCCGACGACCAGCACGCCCGGACCGATCGGTGAGCGAAGGGAACCGGCCGCGGATCGGGGTTCTGGCACTGCAGGGCGATGTGCGCGAGCACGTCTTCGCGCTCGAGGCGGCCGGCGCCGACGCCGTGGCGGTGCGACGCCCGGCCGAACTCGACGAGGTCGACGGAATCGTCATCCCCGGCGGTGAATCGACGACGATGAGCAAACTGCTCGGCATCTTCGACCTGTTCGACCCGCTGGTGGACAAGCTGTCCGACGGCCTCCCGGCGTACGGGTCGTGCGCGGGCATGATCATGCTCGCCTCCACGATCCTCGACACCCGGCCCGACGCACGGCATCTGGACGCCCTCGATGTCACGGTGCGGCGCAACGCATTCGGGCGTCAGGTGGAGAGTTTCGAGACCGACCTGGAGTTCACCGGGATCACCGACGCCGAGGGCGCCGCGCCGATGCGCGCGGTGTTCATCCGGGCGCCGTGGGTCGAGTCCGTCGCCCCGGAGGTCGAGGTCCTGGCGCGTGTTCCCGGCGGCCCGGCGGCCGGGCGGATCGTCGCGGTGCGTCAGGGGAACGTGCTCGCGACGTCGTTCCACCCGGAGGTGACCGGCGACCGGCGCGTACATGAATACTTCGTGGAGATGGTGCGTCGGTAAGATCGTGCCGAACCAGCGGTAGACCACGAGCCCGGCACGCCGGGAACAACCCAACAGGGCGCACCACCAACAGGGCGACCGGATACAGGTAGGAGTGCGCCGGATGCGGGCCACGGCCCGCCGCACGTGCCGGCGCCGGGAAAGGAATCGACGGACATGAGCGGCCACTCCAAATGGGCCACCACCAAGCACAAGAAGGCGGCCATCGACGCCAAGCGCGGCAAGATGTTCGCCAAGCTCATCAAGAACATCGAGGTGGCGGCGCGGACCGGCGGCGGTGACCCGGCGGGTAACCCCACACTGTTCGACGCGATCCAGAAGGCGAAGAAGTCCTCGGTCCCCAACGACAACATCGAACGCGCACGCAAGCGCGGCGGTGGTGAAGAGGCCGGCGGCGCGGACTGGCAGACCATCATGTACGAGGGCTACGGGCCCAACGGCGTCGCCGTGCTCATCGAATGCCTCACCGACAACCGCAACCGTGCGGCCGGCGAGGTCCGGACCGCGATGACGCGCAACGGCGGCAACATGGCCGACCCGGGTTCGGTCTCCTACCTGTTCACCCGCAAGGGCGTGGTGACGCTGGAGAAGAACGGACAGACCGAGGACGACGTCCTGATGGCCGTGCTCGACGCGGGCGCCGAAGAGGTCACCGATCTCGGCGAGTCCTTCGAGATCGTCAGCGAGCCAAGCGATCTCATCGCCGTCCGCAGCGCGCTGCAGGAGGCCGGGATCGACTACGACTCCGCCGAGGCCAGCTTCCGCGCGTCGGTCGAGGTCGCGGTGGACGCCGACGGCGCACGCAAGGTGTTCAAGCTGATCGACGCCCTCGAGGACTCCGACGACGTCCAGAACGTCTACAGCAACGTCGACATCAGCGACGAGGTCCTCGCCGAACTCGAGAACGACTGACAGCCGCCTCCTCTCCGGTGTGTTGATCACCGGACTTGTCCGTCCTCCCCGATAAGATCTCGAACAACTGTTCGCAGATCACCATGCCTGGGAGGGTACGAGTGCGCGTCATGGGCGTCGATCCGGGTCTGACCCGGTGCGGTATCGCGCTGGTCGAGTCGGGTCGGGGGCGGACGGTGACCGCACTCGACGTGGACGTCGTGCGCACCCCGAGCGACATGGAACTCGCCGAGCGACTGCTCGCGATCTACACCTCGGCGTGTCACTGGCTCGATGTGCACCAGCCCGACGTGGTGGCCATCGAACGGGTCTTCGCGCAGAACCAGGTGTCCACGGCGATGGGGACCGCGCAGGCCGGCGGCGTCATCGCGCTCGCGGCGTCCCAGCGCGACGTCCCGGTGCGCTTCCACACCCCGTCGGAGGTGAAGGCGGCGGTGACCGGCAGCGGACGAGCCGACAAATCCCAGGTCACCGCGATGGTCACCCGGATTCTCGGCATGCAGACAAAGCCGCGTCCCGCCGACGCCGCAGATGCGCTCGCGCTGGCGATCTGTCACTGCTGGCGCGGACCCATGATGGAGCGGATGGCAGCCGCACAGAAGCAGGCCGACGCGGCCGCGGCGCGGCACCGCGCGCGGGTGGCCCAGGCACGAGAAGGGAGTCGCGCATGATCGCGTCAGTCCGCGGACCGGTGCTCGAGATCGCGCTCGACCACGCCGTGATCGACTGCGGGGGAGTGGGATACCGCGTGCTGGCGACGCCCGCGACGCTGTCCCGGCTGCGCCGCGGCGACGAGGCGACGCTGCTGACCTCGATGATCGTCCGCGAGGACTCCATGACGCTCTACGGCTTCACCGAACCCGACGCCCGTGCGCTGTTCGCGCTGCTGCAGACGGTCACCGGCGTCGGCCCGCGACTCGCGATGGCGACCCTCGCAGTCCTCGAGCCGGATGCGTTGCGACGCGCGCTCGCCGAATCGGACACCAAGTCACTGACCTCGGTACCCGGCATCGGCAAACGCGTGGCCGAACGGCTGTGCGTCGAACTGCGGGACAAGGTGGACCGGCCCACGGGCGAGGCGTCGACCGGTGTGACCGTCGTCGGCGGTATTCGCGAGCAGGTCGCCGAGGCGCTCGTCGGGCTCGGGTTCACCGCCGGTCCGGCGGAGAAGGCGGTCACGGCGGTACTGGCCGAGAATCCCGACGCCGATGCGTCCACCGCGCTGCGTCACTCGCTGTCACTGCTCGGCAAGGCGTCGTAGATGGGCGGCGATCCGGACGACGTCGACGACCGGGACGTGAGCGCGATGCCGGTGCGCTCCGACGGCGACCTCGACGCCGGTCTCCGTCCCCGGTCACTCGCTGATTTCATCGGCCAGCCGCGGGTCTGCGAACAGCTCGAACTGGTCCTGCACGGGGCCAAGGGCCGCGGTGGCACCCCCGACCACATCCTGCTGTCGGGACCGCCCGGGCTCGGCAAGACGTCGCTGGCCATGATCATCGCCTCGGAGATGGGCGCCGCCATCCGGGTGACCTCTGGTCCGGCACTCGAGCGCGCCGGCGACCTCGCGGCCATGCTGTCGAACCTCGTCGAGGGCGACGTGCTGTTCATCGACGAGATCCATCGCATCGCGCGCCCGGCCGAGGAGATGCTGTACCTCGCGATGGAGGACTTCCGCGTCGACGTCGTGGTCGGCAAGGGCCCGGGAGCGACTTCGATTCCGCTCGACGTCGCGCCGTTCACGCTGGTCGGGGCGACAACACGGTCGGGGTCGCTGACCGGCCCGCTGCGCGACCGGTTCGGGTTCACCGCGCACATGGAGTTCTACGAGCCCGACGAACTCGTCCGGGTGCTGCACCGCTCGGCCGGGATTCTGGGCATGGAACTCCGCGGCGACGCCTCGGGCGAGATCGCGCGCCGGTCGCGGGGCACGCCCCGCATCGCGAACCGGCTGCTCCGCCGGGTCCGCGACTACGCCGAGGTAAGGGGAGACGGGTCGATCACCGTGGACGTCGCCCGCGCGGCGCTCGCGGTCTACGACGTCGACGAACTCGGCTTCGACCGTCTGGACCGAGCCGTCCTCGACGCCCTGATCCGCGCCTTCGGCGGGGGGCCGGTCGGGGTGTCCACGCTGGCCGTGGCCGTCGGCGAGGAACCGGCGACCGTGGAGGAGGTCTGCGAGCCGTTCTTGGTGCGCGCGGGCATGATCGCGCGGACGCCGCGCGGGCGGGTGGCCACTGCCGCCGCCTGGCATCATCTCGGACTCACCCCGCCCGCCGGTGCGATGAACGCCACCTTCGGGGTGCGTCCCCGTGACGTGGCGGCCGACACGCTGTTCGACGACCTCTAGCCGGATCTTCGACGACCGTCGAGGACACCGGCACCACCTGCGGGGATGAGCTCCGCGCAAGACGTGGCACACTGTGTGGAGCACAGCTGAGCTGATGCTGCCCGGATTTGTCCGGACAGGCCGCTCGCTCACGCCGTACCCACTGATACCCAAAGGACTGACTCGCACTCATGGACGCTCTGCTCTTCCCGCTTCTGCTCGCCCTGCTGGCCGGCTTCATGTTCTTGTCGATGCGGAAGCAGAAGAAGCGTGTGGCCGAGATGCAGGAGATGCAGAACTCGGTGTCCACCGGTACCCGCGTCCAGCTGACCTCGGGTCTCTTCGGCACCGTGATCGACGCGAGCTCGCCCGACGTCGTCGATGTCGAGATCGCCACCGGCGTGGTCACCCGCTGGAACCGGCTGGCCGTCATGCGCGTCGTCCCGACGGATGAGGCCGCGGCCACCTACGCCGGCCACGTCGCCCCGGAGATCGAGTCCGACGACTACAACGACGCCGACTCGGTCAGCCTGGACAAGCCCGCCACCGACGACGCGCGCGACAACGACAAGTAAGCCGCATCCGCGCCGCGTCGATCCACGACGCGGCGCGCCCATCCGTCTGCACCGCCTCCGACGCGTTTCCGGCGTGTCCCGGCCAGGAGTGGACGATGGGTCATGCCGGTCGGGCTGCTCGTCGGCCGGTTGACGCTCTCAAGGAGACCTGAACAGCTGTGACAACTCCCTCTCGGACTTCGGGGAAGGGCCGGACTGCAGGGAAGCGGTCGCGACCGGCTCGAGAGATCCCGCCGTGGCGTCCGCTCGTGGCCTTCATCGGCCTGCTCGCGGTCGTCTACGGACTGATCTTCTTCACCGGACCCCAGACCATCGAACCGAAGCTCGGTATCGACCTCCAGGGCGGTACGCGCGTCACGCTGACCGCGCGGACCGAGGACGGTCAGGCGGCGACCCGAGAGCAGCTCGATCAGGCCAAGCAGATCATCGAGCAGCGCGTGAACGGGCTCGGCGTCTCCGGTTCCGAGGTCGTCGTCAGCGGTGACAACCTGATCATCACGGTCCCCGGCCAGGACGGCGCGCAGGCCAAGTCACTCGGCCAGACGGCGCGCCTGTACGTCCGACCGGTCGTCGGGCAGCCGGCCATGGCGACTCCGCAACCGCCGAAGCCCGAGAGTGCCGACGATCAGGCCGACGCCCTGCCCACCGAGGCCGCGGCAGCCGCCATCGACGAGCAGCGCAAGCTCCGTCAGGCGCCGGGGAACGCGACCCCGCAGCAGCTCGAGGCACTCCAGCAGCAGATGGCGAAGATGGACTGCTCGCCGACGGCCAACGACCCGCTGCTGGGCAACGACCGCCCCGATCAGTACCTCGTGGCCTGCTCGACGGACGGCTCGGAGGTCTACCTCCTCGGCCCGGAGATCATCGACGGTCGCGACATCAAGAACGCGAACGCCGGTACCGATCCGCAGACCGGCGAATGGGTGGTGACCCTCGAATTCGAGGGTGAGGCCGCCAGCTTCTGGCCCAGGTACACCGCCGAGCAGGCGCCCAACCGGACCCAGACCGCCTTCACGCTCGACTCGCGCGTCGTCTCGGCGCCGGCGATCAACGAGCCCATCCCGGGCGGTCAGACCCGGATCAGCGGCGGTAGCGCCAGTCCGTTCACCGAGTCGTCGTCGAACGAACTCGCCAACGTGCTGAAGTACGGCTCGCTGCCGTTGTCGTTCACCGCCTCCGACGCCGAGACGATCTCGGCGACACTGGGTCTCGCGTCGCTGCAGGCCGGTCTGATCGCCGGACTGGTGGGCCTGGTCGCGGTGTTCATCTACGCCCTGGCCTACTACCGCATGCTCGGCATCCTGACGGTGCTGTCGCTCGTCCTCGCCGGGGCCATGGTGTACGGCATCATCGTGCTGCTCGGTCGCTGGATCGGGTTCACCCTCGACCTCGCCGGCATCGCGGGTCTGATCATCGGTATCGGTATGACCGCCGACTCGTTCGTCGTCTACTTCGAACGAATCAAGGACGAGATGCGCGAGGGGCGCAGCTTCCGGTCCGCGGTGCCCCGCGGTTGGGCGAGCGCGCGCCGCACGATCTGGTCCGGCAATGCGGTGAGCTTCATCGCCGCCGCGGTCATCTACATCCTGGCGATCGGTGAGGTCCGCGGCTTCGCGTTCACACTGGGTCTCACCACGATCCTCGACGTCATGGTCGTGTTCCTGGTCACCCACCCGCTGGTCGTCTATGCGAGCCGTTCGACGTTCCTGTCGAAGCCGAGCGTCAACGGACTCGGGGCGATCAGCGAGGTCGCCCGCCAGCGTCGCGTCGCCGCGCACCGGCAAGCGGGTGCGGCCACCGCCGGCACGTCTGCGTCGCCGACGGACGCCGACGACACCACTGACGCCACTCGGGAGAAGGGGACCGTGCGATGACCGGGCCGGACAACAAGGCAACCGGCGACTCGGCCGTCCTCGACGCCGACAAGGCGCAGCCCGGCGCGGACGCCGACTTCGTCGCCGATCGCAACCGCTCGTTCCTGTCCCGGCTCTACACCGGTACCGGTGCCTTCGAGATCGTCGGGCGCCGCCGCATGTGGTACGGCGTCACCGCGGCGATCCTGCTCATCTGCCTGGCCTCGATCGGAATCCGCGGCTTCACCCTCGGGATCGACTTCGAGGGCGGCACCCAGATGTCGGTACCGGTCGTCTCCTCCGATATCACCGCGGAGTCCGTCGAAGAAGTTGTCACCGCGACCCTCGGCGAGGCGCCCGAATCGGTACAGACCGCGGGAGCCGGTGGCAGCCAGACGGTCCAGGTGCGCACCGAGACCCTCGATCTCGCCCAGGCGGAGTCGGTGACGCGCGCGCTCGCCGACGAATTCGGTCCCGAACTCGCGCCCGCCGAGGTGAGCATCTCGGATGTGAGCTCGACGTGGGGCAGCGAGATAACCGAGCGCATGCTGATCGCGCTGGCCGTGTTCCTGGTCATCGTCTTCGTCTACATCGCGGTGCGATTCGACCGGGAGATGTCCATCGCGGCGATGGGGTCGCTGTTCTTCGACCTGATCGTGACCGCCGGTATCTACTCGCTCGTCGGGTGGGAGGTCACCCCGGCGACCGTCATCGGCCTGCTCACCATCCTCGGCTTCTCGATCTACGACACGGTGGTCGTGTTCGACAAGATCTCCGAGAACACCCGCTCGGTGCTCCAGACCACCCGGCGCACCTACGCCGAACAGGCCAACCTGGGTGTGAACCAGACCCTCATGCGATCGATCAACACCACCGTCATCTCGGTGCTGCCGATCATCGCGTTGATGGTCATCGCGGTCTGGCTGCTCGGCGTCGGAACGCTCAAGGATCTCGGGCTAATTCAGCTCGTCGGTGTCCTCGTCGGTACGTTCTCGTCGGTCTTCCTCGCCGCGCCGCTCCTGGCGACACTGAAGGAACGTCGCCCCGACATCGGCCGGCACACCGAGAAGGTCCTCCGGCGTCGCGCCGGGCTCCCGTCCGACGAGCCGCGGCCGGTCCGGACGCGCCGAGGGGCGTCCGCCGGGGCAGCAGTCGACACCGACGACGCGGACCGCGCGGTCCCGACCGGCAAACGCCGTCGCAACCGCTAGTCTCTGCGACGTGAGCGTTGGACGCCGGGAGTTCGTCAGGGTCCTGAGCCTCCTCGTCGGGCTCGTCACGGTCGCCGGGCTGGTGACGGCCTGCGGCGACGACGCGCCGCCGACGATCGACTACGTGGTCGACGCGCGGATCACGACCTACAACGCGAACACGGTGGGCGGCAACGCCGATGGCGTCCTCATGGCGACCACCCGGCTGCTGCCCGGCTTCAGTCTGCTGGGCCCCGCCGGCCAGGTCATCCCGGATCGCGACGTCGGCACGGTCACCCAGGTGCCCGGCCGCGTGCCGACCCTGCGGTATGACTTCAACCCCGGGGCGACCTTCTCCGACGGGGTGGCGCTCGACTGCGACGACCTCGTGCTCGCCTGGGCGGCGATGAGCGGCCGGTTGCCCGGCTTCACCCCGGCGACCACCGCCGGGTATCGCGACATCGACGCAGTCGACTGCGCGGCCGGCGACAAGAGCGCGACTGTCACCTTCGCGCCCGGACGGGAGTACCGGAACTGGCTCTCGCTCTTCGGCGCCGGGGCGATGATGCCGGCGCATGTGGTGGCCCGCGTGGCGGGCCTCTCCGACGTCATCGACCCGATCCGGGCGATGGACCGGGCCGCCGTCGGACGCATCGCGGACGCATGGAACACCGGCTTCGATCTGACGTTCGGACCGGTCGATCACGCGCACTATCCGGCGTCGGGTCCGTATCGCATCGACCGGTACTCGCGCTCCGGCGGACTCGTCCTGGTGCCCAACGACAAGTGGTGGGGCGACAAGCCGGAGACCTCGCGCATCGTCGTCTGGGGGCGCGGGACCGACGCGACCCGCCGGCTCCCCGACGGGCGGTTCGACGTCGTCGACGTGACGGCCGGCCTCGTCGACGGTGACATCGCCGGTTCGGCGGGGGCCGCCGGGCCGTCCTCGCCGGCGCGCGCGCTGGGCGTCGAGGAACTCGTCCTGGCCGGCCGCGGCTTGTTCGGCGATGTCCGGATGCGCCGGGCGTTCGCCTCGTGCGTCCCGCGAGCCGACCTCGCGCGCGACTTCGGCGCCGGCGCGCAGGTCTGGAATCTCCGGGTGCTCTCCCCGGCAGACAATCTGGCCGCACAGATGAACACCGAATTCGGCCAGGCCTATCAGCGGCCGGACATCGAACGAGCGCGCGGACTCGTCCGGGCGGCCACCGGGCAGGGCGCGGTACAGGACCCGGCCGGCGGCGAGGCGGCCGGTTCGGAGGTCGCGCTGCGACCGCGGACGGTACGCATCGGCTACGTCGCACCGACTCCACGGTGGCAGCAGATGACCGCGGCGATCGCGGCGTCGTGCCGCGCCGCCGGGATCGTCGTCGAGGACGCGTCCTCACCCGAGCTGCGACCCGACGCGCTCGGCCGCGACGTCGACGCACTCATCGTCGCCGGGGGCGCGTCATTCGCCGCGGCCGGTGCCGCCGACCCGAGCCGGGACGCCTACGCGTTGCGCGGCGGAGACCCGTTGAACCTGTCCGGCATCCGGGAGCCGATGGTGAGTCGGGGAGTGGATCAGCTCGCGACGACCGTCTCGGCGCCCGACCGACTCCGTCTGGCCCGGTCCATCGAGAACGCGACCTGGGCGACGATGCCGTCGGTGCCCCTCTTCGCGGCGCCGCGGATACGGCAGTGGAAGGATCGGGTGGGCAACGTGGTGGCCGGTCTCGGCCGCGACGGCACCGGATGGAACATGGATCGGTGGACGATCCGTGGCTGAGCAGGGGAGTGAAGCGATGGGTGGTGTCGTGCCCGACCGTACGGCGGAGGCGGTCTCGCGAGCGCAGGCGGCGATCGCCGAACACGCTCGCCTCGTCGACGACTTCCCGGCTCCCGGAATCGCTTTCAAGGACCTGACACCGGTCCTCGCGGACCCGGAAGGGCTGTCGACGATCGTCACCGCGCTGACCCATGGCTGTTCGTCGATTGACCTCGTGGCCGGCATCGACGCCCGCGGGTTCCTGCTGGGCGGCGCGGTCGCGCGTGAGCTCCAGGTCGGGGTGCTGGCGGTCCGCAAGGGCGGCAAGCTGCCGCCGCCGGTCCTCGCCATCGACTACAGCCTCGAATACGGACAGGCCACGCTCGAGATCCCGGCCGACGGCCTCGACCTCACCGGCCGGCGTGTCCTGCTCGTCGACGATGTGCTCGCCACCGGCGGGACGGCGGTCGCCGCAGCCGAACTGCTCCACCGTGCGGGTGCGCACGTCGTCGGGGTCGCGGTGATCATGGAACTCGCGGGTCTCGGCGGCCGGGACACGATCGCCCGCGGCCTCGGACCGGACGTTCCCGTTCATGCGGTCGCGCTGGACTGACGGCGTCGACCCGGTCATGGGCGGGCGCGACTAGAATCGGCTGAGCCCGCCCGGCAGGCCGGACGGGTCACCGTATGCCGACAGACAACCGTGAGGAGGACCGCTGATGCCCGATGAATCCGACACGGCGCAGCGTGGCGTGAATCCCGCGGGCACCCCGGACGCCGGCGCGACGTCGGCCGAGACCGTCGACCGGCCGAACGCACCGGCCGCGGTCGGCTCCATCCAGCCGGGTGCGTCGGCCTCACGCCGGGTGCGCGCCCGCCTCGCGCGCCGCATGACCGCGACCCGCAGCCAGGTCCGGCCGGTCCTCGAACCGCTGGTCACCCTGCACCGCGAGATCTACCCGAAGGCCGACGTGGCGTTGCTGCAGCGCGCCTACGACGTCGCCGACGAACGGCACAGCGGCCAGAAGCGCAAGTCCGGCGATCCCTACATCACCCATCCGCTGGCGGTCGCCACGATCCTCGCCGATCTGGGCATGGACACCACCACACTCATCGCGGCGCTGCTGCACGACACGGTCGAGGACACCGGCTACTCCCTGCAGGCGCTGGAGAAGGACTTCGGACCCGAGGTCGCACACCTCGTCGACGGCGTGACCAAGCTCGACAAGGTCGCCCTCGGCAGCGCCGCGGAGGCCGAGACCATCCGCAAGATGATCATCGCGATGGCGCGCGATCCGCGCGTTCTCGTCATCAAGGTCGCCGACCGGTTGCACAACATGCGCACGATGCGCTTCCTGCCGCCGGAGAAGCAGGCGCGCAAGGCTCGCGAGACCCTGGAAGTCATTGCGCCACTTGCTCATCGACTCGGCATGGCGACGGTCAAATGGGAACTCGAGGACTTGTCGTTCGCGATCCTGCATCCCAAGCGCTACGAGGAGATCGTGCGGCTGGTCGCCGACCGCGCTCCGTCCCGCGACACATATCTCGCGCGGGTGCGCGCCGACATCAACAACGCGCTGGCCGGGGCGCGTATCAACGCCACCGTGGAGGGGCGGCCCAAGCACTACTGGTCGATCTATCAGAAGATGATCGTCAAGGGCCGCGACTTCGACGACATCCACGACCTCGTCGGGATGCGCATCCTCTGCGAGGAGGACCGCGACTGCTACGCCGCCGTCGGTGTCGTGCACTCGCTGTGGCAACCCATGGCCGGGCGCTTCAAGGACTACATCGCCCAGCCGCGGTTCGGCGTCTACATGTCGCTGCACACCACCGTGATCGGACCCGAGGGCAAACCGCTCGAGGTGCAGATCCGCACGCACGAGATGCACCGCACGGCCGAGTTCGGGATCGCCGCGCACTGGCGCTACAAGGAGAACGGCTACCGCAAGTCGGGCAAGAAGTCCGACACCGCCGAGATCGACGACATGGCCTGGATGCGCCAGCTGCTCGACTGGCAGCGGGAGGCCGCGGACCCGGGCGAGTTCCTGGAGTCGCTGCGCTACGACCTCGCCGTGCGCGAGATCTTCGTGTTCACCCCGAAGGGCGACGTCATCACGCTGCCCGCCGGGTCGACCCCGGTCGACTTCGCCTACGCGGTCCACACCGAGGTCGGGCACCGCTGTATCGGCGCGCGCGTCAACGGTCGGCTGGTCGCGCTCGAGCGCACGCTCGAGAACGGCGAGGTGGTGGAGGTGTTCACCTCCAAGGCGCCGACCGCGGGTCCGTCGAAGGACTGGCAGACGTTCGTGGTCTCGCCGCGCGCCAAGGCCAAGATCCGGCAGTGGTTCGCCAAGGAGCGACGCGAGGAGGCCCTCGAGGCCGGCAAGGACGCGATCGCCAAGGAGGTCCGCCGCGGCGGGCTCCCGCTCCAGCGGCTCCTCAGCGCGGAATCGATGTCGGCGATCGCCCGCGAGTTGCGCTACACCGACGTCACCGCGCTCTATACCGCGGTCGGTGAGAACCATGTCTCCGCACGGCATGTCGTCAACCGGCTGGTCGCCTCACTGGGTGGCATCGAGGACGCCGAAGAGGCGATCGCCGAGCGGTCGACGCCGTCGACGATGCCGACCCGGGCACGTCAGGGCGGCGACGCGGGCGTCATGGTCGACGGCATCGACAACGTCGTGATCAAACTCGCCAAGTGCTGCACCCCGGTGCCCGGCGACGACATCCTCGGTTTCGTCACCCGCGGCGGCGGGATCAGCGTGCACCGCACCGACTGCACCAACGCCGAATCGCTTCGGCAGCAAGAGGAACGAATTCTCGACGTGTCCTGGGCCCCGTCGCCGGAATCGGTGTTCCTGGTGGCGATCCAGGTGGAGGCGCTCGACCGGCACCGGCTGCTGTCGGACGTGACCAAGGTGCTCGCCGACGAACGCGTCAACATCCTGTCCGCGTCGGTGACGACGAGCCGGGACCGGGTGGCCATCAGCAAGTTCACGTTCGAGATGGGCGACCCGAAGCACCTCGGGCACGTGCTCAACGTGGTGCGCAACGTCGAAGGCGTCTACGACGTCTACCGGGTGACCTCGGCGGCGTGATCGGGAGGCTCTGTTCTGATTCGCCAGCCCACTCCCTCTGCTCCCTGAGCAGCCTATGAGGGTTTGTGTCAACAGGGTCCTGTGGTGGGTGTGGGCGTGGGTGTTCGGCCCGGCGGCCGGTTGGCGTGTCGGGATGGGTGCGTGGTGGGGGGTTCGGGTTGGCCGGGGTCGTGCCTGGCGCGGGCTCTACCTAGCGTTCAAACGGGTTGCTACCCAACAGCCTTCATTCGAGCTTGGTTCGCGCCGGGGGTGGGGACTGCTCAGGCTCAGGGTCGGGCTTGGGTGCCCAAGGTGCAGCGAGCTTGTCCCGGCCGGAGGGTTTAGGGGTCAGGCGGCGGTCCTTTCGGCGGGTCGGGTACGGCCGGCAGCGATGTCGGGGTTCCAGGCAGTGTTGGTGGTGATGACGACGAACAGTTGCCGCAATAGGGCGGCAGCGATCGCGACCCGGGCCTGGTTGGGGTTGAGCTGGTTGGTGTCTCGGCTGGTCAGGTGGCGGTAGCGGGCGGCGTAGACCTCGTTGTGGGTGAGCGCGGCGAATGCCGCCCGCCAGGCGGCGACCCGCAACAAGGGCCGGCCACGCCCGCTGATGCGGGTGGTGCCGCGGTAGTTGCCGGAGGAGTTCTCCCGCGGGCACAGTCCGGCGTGTTTGACCACCGCGCGTGCGGAATCGAAGCGGGTCAGGTCCCCGGTTTCGGCGAGGATCGCCGCGACCGAGACCGCCGAAACCCCCGGGATGGACTCGGCGAGGGCGCGTAGGCCCAGCCCGGTGAGGACCTCGATCATGAGGTGTTCGACCTGCTCGCAGGCGGTGC
>NZ_JAFFZF010000038.1:0-44658 GCF_016924115.1 Gordonia sp. BP-119
GGAGTGGGCTGCAAGGGAGGAAGTGAAAAAGTCATCCGGGCCGTAGGCCTGCAAACCCGTAGGGCGGGTTAGTTTTTCACGCCCTTGCGGGCCGCGAGTGGAGGTAAGAGAATGCGGCAGGGCAACGCAAACCAACTCAGCCCGAAGGGCTCAGGGCGCGGCGTAGCCGCTCCGATGAGGTGACGGCGCAGCCGGCAGACAAACCGCAACCGGTCGGGGCCGGCGACCTCGTCTCGGGAGGTCGGGCACACCGGACGCACAAGGCAGTCGGGGTGATTGTGCGGGAGCGACGCGGGCCGCGGTAGGGCTCGGTGTCGCGGCAGCACAACGTCGTCTTTGAAAGTGGGCGCATCTCGTGGCGCTCACGCCCTCGTGGTGGGTGCGGCGGCGGATGCCGAGTCGATCAGTACTGACGTAGAAGCCACGGCGGGTGGCCTCGAAGCTCAGTGCGGATACCTGGCCTACCCAGACTCCGATGAGATCGTGACACCGGACGGCAAAGGTCGCTTTAATTCGTTTCAGAATGGCTCATTTACCCCACAACTGGCGCACATCCTGTCAACGAACCTATTATGGACATTTGGGCGGATGCTGGATATGAAGCCGGAAAGTGGGGTTAGCCCATCGCCGCACCGGTCATCGACCGCATCAACAACAAGGTCTTTAGGGTCCTCTCCGAAATGCTCGGCCATCAGAGGTAGCGCGGTGGATCGACCGTAGGGTCGTCGTCGATGGTGTCGACGTGCGGGTCGGCGAGAATGTTGGTAACCGCAAGGGAGCTGGCACCGAAGGTGGCGAAGTGCGGGTTGACGTCTCTGACGACACTCCGTGCACGGTCCGCCGGCCAAACGAACGCCGGGATCGGCCAAGAAGACCCGAACGGCGCGCGGCGTGGTTGTCGTCCCACGCGGCCAGATCAGCCTCGCCTCGCACAGGTAGTACCGACGGACGCTATGCCGCCGCTGCTCGTTATTGATGTTGATCCTCACGGCACCGGTTCGCCCGCACAGGGTCTCGACATGACTGACCAACGGCCCTCGTGAATTAACCCCTGGCTCAGTGGGTGACCGGTAGTAGCACTCGTCGCGAGTGGTGGTGTGCTGCATTCGAGCGAAGTTCTGTACACCGCGAGAAGCGCCTGAGACAGTGAGCGGGTGAGCCCGTCGTGAACTCGCCCCGGCCGTGCATGGTCGGAAGAACGTGCTGAGCGTCGACGAACTCCAGCCAGGCGGGGGCGCCTAGGTGTCTGCGTTGCCGTTCTTCCATTGTGGCCACGGGATGTTCCAATCGCCGAGTCCATCAACTCCCGGCAGTGTGTCGGCGTTGGTGTTCTTGACCGTGACGGGGTCACCGCGCAGGGTGTTCTTCACGAGCCATTCCGCGTCAGTGGGACTCAGGTTTGGGCAACCGTTGCTGACGTTGCTGCTGCCTTGCGCCGACATCGACCACGGTGCGCCGTGCATGTAAATGCCGCTGTAGGACATTTGCACCGCCCATTGAACGGGTGTGCGGTATCCCGCTGCGGACTCGACAGGCACTCCGTAGGTGGACGAGTCCATGATGATGTGCTCGACGCGATCTCCGATCATGTAGATACCGCGGGGCGTCGGAGTGCTGTCTTTGCCGAACGAGGTCGGCATCGTGCGGATGACCTTGCCGTCTCGTTTGACGACTATCGTTTTGGTGTTGTCGTCGGCAACGATTTCCTGAGCTCGGCCAATCGTGAAGTCGTAGGACAAGTTCTCGTCGCCGTAGAGCCCGTCGCCGAGGTCGACTCCGTAAATGTTGACGGCGACACTGACTTTGGTGCCCGGCGTCCAGAAGCGTTCGGGCCTCCACCGGACTTCGGAGTCGCTGATCCAATAGAACGCACCCCGCATCTGGGGGTCAGACGACACGGTGATCGCCGCCTGTGCCTTCTTTCGGTCGGGGATGGGATCGGCGAACCGCACCCCGACTGTGTGGGCGATCCCGACGGTTTTCTCGCCGAGGATGGCAGCGCTGGTCAGTGACTCCGGTGAGGTCGTGGTGAAGCGCTGCGAGACGACCGATCGACCGCCCACGCCCACGGCCTCGGCTTGAACGGAATACCGCTTCGAATATCCCAGGGGTTGGGTGCTTGTCCACGTTGAGCCGTCCTCGCTCAGTGAGCCCGCCAAGGGACGGCCGCTGGCTGTGGGGATACGGACGTTTGTCAACGCGCCGCGGCTGGCCGTGACAACAATAGGAAGCCCAGGTTCGACAACCGCGTTGGGCGCGAGTCGACCGCCACCTTCGGTGGCCACAGCAATGGAAGGCTGTGCGATGTCGGCGAAGCTGTCAACGGCCTGAATCTCGTTGCTGTAGGCGGCGCCTCCGGTTGAGCTGCACGAGGTCAATAACATCACCACAGCCGTCAGGGCTGCGAGCATCAGCAGTCGCGGAATACCTGCCCGGACCGACCCGCGGCATCCACGAGCGCTCGAGCACTGCGGCTGCGCACCGTAAGCCGCCAAGAGATCACGTGGCTCTTCGATAGCTCGAGTCCTTCTTACGCGGCCCATCGATTGTGGCGAACCCTCTCACTCGGCGCCTGGACTAGGTTTACTATCCACGATAGTAGTTGAATGCTGTGCGCTCCTCTACCCGCTGCACAGCGCGAGAGAAGGTTCGAAACGTCTTCGTGGTGGGCGACCGCCGAGCGGTCACGTCGACCTCATTATTGCCGTGTGGCGACACCCCACAGGTAGTCCCCGCCGATGCGTGTTCGCCACCGCTCGCCGACGTCGAGGCCGTGGTGCGACAACTCTCGCGACACCTGCGGGACCACTCGTCCTCATACCTCCCGCGCGCCGATAAGGCGGGTCGTCCGACGACGTAGACTCCCCGGGTTCTCAACCACGGTGCAGGATCGAGTTTGGGTCCATCTTGCTGCCACACCTTGTAGTGCAGGTGTGGGCCGGTGAAGTAGCCGCGGTTTCCTACCGTTACGATCTGCGCGCCGGCCAGGACTCGCTGCCAGACGCTCACCAGTGTCTCGCTGATGTGCCCATACACGCCGATCGTGCCGTCGTCTTGCAGCACTCGCATCCACAGCCCGAGGCCGGCGGCCTTCGATAACCGTCCCCGCCCAAGGCGATCTTTGAGGTCGCGGGTTCGGTGTGCTCACGCAGCTGTGACACGCGCAGCAAGTTCGTGGGGTAGTCGGGGCTGCTCGTCTCATCGATAACGACAGTGACGTCTTCGAAGACGTGGCGTTTCTGGGTGCCGTCAGGTGGTCGAGAGTGACCACCCAGGTCGGCCGGGTGCCACCGTCTGTCAGATCCTGCTCGTGGAGTGGGTGGAGTGGACGTGATCAAAAGCGCGTCCGGATCTGAGTCGCCTCCTTCCTTCGTTGCTCCACACGAGTCCGTTAGCTGAGCGTGTAGAGCAATTGTTCGTTTGCGGCGTATGCATTTTCGGCGTTTCTGGCGACCAGCGCGTTGACACTATTGATGGTGCTGCGTTGTTCCCAGTGTGTGCCGTCTGGGCTGCGCCAGACGGTGTCGGCGGTGTCGATGCCCCAGAGCGTGCCATCGGGTGCGGCCGCCAGGAGAGCTAGGGCCGGCGCATCGGGAACGGTTGTGAAGGTCTGGGCGTCGTCGGTGCTGTGTTGCAGGCCATCTGGGGTAGTCGCCCATACGCCGCGGTCGGTGATCGCGAGTGCTGCTGCGGCCAGGGGCGCGCCGGGGGTCCAGCTTCTCCCGTCATCGGTCGATACGAGCAGGCCGTTGATTCCGTCGAAGCCTACGAGTAGTTGTCCGTTGGTGGCGAGCGCGTGGAAGTCGATGTCGCCGGCCACCGATCTCGGTGTCCATGTCTGCCCGCCATCTTCGCTGGCGACGAGTCCCAGCGGGTTGGGTGCCGAGCTCCGCGGGCCGGGATGGCCGGAGGCGAAGATCCGATCAGAGCCGGTTACCCCGGCCAGTCCCATGAAGTCGTCGTCGGAGACGCCGACCCGGCTGGTGGTTCCATCTGCGGTGAGGGCGATTACGCCGGTGTGAGTTCCGGCGAGGATAGTGCCGTCGGCGCGGATGTGCAGGGCGTGGAGGTGATCGAGTTCTGGGGTCAGTGTTGCGCTCTCTGCTGAGGTTGCCGACGGTGGTGGGGATGTGGGTTGTTCCCGGGTGGAGCAGCCGGTTAGCACAATCAGCGTGGCGATGACTGCGAGGACGACCGCAGCGGTGCGGTTGGACGGGTTTGAGGCAGGCAAGCGGCTAGGACTTTCGTGTGGGTAGGACTGAGTTCGGGCGTGGGTGGTGTGGTGATCGGGGTGGTGGCGAGACCGGGTAGGAGCCGCCCTAACCCTCTGGGGGTGTCGTGGTCACGACTTCTGGATGGGGGTGGAAGGCTGTGAAGGCTTTTGGCCGCAATGCTTTTGGAGGACGAGGGAGATGAGGACGTTGCCGAGGTGGTGACGTGCCCCGGAGAGGTCGCCGATCGCAGCGAGGTGGCGGACGAGACCGATGTGTGCGGCGAGGTGGCGGCGTCGGTTCGAGGTGACGCTGAGGTGGTGGGCGCGGTGGAAAAACTGGTGGGTCGAGTATGGCGTGGGTGCTCGGTAGACGTCTCGCATGGCATGCAGATACTGACGACGGTGGTCGTCGGGGGGCGAGTGCGTCTCCTTCGGGTTCTCGGTCACGGCGCATTCCTCGGACTGGTACGCGCAGGCCGGGTCAACCCGCGTCAACTAACTACTATAAAACCTAGTAATTGGCGGCGCGGTCGGTGCCTGAGTTGCGGCGTCACCGACGAACTTCTGGGGCATACTGGCTGGTGGTGCAGGTGGTGGGTCGCCGGGAAGGTGTGTTGAGTGTGGGTCTCAGCGAGCTGACGGCGGGGCGTCGAGGATCGAGGCGAACGATGGGTGAGCATCCATGAGTGCAGCGGTGGTGTTAGTTGTTGCCGCGGGTGTGCTGGGCTGGTTGTGGCCTCGATGGATGGTTCGGGTGCAGGGCCGTATCGATGCTCGTTGGGTGTTGGTGGCCTGGCCGGCCGCGCAGGTCGTGTTTGCGATGTTGTGGGTGGGAGCTGTTGTGACGCTGGCGGTTCCCGGCCATTTCGGCATCCATTCGTTGTCCGAGGTGGTGTCGTGTCTGCGGGTGTTGTCACACGGCGCATCCCCGCGGGTGGAGGCGATCTCCGGTGGCGTGCTGGCGGTGGTGACCGGGGCAGCGATTGTCCGAGCGGTGACGATCGCGGTGCGATCGGCGGTGCGGATGCGTGGTGCTCGTGAGGAGTATCTGCAGTCGTTGCGGTTGGTGGGCGCCCGCAGTGAGCGCTATCCCGACGTGTGGTGGCTCGCCGACGGGCGGCCGATGGCGTTTTGTCTGCCGGGTAAGGATGCCGGGATCGCCGCCACGACTGGGTTACAGGCGGCGTTGTCCGGTGAGGAACTCGATGCCGTCGTTGCCCATGAGCGCGCGCACCGGCGGCAACGTCATCACACCGTGGTGTTGGCGGCCCGCGCTCTCGGGCGTGCGTTTCCGCTGATTCCGTTGTTCAGCCGCGCGGGCCGTGAGGTCGCCGGCTTGGTCGAGCAAGCCGCCGATGCCCGCGCCGCCCAGCTGGTGGGTGCGCGGGCGGTCTGCTCGGCGTTGGGAACGTTGGCCCGTTCGGGGCCCGTGGCGGGCCCGGTGGGTGTGTTGTCGATCAGCGATTCGTCGTCCGTGGGGCCGCGGCTGAGCCGCTTGGACTCCGGTCACCGGTGCCGGTCGCGGCGTCATCATGTGGGTGCCGCCGCGGCGGTGGCTGGTGTGGTGGCGGTACCGACCACGCTGGCGGCATCCGGTGTCGTCGCGGCGATGGTGATCGCGATGTGTGTGTAGCCGAGGCAAACCCGGGCGGGTCGGGCCGCTAGGGGTTGTTGAGAAGCTGCTGCATCCTGGCGATTTCACTTTCCTGGTCAGTGACGATCTGGCGTGCCAGCGCGATCGCCTCGGGCGATTGGCCGTCTTGAATCTCGGTCTTGGCCATGGCGATGGCGCCGCGGTGGTGTTCGATCATCTGGGTCAGGAACAGGCGCGACGCCTCGGCGCCTTGCGCGTCGCGTAGCTGCTGCATCTGTTCTGGCGACATCATGCCCATCATCGACGGCATCGGGGAGGTACCCGGTGCCATCGAGGTACCCATGTCCATGTTGTGCCCCTGGCCCTCGAGTGGGGCTCCCCATTGCTTCAGCCACGACTGCATCTGCTCGATCTCGGGCTGCTGAGCGTCTTTGATCTGCTGGGCCAGACTGACGACCTGGGGGTTGATGTTGTCCTTCTCCAACAGGATGTCGCTCATCATGATCGCCTGGGTGTGGTGCGGGATCATCTGCTGGGCGAACGAGATGTCCGCGCTGTTGTGTTCGGCAGAGGCCGCCGCTGACGATTCGGTACTGACCGTGCTGGTACCCATCCCCGACATCGAGGAATGATCCTCAGTCGAGGTGTCCGAACACGCGGCCACCACTGTCAGAACAGCCGCCGCGGCAGCAACGACGACACCGGTTCGTGTGACTCTCATCGATCTCCTCCTCAAGAGTGATACTTCGCCACCGCCCGGCGGCGCTTCGATAACAATTCTACTAACACCGATAGTAGTTAGTCGCCTGCCCGGCACCCACAAAACGGGCGGTGAACTGCGCAAACAATGCCGCTAATGCCTGATTAGTTCGCTTCGTAGTGGAGCCGCGTGTGACTGGTGGGGCACAAGTGACTTGTGGTGTGATCTCGCGGGTACACGCATGGCACTCGTGCGTGGGTCTACGACGTCCGCGGGAAAGGTCCGACCGCATGCAGATGGTGTTGACATCGCTACGGGTCAAGGCGGGGCAGCAGTGGGGCCCCAAAGCGCTGGGGGTGGCAGCGGCGGTGTGCGTGGGCGTTGCGCCTGTGATTGCCACCGCACCGGCGGCGGCCTCAACCGATGGACATGTGGCCGGGGAGCTGATCGCGATCGTGCAGGACTCGGTGAAGGCCGCTTTGGGTGGTGCCGCGGCGGCGAATTTGGGGAAGCCGATCACGCAGACGGCGTCCTGCCTGGGCGCTCAGGCCCAGTCGGGCAGCGTCGGCGATGCGGGCAGTGCAGCCGCACTGCAGTGCTTCGGCACGTTTTCGCTCATTGATCCGATAGACGGGTTCCGGATCATCGACGCGTTACCGCTGGCTCGGCTGGTAGCCACCCTGATCGCCGCAATCGTGCCGCACGATCCGAACGAGCCGCATGGCCCCCAGCCGCAGGAACCCGGAACGCCGACACCGCTGCTGCCCGGTAGTGGCGGTGCGGTGGCGCCGACTGCGGGCGAGATCACGTCCACCTTCGGTGACGGACGGGGCCATCAGGGCATTGATATCGGCAATGATCTGGGCGCGCCCATTGTCGCGGTAGCTGACGGGGAGGTCATCACCTCCGGACCTGCCGAGGGGTTCGGGTTGTGGATGCGGATCCGGCACGATGACGGCACGATCACCACCTACGGCCACAACGACGAGAATCTGCTCGAGCAGGGCGCGCGAGTACGGATGGGCCAATCGATCGCCACGGTGGGCAACCGTGGGGTCTCGACCGGCCCGCATCTGCATTTCGAGGTTCTCGACCCGACGGGAGTCAACGTCGATCCGGCACAGTGGCTGGCCGATCGTGGGGTGGTCCTGGCGATGGCCGCTGATGCCGACGCCCGCGCGCCGGGGCCGGTGGTGCCGCAGTGGGTCGGCGAACGACGCCTGTGACGAGCCAGCGCGGTGTGGTGGGTCAGGAACGAACGAGGCGAGCGATGGCCGCCGAGGCTTCAGCGATCTTCTCCTGTGCCTCGTCGCCGCCGGAGTGGGCGGCATCGAGCACGCAGTGGGTGAGGTGGTCGTCGAGCAAGCCCAGCGCGACCCCCTCCAGTGCCTTGGTCAGCGCCGAGATCTGGGTCAGGATGTCGATGCAGTACTGCTCCTCGTCGACCATCCGGTGGATACCTCGGGATTGGCCTTCGATGCGCTTGAGGCGGGCCAGGTATTTGCCCTTATCGCTGATGTAACCGTGGGAAGAGTGTTCCGAGGCAGAGGATTCTTCCGGGGTGGAGGATTGTCCCGGTGCGGACGCAGCGGTCATGGACTCACCTTCTCAATGGATCTCGGTCGGTTGTGCTGCAGTCCACGCACTGTACTCGCGCCTGGCTGCAGGTCGAGTCGGCGTAACAGTTGCGCGTTGAGTGCGACCACGACCGTCGAGGCTGACATCAGAATCGCTCCGACCGACATCGGCAGGACGAACCCGATGGGCGCGAGAATTCCGGCGGCCAGCGGTACAGAGATCAGGTTGTATCCCGCTGCCCACCACAGGTTCTGCTTCATTTTTCGGTAGCTGGCGTCCGACAGCTCGATGACCGACAGCACCGAGCGGGGGTCGTCGCTGGCGAGGATGACCCCGGCCGAGGCGATCGCGACGTCGGTGCCGGCCCCGATCGCGATGCCCACATCGGCCTGGGCCAGGGCGGGGGCGTCGTTGACGCCGTCGCCCACCATCGCCACCTTGCGGCCTTCGTGCTGCAGTTCGGCCACCTTGCTGGCTTTGTCTTCCGGCCGTACACCGGCGAACACCCGATCGATACCGAGGTCGTGAGCGACGGTGTGCGCCACTGCTTCGGCGTCGCCGGTAATCATCACAACCTCGACCCCGCGGGCGTGCAGCACCTCGACGGCTTGGCGGGATTCCCCGCGCACCTCATCAGCAAGTTTGAGAGCTCCAATCAGCTCAGTGTCGCGGGTGACATGCAGGATGATTGCGCCGTCGGCGCGCCAGCGATCAGCGATGGCCAGTTCCTGATGGCCCTGTTCCTCGAGCATGCGGGGCCCGCCCACCCGCACTGTGGCGCCCTCGACGCGAGCGGTCACACCGACCGCCGGTGACGAGGTGAAGTCGGTGGCCGCCGGCACCGGCCGCGCGCGGTCTCCGGCAGCTGCGACAATCGCTCGCGCCAACGGGTGCTCACTGTCGGCTTCGGCGCTGGCGGCCAGGGCGAGCACGGTGTCCTCATCGACGCCGTCGGCGGCCGCGATCTTGATGACCGTGGGCTCACCCTTGGTCAGGGTTCCGGTCTTGTCGAACAGCACCGCATCCACAGTGCGCATGGCCTCAAGTGCCAACCGGTCTTTAACCAGCACGCCGCCGCGGGCGGCGCGTTCGGTGGCAATGGCCACCACCAGGGGGATAGCCAAGCCGAGTGCGTGCGGGCAGGCGATGACCAGCACGGTGATGGTTCGAATCACCGCCTGGTCGGGTTGGCCGATGACCGTCCACACGATGGCGGTGATGATCGCTGAGCCGAGCGCGAACCAGAACAGCAGCGCTGCAGCGGAATCGGCCAGCCGCTGGGCGCGGGAGGTGGAGTTCTGCGCGTCTGCCACCAGGCGCTGAATCCCGGCCAGCGCCGTGTCGTCGCCGGTGGCGGTGATCTGGACCCGCAGCCCCGAGTCGGTGGCCACCGTGCCGGCCACCACCTGATCGCCGATGCCGCGGCGCACCGTGCGCGATTCTCCGGTGACCATGGATTCATCGAGCTCGGCCGAGCCGTCTACGACGCGACCGTCGGCCGGCACGCTGGCCCCCGGGCGCACGATCACCACATCTCCGACCTGCAGCTCACTGGGAGCAACCGTGGTGATCTGGTCGCCATCGACGCGTTCGGCCTCATCGGGCAGCAGCGCGGCCAGCGAGTCCAGGGCCGAGGTCGTCTGGGCCAGCGACCGCATCTCGATCCAATGCCCCAACAGCATGATCACGATGAGCAGCGCCAGTTCCCACCAGAAGTCCAGTTCGTGGTGCAACACACCGATGCTCGCACCCCAGGACGCCACGAAGGCCACCGTGATCGCCAAGGCGATCAACAGCATCATTCCCGGTGCACGCGACCGCAGTTCTGAATAGGCGCCTACCAGGAACGGCCGCCCACCCCAGCAGTACATCACCGTACCCAGCACCGGTGAGACCCACTTCAACACTTCACCATCGGGTAGGTCATAGCCGATGAGCATCGCGAACATGGGCGAAAAGGCCACGACCGGCACAGCCAGGGCCAGCATGATCCAGAACAGCCGCCGGAACTGCCCGACGTGATCACCATGCCCCCCATGCCCAGCGTGATCATGGTCTGCGCGGGCGCGCTCAGCATGGTGATCGTGGTGGTTGTGTGACGCTGCGGCGAGTTGGCCGTGGTGGCGTTCATCGGCGGCGTCGTGACCGACGTGCTCAGGGGAAGAGTGCTCGTTCATGCCGCTACCTTATACCCCTGGGGGGTATATGTCGAGGGGTTGGTGGGTGGAACTGTGGACGATGAGTGGGGCGGGCTGGTGAAGGCGCGCAGCCGCAGGCTGTTGCTGACGACGAACACGCTGGACAACGCCATGGCGGCCCCAGCCAGCATGGGGTTGAGCAGTCCCAGCGCGGCCAGCGGTATCGCGGCGACGTTGTAGGCGAATGCCCAGAACAGGTTCATTTTGATCGTTTTCAGAGTGGTGCGTGCCAAGGCGATCGCGTCGGCGGCAGCGTTGAGGTCGCCGCGGACCAGGGTGATGTCAGCGGCATGCATGGCGGCGTCGGTGCCGGTGCCCATCGCCAGCCCGAGATCGGCGTGGGCCAGGGCAGCGGCGTCGTTGACGCCGTCGCCGATCATGGCCACAACCTTGCCGTCGGATTGCAGGTCGGTGATGACGGCGGCTTTGTCGGCCGGCAAGACGTTAGCGATGACGGTGTCGATACCGACCTCAGCGGCGACGGTGTCGGCGACGGTCTGGTTGTCGCCGGTCAGCAGGATGGGCGTCATACCCAGTGCGGTGAGCCGGGCGATGGCGTGTGCGCTGGTGGGTTTGATCGCATCGGCGACCGCCAGGACCGCATGGGCGCGGCCGTCCCAGGCGACGAGTACGGCGGTCTGTCCGGCTTCTTCGGCGGCGGTCTGCGCCTCGTTGAGGTGGGGGTCATCCACGGCGATGTCGTGTTCGGCCAGCAGCGTCGGACGCCCGACGGTGACAACTCGTCCCTGGACCGTGCCGCGCACGCCTCGACCTTCGAAGTTGCGGAAGTCGTCGACCTCGTCGAGCTGTCCGACTTCGGCGGCTGCACCAGCAGCGATGGCGGCCGCGACGGGGTGCTCGGAGGCGTTTTCCACCGCTCCAGCGAGGGCGAGCACGTCGGCGCGAGTGGTGGTGGGGGAGGTGGTGACCTGGACGAGTGTCATCTGTCCCGTGGTGACCGTGCCGGTTTTGTCGAGGACAACGGTGTCGATGGTTCGGGTGGATTCGAGGACTTCGGGGCCTTTGATCACGATGCCGAGTTGGGCTCCGCGGCCGGTACCGACCAGAAGTGCGGTCGGGGTGGCCAGTCCCAGAGCGCAGGGGCAGGCGATGATCAGCACAGCGACCGCGGCGGTGAACGCCGCTTGCAGGGGATAGCCGGCGCCGATCCACGCGCCGAGGACTGCGATGGCGACGGTGATGACCACCGGCACGAAGACGCTCGAGATCCGGTCGGCCAGTCGCTGGGCGTGGGCTTTGCCGGTCTGGGCGCGTTCGACCATCGCGGCCATTTGCGCGAGTTGGGTGTCCGCTCCCACGCGGGTCGCCCGCACCCGCAGGTGCCCGCCGGCGTTGACCGTTCCGCCGGTCACGGTGTCGGCGGGGGCGACCTGGACTGGCATCGACTCGCCGGTGACCATGCTGGCATCGACTGCCGAGGTGCCGGACACCACCACACCGTCGCTGGCGATCTTCTCGCCGGGGCGCACATTGAACTCATCGTCAATGGCGAGCTCGCCGATCGGGATCCGATGCTGGTGGCCGTCCCTGATCACTGTGACGTCTTTGGCGCCCAGCTCCAACAAGGCCCGCAACGCCGCACCGGCGCGCCGTTTGGACCGCTTCTCGAAGTATCGGCCGGCCAGGACGAACATCGTGACCCCCGCGGCTACCTCAAGGTAGATGTTGCCTGCACCGTCAGAAGCGCTGACCGTCAGGGTGAATCCGTGGGTCATGCCTGGTTGTCCGGCGGTGCCGAAGAACAACGCATACAACGACCACAACAGCGCCGCGGTGGTGCCGACCGAGATGAGGGTGTCCATGGTGGCCGCACCGTGGCGCAGGTTGAGCAACGCGGCGCGATGAAACGGCCATGCCGCCCACACGATCACTGGCGCGGCCAACGTCAACGACGCCCACTGCCAGTAGGTGAACTGCCACGCCGGGACCATTGCCAGCGCGATCACCGGTACCGAGAGAACCACCGCACCGATCAGTCGGTGACGCAAGGCCACGAGCTCCCCGTCGTCGTCCGAAGGGTCATCGTCGGGGGCGGCACCTTTGGTGGGAGTGGCGGGCAGCGCAGCGTGGTATCCGGCCTGTTCGATGGTCTCGATCAGCAGGTGTGGGTCGACACCGGCGGGTGCGCTGACGTGAGCTTTTTCGGTGGCGTAGTTCACCGAGGCGCTCACTCCGTCGAGTTTGTTCAGTGTGCGTTCGATGCGTGCCGCGCACGATGCACACGTCATGCCCGACACGGCGAGTTCGATATCGACGGCGCCTGTCTGCTCGGCGGTGGCCGCAGGTGGGTGGATCGGAGCTGAGGTGGTCATGGGGGAGTTCCTCGTTGGGTGAATGCCTCGGCGCAATGCCCCGGGTGGCGCTGGTCAGCGAGTTAGTGTCCGGCGTGCGGATCGGCCGAGGGGGCCGTGGAGTCAGGTGTCGGGGCCGGGGCGCCGGTGGGGACGTCGAGAACGAAGGTGGCGGTATGCACAGCGCCGTCGACCTGGAAGTCGAGGTAGAGCAGATAGCGGCCCGGGGTGGGGGCGGTGGTGGCGAAGCGGACCTGTGGTCCCGCGAGTTGACCGGCAGTCGGTGCCGCGCCCTCAGGGTGAACATGCAGGTAGGCCAGGTCACCCTGTCGCAGGGCCACCAAGTGACCGAAAGCGCCCAGATACGGCTGCAGGGTGGTGACCGGTTGTCCTGCTCGGCGCACGGTGACGGTCAGTTCGGACTCGACGCCCGCGCGCAGATGACCGGCCAGCCCGATGTCGAACCCGTCGACGGATGACTGTCGTGATTCGGCGGCGGGTGGGGCCGGCTGGTAGTCACCGCTGACTTCGACGGTGCTGGTGAGGGTGAGGGGTTGGCCGGTGGCGGCGGGCACGAAGTCGGCGTAGATCCGGTAGCTGCCTCCCGTCGCCCACTGCCAGGGCAGCGTCCAGCGCCCTTCGGGCGAGAGAGTGGGGTGCACGTGTCGGAAGTGGGTGCCATCCGCGCGGACGACGATCAGGTGCAGCTGCTTGTCGTGCTCGGTGGCGAAGTCGGTGACCGCGGCCCCGGCGGCATCGAGGATCTCAAAGCTCAATGGAGCCTGCACCCCGGACGCATGGGGTGCCACCACATTCCCCAGGATGAAGCCGGCTGCTGCCATCGAAACTCCGCGAACCTGATCGGCCCCCGGAGACGAGGCGGATGTTCGCGACTGTGGTGCAGCATTGTGATCGGCATGGGCGGACTCAGCCGGGGAGGTCGACGCCCTGTCGGGAGCAACACCAGCGGCGATGGCATAGGCCGCGGCGAAAACTATCAGCAGAGCCGCAGCGAAGACGCCGAGCTTGGTTGGAACATTCATCGCTGGATTCCTGTCATCGGTGGTGGCGACACCCACGCCGCCCGGGAGAGGCTGAAGTCGCCAGTGGGGCAGACACTTCAGCCCCTCGTCGGCTACTGCGCCAGGTGGTACCCGGCCTCTTCGATCGCGCCGCGGATCGCGTCGGCCTCGATCGGGGCCGAGCTGGAGATGGTGACTCGCCCGCTGGCCACGTCGACCTCGACGTCAGTTACGCCGGCCAGTGCGCCGACTTCTTCACGCACCGACGCCGCGCAGTGCCCACACGTCATTCCGGAGACGATCACTGTCGATGTGCTCATGAGATGTGCCCTTTCGGTACAGCAGTTGTCAACTTCAGAAGACGGCTGCACTCGTTGCAGGCGTTTCGAGGGTGAGTGCACGTGTCTTCTGACATTCTGATGTCAGAAGTGCGGTGCACGGTCGCACGCTCGGCTCTCGGTGACAGGGAGGCTTGTGATGGACCCCGACAAGCTCGACGTCGTGGAGACCGGTGTGCTGACAGCGTCGGGGGAGCGGTGGTCTCAGGCTGAGGCCCGTTTCGCTGTCCTGGCTCCCTTGCTGGAGATGCATCCGGTGCGTTCGGAAGCGGTCGACGATGCCGCGCAACGGTTGGGATTGTCCAGGCGGCAGGTCTACACGTTGGTCGGCAGGCTCAGGAACGGGACGGGGACAGTCACCGATCTTCTGACGAAGGTCTCGTCGGGAGGGCGTGGCCGCAGCCGAGTGACGGCTGAGGTCGAGGAAGTGATCGGCGATCATCTTACCCGCTATTTTCTTCACCGCCAGAAGCTGAGTGTCGCTGCGCTGCACCGACGTATAGCACTGGCGTGCCACCGCGCGGGTCTGCCAGTGCCGGCCAGAAATACCGTCACCGCGCGTATCGCCGCGCTCCATCCGGCATCGGTGGCCAGGTCACGTGGAGGACCCGATGCCGCCCGCCCACGTCAGTCCGCCGGCGACAGTCCACCGACGGTTTCCGGGATTCTCGATCAGGTCCAGATCGACCACACCGTCGTTGATCTGATGGTCGTTGACGAGTACGAGCGGCAACCGATCGGCCGCCCCTACCTGACGATCGCCATTGATGTCTTCAGCCGTTCCGTACTCGGGTTCGTCGTCACTCTGGAGCCGCCGTCGTCGATATCGGTCGGGTTGTGCCTGGAACGCGTCTGCTGCGAGAAGCAGACATGGCTGGAGGCGTGCAAGCTCGCGGAGCAGGTGCAGTGGCCGATGGCAGGGAAGCCGAAACAGTTGTATCTCGACAACGCCTCCGAGTTCAAAAGCGAAGCGCTGCGCCGCGGATGCGCCCAGCACGCCATCACACTCGAATACCGTCCTCCGGGCCGACCGCACTACGGCGGGATCGTCGAACGCATCATCGGAACGGCGATGACGGCGGTGCACGAGCTGCCTGGGACCACCTTCTCGAACCCAGCGGACCGAGGAAGTTACGACTCGGACAAGCACGCGGCGTTGACATTGCGTGAGTTGGAGCGCTGGCTGGTCCTGGCCATAGCCGCGTATCACGTGAGCGTTCACACAGGGATCGGGAACACTCCGGCCGCCGTGTGGGCCGGCGAGGTCGCCGCAGTTGGTCACGCCCCTCGTGTGGTGCTCGGCGAAACCGCGTTCCTGGTGGACTTTCTTCCCGTCATCCGGCGACGTCTGACGCGCACGGGCTTCGTTCTCGATCACGTGCACTACTTCTCGAACGCGCTCAAACCGTGGGTTGCGCGGCGAGAGGACCTGGGGCGGTTCGTGATACGACGTGACCCACGCGATTTGAGCAGAATCTGGGTCCTCGAACCAGACGGTGCCGGCTATGTCGAGGTGCCGTACCGGACGATGTCACATCCCGCGGTGACACTGTGGGAGCACAGAGCTGCTATCGCCCGTCTCCGCGAACAAGGTCGGTCGAACGTCGATGAGAGCGCACTGTTTTCGATGATCGAGCAGATGCGCGAGGTCACCGACCGCTCGCAGAAAGCCACCCGCAAAGCCCGGCGCAACCGTGCCCGCCGCACGCATCTCACCGGCGACGCCGCGTGTGCACCGATCCCGGCGATCCACCCGCCGGTGGAGCCTCGAGCGGACGGCGGCACCGCAACGCCTGTCTTCAGCGACATCGAGGAATGGTGAGGCGATGACCGCATCGACAGGAAGCAGCGACGAACCCACCGAGTCGTCCATCGAGGATGTGGGGCACCTGCGGGAGTCGGTTCGACCGCTCACCGCACTCGACGACGCGGAGCGGATCCATCGAACCGGCCGGATCGACGAGGCGACGTGATCGGCGAGGAGCAACGTTCCACCTGGACGCAGCACTCGCGACATTTCCGCGAGCGCGATGTCCGTGGAGGGGATGGCGCAGAGCGAGAACGTGCACACCACGGTGTCGAAAGATGCATCGGGAAAATCCAGAGCGTGAGCGTCCCCGAGAGCTAGGCGAGCGTCGGGTCTGACGCCGGCGGCCCGAGTATGCGCCTGCGCGAGCATGTCCGGGCTCAGCTCGATTCCGGTCAACGACGTCCCTGCCGGGTAGTGCTCGAGATTGAGTCCAGTTCCCACTGCGACCTCGAGAACCTTGCCTCGGGCGCGACTGCAGATCCAGGACCTGGTGTCGCGGAAGAGGACTCGGTCGAGAAAGGTCATGTGTTTGTCGTAACCGGCCGCTTGCTTGTCCCAGAATCGCTGCCACCGGGCGAGACGGTGCGTTGGATCGACGACCATCGCTCAGTGCTCTCGGCCGGGAGCGATGGGTGCCGCGGCGGTGCGTGAGGCCCCGGGCTCGGGGTGCGCCGCGAGATAACGCTTCTTGACCAGTTCCGATTCCTGCGCTTTGCGGGAGTTCGTCAGATCGCGCGGCAGCATGTGCCGTACGAGGCGGCGTTGCCGATTCTCTTCCATGTACGAGGCGGTGAAGAACACCGAGAGCAGGACCGCGAGAAGCACCATGGAACCACGCAGCCACAGCTCACCCGGAAAGAACATGAACACGGCGTAGATGGGAAGAAACGGAACCTGGCCGCGAATCAGGTGCCGAACGACGGCGTGATCACCCGTCAGATCGTTGGCCACCCAGTCCGTCATGGTCGAGGGAAGAGTGCGGCCGAAGGCGTAGCTGACCCACTGCCACGGCGTAGGGCGGGTCCTGTCGCGGTTCACCGGGTCGGCGTCATTGTGCTCTGGCGCATCCCCAGCCGCCGCATTGCCAAGCTGGCCGGGCACCATCCGACTGCCGAGTACAGCAGCAGATTCCCGCCGACGAATGCTGTCAGGGCATGCCAGCGGCGGTCGTGAAGGGAACCGGCGGCGAGGCTGGCGAGGATCATGGTGCCCGCCAGCGCGGGGACTGCGCGTTCGATACTCGGTCCGCCGGGGCCGGTGAGAGTGTCGGTGCATGACATGCGGTAGAGCCTCGCTTCTCTGCGTGTGGTGCGGTCGTTCGTGCATACCCTAGGGGGTAGAAGGAATGGTATCACCATACCCCTGGGGGTACTGTGTTACGGTTTCTCCATCATCCCGACCAGTAAGGACATGATGTGAGTTCTACGGACGTTCGAACCGACGAGAGTTCTGCAGACAGCTCGCCGCCAGGGATCACCGGGGGGCCGTTGGCGCGCTTCGGTGCGCGCATGGCAGGCAATTTCAAGTGGGTGGTGACCGCGTGGCTCGTGGTGATCATCGGATTGGGAGCGTTTGCCCCGTCGGTGTTCGGCTCTCTCGCCGGTGCCGGTTGGCAGGCCAATGGATCGGAGTCGGTCCAGGTTCGCGAACTCGCACAGGAGCACTTCGGCGGGAACTCTTCTGCCGCGATACAGGTTGTGGTGCACTCGGACACCGAGCAGGTGACGGATCCCGCTGTTGCGGCTGTCATTTCCGAGGTCACCGACATTCTGGCCGCTGACTCGCGGATTTCCGAGGTGATCCCCCCGCAACCGGGGATGTCGATCAGCCCCGACGGGCACACCGGAATCCTCATCGGTGGAGCGAACGGGACGACCGACGAGATGGTGAAGGCCGTCGACGATCTCAAGGGTGACTTGACCGCAGCCTCCACGGACTCGATCGAGGTCTACCCGACCGGAGCATCGGCGCTGTGGAGTGACTTCAACAAGGCCAACCACGACGCGATGATCAAGGCCGAAATCATCTCCTGGCCGGTCACATTGGCGATCATGGTGCTTGCGTTCGGATCGCTCGTCGCGGCAGGTCTGCCCCTGCTGTTGACGCTGGCCGGTCTGGTGGCATCTGCGGGTGGCTTGGTTCTGCTGAACGAAATCACGCCGATCTCGGTGTGGGCCATGAACTTTGCGATGATGTTCGCGCTGGCGCTCGGTATCGACTACGCGCTCTTCCTCGTCGTTCGATTCCGGGATGCGCTCCGTAAGACCATCGACGCCGGACGGATCGACCCGCAGCGTGCAGTGGCAGAAACGATGGACACGGCAGGCAAAGCAGTCCTGCTGTCCGGTCTGACCGTGCTGATCAGCTTGTCTGCCGTGCTTCTGGTACCGGCACCTGCTGTGCGCACGATGGCGGTGGGCATCATGCTCGCGGTGGTGTTCGTCCTCGCGGCCACCCTCACACTGCTCCCCGCAGTTCTGGGCAAACTCGGAGCCAAGGTCAATGCCGGGTCCCTCCCGTACGCGAAGCGACAGGTGCACCGTTCGCCGAAATTCGCGTCCTGGGGTCAGCTGCTGCACAAGCATCCGTGGCCGTTCGCCATCGGCTCGCTGTTGATTCTGGTGGCGCTGTCGATTCCGGCACTGGGCCTGAAGGTCGCCATGCCGTCCATTTCGGTTGTGCCCGAGGACGCTCCGGTCCGGCAGGGCTACGAACTGGTGCAGGCGCAGATGGGTGAAGGTGCACCAGGAATGCTGCAGATCATCGCCCCCACATCGGAGGCGGAGCAGACCGCACAGATCGCAGCGAGCGTCGACGGCGTATCGATGGTGACGCCGCCCATGCCCGCCATGGACGGATCCGACTTCGTCATGCTGCAGGCCATCCCGAACGTGGACCCGTCGGACCCCGCACTCGAGACCACACTCGACGCGTTGCGTGCCGAGCTGCCCGAGGGAGCGATCGTCGGCGGTGCACCCGCGGAGAACCTGGACCTGCAGACCGCGTTGAACGAGTATCTGCCGATCGTGGTGTCGGTGATCCTCGTACTCGGATTCCTGCTGCTGCTGATCGCACTGCAGGCACCGCTGATCGCCCTGCTGGGGACCGTGGTCAGCCTGCTGTCCACCGGAGCGGCCTTCGGTGTGGCGAAGCTGATCTTCCAGGACGGTCACGGCTCGTCGCTACTCGGATTCACCCCGCAAGGATTCCTGAACGGCTGGGGACCGGTGTTCTTCTTCGCGATGATCTTCGCAATCGCGATGGACTACACGGTGTTTCTGCTGTCGAGCGTCAAGGAACACTACGAGAACACCGGTGATCCGCACGGTTCTCAGGTCGACGGAATGGCGCATTCGGGTCGGGTTATCTTCGCGGCTGCCGCGGTGATGATCGCGGTGTTCTTCTCGTTCGCGCTCGCCGAACCACTGCCACCCAAGGAGATGGGAATCATCCTCGGCGTCGCCGTACTGCTGGACGCGATACTCATCCGCCTGGTTCTGCTGCCGGTGTTGTTGCGGTTGACCGGCCACGCCGCATGGTGGTCACCCACGTGGTTACGAGCAGTACTACCCAAGATCGGCTTCTCGCACAGCTGAGTGTCAGCAATCTCGAGCAACACAGTGGTGGCCGATACCGTCCGGTGTCGGCCACCACGACCACTCTTACCCCTAGGGGTAAACTGGAGCTTCATCGAACGAAGGACTGAACGACATGACCGGTGACACCGAAAGCATCGCATTGGTATTGAACCGTCTGCGGCGTGCGCAGGGTCAGCTTGCAGGAGTGATTGCCATGATCGAGAGCGGTCGGGACTGCAAGGATGTCGTCACCCAGCTGGCCGCGGTATCGAAGGCTCTCGATCGGGCGGGCTTCAAGATCGTGGCCACCGGACTCCGTGAGTGCATCACGGGCGCGGAGACGGGCGAGAAGATGACCGAGGCCGAGCTCGAGAAGCTGTTTCTCGCCCTCGCCTGACAACGGTCCGATCACCCCCGCATCGATGCACGGGGGTGATCGGAGCGAGGCAGGGTATTCGGTTCGAGGTGGGGTGATCGGGCCCGCGACGTGTCAGCTCCTGCGCGCTGGACCGGGCTGCTCGTCCGGGCGGGTGAACACCACACGTGCCCAGAGAACAGTGGAGAGCAACGCGGCCACCGCACCCAGATACAGTCCGATCGATGGACCTGCCACCGTCGCGGTCGGTGCCAGTGACTGACGCGCCCAGATCGCAAGCACACCGAACACCGTGGTGACACCGTTGCCCGCCAAAGCCAGAGCAGCCCACCGAAACCGCCGAACCAGTCGCGCGATCGAGGCCGCTACGACGGTGAACGTGAGAGTGAATGCGGTGAACAGCGTCGCCAACACGCCCGCTGACTCCGCGTCGGCGCTTTCGGTGCGCAGAAGAACGTCGTACCCGTGTGCGCCGCCGGTGTGCGGAAGCGCCATTCCGAGCACGGCCGCCGACACCAGAACGAACAGATACGGGGTGAGCCGGGTGATCACCACCTCCGGTATCACGCGTCGTTCGATGGCCTCGAACACCGACCGGTAGTGGCTCAGGTCGCCCTCGCGGTCGTAACTGTGCGGCGGTCGACCGTTCACGCTCGGCCGGTGAGAATGGCATTCCAATACAACGCCGGCAGTCCGCGTCTCTTGAGGAACCACATGTCGCGGCGTTCGCGGGTGGTGTCGATCAGCGGTATCGAGGGAGCCGGCTGCATCGTGTAGTCGAACTCGGCCAGAAGCATCGTCTTGCGAGAGGTGGTCAAGGGGCAGGAGGCGTACCCGCCGTACTGTGCGGTCAGTGGACGGCCGGCGATGCTCGCCTGCAGGTTCTCGGCAACCACGGGTGCTTGCTTGCGGATGGCGGCACCGGTCTTGGAGTTCGGTGACGATCCGGCGTCACCGAGGGCGAAGATGTTGTCGAACCTGTTGTGTCGCAGTGTGTTCTTGTCGATCTGGACGTATCCGGCTGGATTCTCGGGGTCCGCTATGGGGCTGGCCTTGATCCAGTCCGGTGCGGATTGGCGCGGTACGACGTGGAGCAGGTCGTAGGGTAGCTCGTCGGTGGTACCTGCGCTGTTATCAGTGATCGTCACCGATCGGCCGTCCGGGTCGACGGCGGTGACTTCGCTGTTCTTGCGCACCTCGATGCCGTAGCGCGCCACGACTCGTTCGAGCTCCTCGGCGAACACCGGTACCCCGAACATTCCGGGTGTGGGCAGGACGAGGACAACTCGGATGGCGTCGAGCACGCCCTGCTCTCGCCAGTAGTCGGCCGCGAGGTACGCGATCTTCTGCGGGGCACCCGCGCATTTGATGGGGCCGGACGGCATCGTGAACACTGCGGTGCCCGACCGCATCTTCTGAATCATCTGCCACGTCTTGGGCGCGAGATCGTAGCGGTAGTTGCTCGAGACCTGCGGGGTGTCGATCGATTCGGCCATGCCGGGCACCGAATCCCAGTCGAGCTGGATGCCGGGGCACACCACCAGGTGGTCGTAATGGATCGTAGTTCCCGAGGAGGTGCTGACCGTCTGGGCATCCGGGTCGACCCCCTCGGCGCGATCCTTGATCCAGCCGACGCCCTGGGGCATCACCGACGCCTCGCTACGCGCACTTTCCGCGGCCGGGGCGCGGCCTCCACCGACGAGCGTCCACAAAGGTTGGTAATAGTGGGTCTCTGCCGGCTCGATGATGCCGATGTCGGTCATTCCTGCTCGCCGCAGACGTGCCGCGAGCGAAATACCGGCGTTGCCTCCGCCGATGATCGCGACTTTGTGGTCGATGGTGTGCGCGGACATGTGGTCCTCCTGTTCGAGACACGAGCTCGGTGAGCTGTCTCGATTTCGGTTGGTGCCGGGGTGGTTCAGCTCGACGTCGGTGTGGCGCGAGCTGAGTGGTCACGACATTGGTGGTCACTGAGGCCAGGTGCACTGCATCCACAGCAGTCGTGCTGGAAGGTCATTCCGGCGTTCGAGCAGGTGGTGCAAGGACACGTGCCGAGGTGTACGTTGCCCTCTCCTTGATTGATCGTCCGGATGTACGTACATTATGGATGAGGCTAGTCGCCGATTCCGGCAAACGCCACACTCGGGACGAATGAAGTTTCCTCGTCCATCCCGAGTCGGCGAGTGCCGGACGACTGAGGAGGACGTGATGGTCGGCAACCGCTGCGGTGCCGCTGTGAGTCGTCGCGCCTCGCTGGATCGGCCGGTTCCCACGCCCCTGGGTGTTCGTTGGTATGCCGACCCAATCCACCTCCACCCCGTGAGATCGGGAGCGTGCGCCTCGCCGCACAGGACCTCTTGAAAATACCCCACGGGGTACCATGAATCTTGACACCTGTACGAACGCCGCCACGATCGACAAGGAGATTTCGATGCTTCTCGAACGCATCTACGACGAAGACCTCGCCCAAGCCGGATACTTCATCGGCTGTCAGGCCAAGGGGGAGGCAGTGGTGGTCGACGCCCGCCGCGACATCGGTGTGTATCTGGACCTGGCCGCTCGGCATGGCATGACCATCACCGCCGTGACCGAGACCCACATCCATGCCGACTACCTGTCCGGCACTCGCGAGCTAGCCGAGGCCACCGGGGCGGTCACCTACGTCTCAGGAGAGGGCGGCGACGACTGGCAGTACGGCTTCGAGGCCGAACGCCTCCACGATGGTGACACGCTGGCTCTGGGTAACATCACCGTGCAAGCCGTTCACACGCCCGGTCATACCCCGGAGCACCTCTCGTTCCTGGTGACCGACGGTGCCTTCGCCGATGCTCCGGGATACATGTTGACGGGCGACTTCGTCTTTGCCGGCGATCTCGGCCGACCGGACCTACTCGACGAAGCTGCAGACGGTGTCGACACCCGGTTCGAGGGTGCCAAACAGATCTTCCGCAGCCTGAAGCGATCGTTTGTCACGCAGCCGGACCATATCCAGGTCTTTCCGGGTCACGGTTCGGGCAGTGCCTGCGGAAAAGCTCTCGGCGCGCTCCCGTCGACCAGCGTCGGCTACGAACGCCGTTTCGCTTGGTGGGCCGGGTATGTCGAGCGCGACGACGAGCAGGGCTTCGTCGATGAGATGCTCGACGGCCAACCGGATGCACACGCCTATTTCGGCCGGATGAAGCGTCAGAACAAGCAGGGCCCGGTCGTTCTCGGGCCACTCTCTCCGCTGCACGAGTACGACTCCGCAGACTTGGCACGCGCTCTCGACTCCGACGAGGTCGTCCTCCTCGACACCCGCGGCCACGATGAGGTGCACGGCGGCGCTGTCCCCGGAGCGCTCAACATCCCCGGCATCGGCAAGGCAGCCTCGTTCGGTGCCTGGGTCTACGACCCCGAGCGAGAGGACACTCCACTGGTGGTGCTCGCCGAGGACCGCACTGTCGCCGACGAGCTCCGTGATCACCTGCTGCGGGTCGGCATCGATACGGTGACCGGGTACGTCACAAGTCTACGAGGACTCCCCATGACGACACCCGAGACAATCGGTGCGGACGAGCTGGATTCGTTCGACTCGGCAATGGTGCTGGACGTGCGCAACAAAACCGAACACGCCGACGGCCACATACCTGGCTCCGAACAGCTCAGCGGCGGCCGATTGCTGTGGAACCTCGACGGACTGCCCACGGGCGGACCGATCGTGACCTATTGCCAGAGTGGCGTCCGTAACGCGGTCGCAGCCAGCGCCCTGCGCCGCGCCGGCTACCGAGTTGTCGAACTCGAGGGCAGTTACGCCGCCTGGGCCGAGCGCAAGCTCGAAACAGTCTGATCGAACACGCCCGAATCGGGGGCGGTCGTGCTGTCCGCCGCCGGTTCGGTCCTGTGCTCGCCCTGTCGGCTCGTTGCCACCTGCGGTAGAGCAGACCCCGGGGCGACACTCCCGATCCGGTACCCGACTGGGAAGCGAGGTGATGCCGCGTCGCTGCGCCGACGGATTCGCCAGGTTCGGCGCGATCTCCACCAGGAGCTCGTTCGTGCTCGGCGAGAACTTTTCTCGATGCGAGGGTCGTCTCGTTGCGTGTCGACGACGCCGACGGATGGTCCGTCGGGGGACGGGGGAGCTGCGGTCCCCGAGATCCTCGGTCGACATCGCTTCGACGCGTAGGGAGCATCACCGCCGTCCGTACGGATGTACGTACATTTGTTGTACAGTGGCCCCGAGGGTCAGCAGCAGGCGGCTCGAATTCGGATTCCGACACAGATCGACAGGAGGGCCTCTGATGGTTGAACCAGATCGCAGTGCCGCGCTCGACCGCTCCAGTGCGATGCCGCTGTGGGCGCAACTGCATGCCGATCTGGTCCGCCGAATCGGTGACGACGAATTCGCCGGCTCCGAGTTCCCGGGCGAGCATGCGTTGACGACGAGCTACGGCGTCAGCCGTCACACCACCCGCGAGGCCCTGCGGCACCTGCGGAACGAAGGAATCCTGATTGCAGAGCGTGGCCGGCCTTCTCGGTTGGCGGCTCCGCCGGTGATCGAGCAGCCACTCGGTGCGCTCTACAGTCTCTTCGCTGCTGTGGAAGCCACGGGTGTTGCTCAGCACAGCGTGGTGCGTGCACTCGAACTGCGGACCGACCCCGCGGTGGCCGCTACCTTGCAGGTCGGTCCCAAGGCTCCGCTGCTCTACCTGGAGCGCATCCGTATGGCAGGGACCATGCCGTTGGCGCTCGACTATGCCTGGTTGCCGGGGGATCTGGCACGCGACCTCCTGGATGCGGACTTCACTCACACGGCTCTGTACATCGAGCTCGAGAAACGCTGCGGCATCCGCCTGACCGGTGGCCGCGAGGACGTCACTGCCGTCGTCCCGGATCCGGAGGATGCGGCAGCACTCGAACTCGATTCGAAGACCGCCGCGCTGTCGATCCGCCGCTTGGGCTGCATGAATTCCCGGCCGGTGGAGTTGCGGCACACAGTGATTCGAGGAGATCGGTTCACCGTCTCGGCCACGTTCTCACCGAGCGAGGGCTATCGCTTCGTGCCGGCCACGCCGCTGCACGCCCTGTAAGCACCCACTGATCCAAGGAGCGTTGTTCATGACTGAAGCACCACCGGAAGCCGATCCGGCCGCCGCACACGCACTGATCGCCGAATCAGGAGCCATCCTGATCGATGTCCGCGAGGACGACGAATGGGCAGCCGGCCACGCCCCGGACGCCGTCCATGTACGCCTCGGCGATCTCGATCCTGCTGCCTACCCTCCTGATCAGAAATTGGTCGTGGTGTGCCGCTCGGGCGCTCGGTCGAGCAAAGCTGTCGCGGCCCTCACTGATGCCGGTCGCACAGCGCACAATCTGTCGGGCGGAATGAAAGCGTGGCACGAAGACGGCCGCCCTGTGGTCCGCGATGACGGCACCCCCGGCGCAGTGATCTGACATGATCGCCACCCTCGCGATCGCAGTCGCCGCAGGGATTCTCATCGGGCTCTCCCTCGGCGCACTCGGTGGTGGGGGATCGATACTGACTGTTCCTGCCCTGGTGTATCTCCTGGCGGTCGAACCGCAATCGGCAACGAGCGCCTCGCTGATCATCGTCGGAATCACCTCGATCATCGCGGCCGTCAGCCATGCGCGAGCACTGCACGTTCGGTGGCGGGCAGCGGCAGTGTTCGGAATCCTGGGCTCGGTCACCGCCTTCGGTGGATCGATCCTCAACCGATCGGTCGACCCGCAGATCTTGCTGCTCGCGTTCGCGGCACTGATGATCGTCGCCGCCGGCGCGATGCTGCGCCGCACCAGGCGCGGACACGATACGGACCTGCCGACACCGAACCCGGCCGAGACCCCGGGAACACGCCCGAGCGCCGTCGCGGTCGCCACCAAGCCCGCAAAAGTGAAGATCACCGCGTCGCAGGTAGTCAAGCTGGTCGCCTCCGCGCTCGTCGTCGGCTTCCTCACGGGTTTTCTGGGAGTGGGTGGCGGCTTCCTCATCGTCCCCGCTCTGGTTCTGGCACTGGGCTACTCGATGCCCGTCGCGGTCGGAACGTCACTGGTGATCATCTCCATCACCAGCGCGGGGGCCTTCATCGAACGCCTCGGCACGGGTGCCGCCATCCCGTGGGAGATTGTCGTACCGTTCACCCTCGCGGCAATTGCAGGCTCGTTCGCAGGAAAAGTCATCAGCGACAAAGTCACTGCCACCACACTCACCCGTAGCTTCGCCGCCCTGTTGCTCGCCGTGGCCGTCTACGTCACCGTCCAGGCCTCCATGGCCCTGTAACGCACATCGTTGTGCATCACAGCCTATTTCTGCGCACGCAAATGCGGCGCATCGCACACCTGGATCGAGGAGATCGTCGATGACCGCACTGATTCCCCGCCCTGAGGCGGCCAGGCCGTATCCGATGCGTCACGAGCCGAAGGGCTCGACGCTGTTCCAGCTGGTGACCACCACCGATCACAAGACGATCGGCAAGATGTATCTGGTCACCTCGTTCGGGCTCTTCCTCATCGGCGGGTTGATGGCGCTGCTCATGCGCACCGAACTCGCCGTACCGGGGTTGCAGTTCCTGTCCAACGAACAGTACAACCAGCTCTTCACCATGCACGGCACGATCATGCTGCTGCTCTACGCCGTCCCTGTCGCATACGGATTCGCCAATTACATTCTGCCGCTGCAGATCGGGGCACCCGACGTCGCGTTCCCGCGACTCAACGCGTTCGCGTACTGGCTGTATGTCTTCGGATCGCTGATCGTGCTCGCCGGGTTCATCACCCCGGGAGGTGCCGCGGACTTCGGGTGGACCGCCTATACGCCGCTGACGAGCGCACTGCATTCCCCCGGTGTCGGTGCCGACCTGTGGGTACTGGGCCTGATCCTGTCCGGCTTGGGCACGATCTTGGGTGCGGTCAACTTCATCACCACCGTGGTGTGCCTGCGCGCACCCGGCATGACTATGTTCCGGATGCCGGTCTTCACCTGGAACATGCTCGTGACCTCGGTGCTGGTACTGCTGGCGTTCCCGACCTTCGCGGCCGCGTTGGCCGGGCTGGCCTTCGATCGACACTTCGATGGTCACGTGTTCGACCCGGCGACCGGGGGAGCGGTGCTCTGGCAGCACCTGTTCTGGTTCTTCGGCCATCCCGAGGTCTACATCGTCGCGCTCCCGTTCTTCGGCATCGTCTCCGAAATCTTTCCGGTCTTCAGCCGCAAACCCATCTTCGGCTACAAGGGTCTGATCTTCGCCACCCTCGGCATCGCAGCGCTCTCGATCACGGTGTGGGCGCACCACATGTACGCCACCGGAGCTGTTCTGCTGCCGTTCTTTTCGTTCATGTCCTTCCTCATCGCCGTGCCGACCGGGGTGAAGTTGTTCAACTGGATCGGCACCATGTGGCGAGGACAGGTCACCCTGGAAACCCCGATGCTGTTCAGCATCGGATTTCTGATCACGTTCCTGTTCGGCGGACTGACCGGTGTGCTGCTGGCCAGCCCCCCGATCGATTTCCACGTCACCGACACCTATTTCGTGGTGGCGCACTTCCACTACGTGCTGTTCGGGACCATCGTCTTCGCCACCTACGCCGGGGTGTACTTCTGGTTTCCCAAGATCACCGGACGCATGCTCGACGAACGCCTCGGCAAGTGGCACTTCTGGACGACGTTCGTCGGGTTCCACATGACGTTCCTGGTCCAGCACTGGCTCGGCAACGAAGGGATGCCGCGCCGATACGCCGACTACCTGCCCTCCGACGGATTCACCACCTTGAACCTGATCTCCTCGATCGGAGCGTTCATCCTCGGGCTGTCCACGCTGCCGTTCGTGTGGAACGTGTTCAAGTCCTACCGATACGGCGAGGTCGCCACCGTCGACGATCCGTGGGGCTACGGCAACTCTCTCGAATGGGCCACCACCTGCCCACCGCCCCGCCACAATTTCACCGAAATACCCCGGATTCGCTCCGAGCGGCCGGCGTTCGAGCTGCACTACCCTCACATGGTCGAGCGCATGCGCACCGAAGCCCACGTCGGGCTGACGGGCCACACCGCCGACGTGCGGGCACCCTCCGAAATCATCGCCGACGGCGTCGAAGAGGGCACCGCCAGCGGGACCCCAGAGGACAGACGGTGACGAGCACGCGGAGACTGCGCTCGACAGGTGCCGCTGTCCTGGTACCGGGGCGAGTGTCGTACGCGATCGCGGTCGCCATGGGGTTCTACGTGCTCGCGCTGATACTGGTGTTCACCTTCCTCGTCCCTCGACTCTCACCCGGGTCGGCGACCGCTGTCACCGCTGCCGTGGTGGCCGGCTTCGCGGTGCTGCTGATGGCGGCGATGATGTTCGCAGCCCGCACACCGCTGCATCCTGCAGCGGTGTCTCCGGTCCGCGACACGGCGGCGGAGCGAGAGGACGACATCGTCGAAGGGTGGGCGGTGGTCCTGAGCATCGACATCGATTCACGACGGGTGGAACTGGAAGTGACGGTGCCCGGGTCCGGAACGTACCGGTGCGATGTGCGTGCAGAACGGTCGACCGTCCGCGCACTGGTGACCGGTGCCACTATCTCGGTGTGGGTCGATCCTCATCATCGTCGGTCGTTGACCTTGGTCGGGGTCGGTCCGAGCATCGGCGACGATACCTCCGGGAACGGGCGTTGCTGATCGAGCAACCTCGCCCGCACCCCGCGGCGGCGCAAATCCGGGGTCGCAGACGTCGATCGCAACTACCCTCGACTGCCCTCCGGACGGCTGGCTGCGCCGGTGGCCGACGTGAGTGTGCCTGCGTGACATCGATTGTCCCGCGACGGAGCCCCCGCTTGCCGGCGATGGCGAGTGTGGTCGTGGTGTTGCACCTGATCGGGTGGGGGCTGTTCGTTCACTACGATGCGGACCTGCGCATGCACGGTCCGACCGGTCGACGCCGCGACAGGCGAGACCACGAAGACCGGGACCGCGACAACCGAGATCGCGAAGAAATGTGACTCGGGTCGCAGCCCTGGCAGGATCAGGGCTGCGGACCGCGATCTACTTCTTGGAGAACATGCGGGAGAACAATCCCGGTGACTTCGGATCGGAGTCGTGCCCCTTGCAGCGATTGGACGCCGGAACGCCCCGCATCACCTGATCGACGTGTTGACCACATCCCGCCCAGGTCGTTTTTCCGCATTTCTTGCACGTGACAGCCCTGCACATGAGTCTCTCCTTCGGTCGATAATTCACTTCCCAATATACCCTATGGGGTATCTGATTCTGGGTGTCGGGGATGATCGGTCATCGCGGTGGGCGGGGTCCGCCCAAGTGGGCGACGTCGCAGACGAACTGTTCGGGTACCGCGCTGGTCCACGGCCGCAGGCCGAGTGCGGTCTTGATACCGATCAGGGCCTGTGCGATGGGTGGGCACCGGCGACACTGCCGCAGGTGCGTATCGATGCGGGCCGAGGCGTCGACATCGAGACGCCCGTCCAGGTAGTCCGATGCCGCGGCGAGTGTGCGCCGGCACGCCTGGGAGTCGTTTCGCGGGTGTGCGGGACCGTTGTCGAGGGCGCGTAGCAGCTTCACCCGTGCGCGGTGGATGCGCTTGTACACCGCCGCGGTGGTGAGCGCGCCGACCGCACCGATCTGTGTCGCCGTCCAGCCCTCGCCGTCGTGCAGTGCCAGGACCATTCGATCCTCGACGGTCAACGTCGCCAGCGCCGCTCGCACCGTGGACCGATCGCTGAGCGCCTGCGCCACCGTCTCGGGATGCTCGAGGTCGCTGATCGGTCCATCGATGTCGCCCGTGCCCGACGGTTCGGTGCGCTGATTCTCCGCGCGTGCGGCCACATCGCGGGCACGATTGATCGCGATTCGATACAGCCACGTCGAGAGCGCCGATTCGGATCGAAACGTTCTCCGGTTGCGCCACGCGCGTTCGAGGACGTCCTGCACCAGATCGTCGGTATCGGCCGGTGATCGTGTTATCGCGGCTGCGAAGCGACGAAGAGTCGTGCCCTGGTCGATCAGATCGCGCGCGAAGCGCTCGTCGTATGCCGCGCTGTCGAGGTCGGGGCTGGGCTGTTCGCGCGAGGAGCCGCGGATTGGTCCACTTCGGCGTTCTCGCCCGTCCAACAGTGAAAGTCCCTCTACAGAACTGGAATCATCATGTCGTTCGTCGAATTCATGCGCAGTACTGCCGGACGCGCACCGCGCATCGTCGTGGGAATCGCTCTGATCGTGGTCGCCGTCGCACTCGGCGGTGTCGGGGGCATCGTGGTGGGAGTGATCGGCGGCGTCTTCGTTCTGACCGGGGTGATCAACGTGTGTCTGCTCGGCCCGCTGTTCTCCGTCGATCTTCGAGGTCGACCCAAGACGTCCTGAACAGGGCGCGCGGGCGGGCAGCTCAGAAATGGGGGATCACCTTGAACGCGGTGTACCCGTCGCTGCTCTGGGCCAATGCGACACCGTTCGAGGTCACTGCTGTCGGTGCGGCACTCGGTGATGTACCGGTGACGCGGCCGGAGGTCGCATCGATGGCAGTCACCCCCGAGTCCGACGCGCCGTAGACGACGCCGCCGACCAGAGCGAAGCGGTCGGCACCGGGAAATTGATCGGCGGTGAAACCTCGGGTGCCGTATTGCTCGAACAGGACAGCGATGCCGTCGTCGGTGAGGTCTGCGGTGGTGATCATCGTCGCCCCGCTACTGCTGTCGGCGGTCACCACCATCGGACTGCGGCTACCGCTGATCCATCGGATCTCGGCATCGGAGAGTCGATAGACCGCCTGGATCGGTTCGGGACGGGTCGGGATCGTCCATGCCACGACCACTGCATTGCCGGCGGTGGCGACGAATCGTGCGGTCCCGGGGATCGCTGCGGGGGGCGGGGTGAGGGTGTCGGTGGACCAGGCGGTGTTGCCGGTGTCGGCGGTCACGATGCGCGCTGTGTCGCCGTCGACGGTGACCGCGTATCCACCGGATTCGGAGATCGCACCCGTCAGGTCGGTGCGGTGTCCGTCGGTTGCCGAGATGGCGGCCACGGCCGCGGGCTTTGCTGTCTGCGAGCAGTCGGCGTCGATCAGCAGCCCGGACCCGGTCAGGCAGCCTGCAGTGGAGACCGGACCCCATACGAGGTCGCCGGTGCGGGTATCGCGGGCGGTCATCGTGGCCGGTGCACCCGAACCGGGATCATCGATGTCCTCGGTGATCAACAGCTCACGGTTGTGTGTGCTGGTCACCGCGAACTTGTCGCGATCGGCGGGTACGTCCACGCCGAACCGTGGTGTGCCGGTGTCGTCGAGTACCTGCACCCGGTGCGAACCGGATGCGTCCGAGGAGTCGACGACTCCGACGAACCCGTCCTTGACGATCTTCGGCTGCGACAAGAACGGGATCGACCACAATGCCGTGTCTCCGAAGCCCGCGGGCGGCGCGGACGGCGACGACGGGTGCGCCGCCGGATCAGTGCCCGTGGCCTCTCGAGCAGGCGAGGAACTGCATCCCGACACCACCGCGACGGCGCACAGTGCAACGGTCCCGATCGCCGCCGCCGCTCTGCCGATACGGTGCGCACCCATCTACGTGGTGGTGCTGTCTCCGCCGAGTGCCATGATCGCGCTCTGCAGCAGTGCTGTGGCCCGGTCGGCGACCTCGGCCAGGCCCGCTGCATCCGAGAGCCCCACCATCACCTGGGGGTTCATCGCTTCGACGATGGTGCTGCTGCCGTCGGCTCGCACCACCACGTTGCACGGCAGCAGCAACCCCACCTGCCGATCAGTGTCGATCGCAGCCTTCGCCAACTGCGGATTGCACGCGCCGAGAATGACGTAGCGTTCGATGTCGGCGTCGATCTTGCTCTTCAACGTCGACTGCATGTCGATCTCGGTGAGCACTCCGAACCCTTGTTCGGCGAGTGCCTCACGGGTTGCGTCGACAGTTTCCTCGAACGGCATGTCCACTCGGGTACCGATGGCCAATTCGGTCATAGTTCGTTCGGTTCCTTTCGATCGGTTCGGGTGTCGGTCACGCGATGGTCGGTGCGCGGGTGAGCAGGTGCTCGGTCATACTGCGCAGGACGCGGAGGTGCAGTCGCGTTTGCGCCATCGGACGATCACCGCTGCCGTCAGCATCGCCAGGGACACCCCGGCGAGGATGGGTTGTATCGGTGCCCACAACCCCAGTGCACCCGAGGTGCCGAGCGCGAGAAGTACCAGCTTGTTGCACACCGGACACCCGACGGCGAAGAAGGTCAGTACGACACCGAGAGCGGCGGGTGTGCCGGTCCGCTCGACCCGCGCGGGTTTGTCGATCCCGAACCACAGTGCGGTCAACAGGGCAGTGGCCAGCAGAACTGGAAGCTCCCACGCCCGCACCGGCACCTCACGGCCGAAGACCGGCGTGTCGATGATGTCGGTGGGAATGCCCACTACCAACACCGTGACCGCACCGGCGACGGTGCCGCGTGCCGCCCGTATCCCCCAACGCCCGTACCGAGCGATCACCTCGTCATCGGAACGGCCTGCGGTTTCGACGACGAGGCGGTCGGACGTGGCGGGCTCGGTCATCAGCGAGTATCTCCTACGGGTTGTAGTTGTGTGAGTAGGGTGACACTGTGAGGGTATACCCAGATGGGTATCGCTGCCAGTATTGCCGACTGCCGAAAGGTATTGCATGACTTCGACATCTCGCTCCACTCGCCGACGAGACATCGTGCTCCTGGCCATCGCCGTGGTGGTGGCGGCCGTGCTCGTGGGAGCTCTCGTGCTCGGAACGACAGGTGACGGCGAGCAGTCGGAGGCGGCACCGGACGCCGGGTCGAGCAGCGTGAGCGGCCCGCCGGTGATGGGACCGCTCGGCGATCTGGCGCACCGCGAGCCCGATGATCCGATGGCCCTCGGCGACGTCGACGCCCCGGTGGTGATGATCGCCTTCTCGGATTTCCGGTGTCCGTTCTGCGCCCAGTTCAGCCGGGAAACCGAGCCGCAGCTGATCGATCGATACGTCGATACCGGCACCCTGCGCATCGAATGGCGAGATCTACCCATTTTCGGGCAACAATCATTCGATGCGGCCCGGGCCGGACGCGCCGCCGCCGCCCAGGGCAAGTTCTGGGAGTTCACCCGCGCCGTCTACGCCGATGCACCCGAGACCGGTCACGCGGACCTGACACTGGAGACGCTGCAAAGCTACGCGCAACAAGCCGGGGTACCGGACTTAGCTCGGTTCACCGCCGCCGCCACCGGCACCGCATTCGATGCCGCGATCACCGCCGACTCCACCGAAGCGCAGTCGCTGGGTATCCCGGCCACTCCAGCGTTCTCGGTCAACGGTGATCCGGTTCTGGGCGCGCAACCGTTCTCGGAATTCGTCGATCTGATCGACACCGCAGCCGGCGCGTAGGGCGGCCCACGATGTCGCAGATCGGACTTCTCGGAGCATTTCTCGGCGGGCTGCTGGCACTTCTCAGTCCATGCTCGGCCCTGCTACTTCCTTCCTTCTTCGCGTACGCCTTCGACGGGGCCGGCAAGCTCGCCGGCCGCACCGGGATCTTCTACCTCGGGCTGGCAGCGGTCTTGGTGCCCCTCGGTGCCGGAGTCGGTGCCATCGGCTCGGCGATCACCCGGTATCGCGAGGTCACCACGATGATCGGCGGCGTGGTCATCATCGCCCTCGGAGTGATGATCATCGTCGGTCGCGGCTTCGCGCTGGGGTCCGCTCAGAGAGCAGCCGCGCGCATCGACGTCTCCTCCACCGGATCGGTGTTCGCCCTCGGCGCGGTCTACGGGCTCGCAGGGTTCTGCTCGGGACCCCTGCTCGGCGCGGTCCTGACCGTTGCCGTCGCCGGCGGTCAGGCCGTATACGGCGGAGTGCTCATGGCACTCTACGCAGCGGGGATGGTGATACCCCTGTTCGTGCTGGCGCTGGTCTGGGACCGATTCTCGCTCGGATCACGAACGTGGCTGCGCGGCAAGGAAATCAGCATAGGACCGCTGAAAACGCACACGACGTCTCTGATATCGGGGGTGCTTTTCATCGGTATCGGAGTGCTGTTCCTGCTCACGGAGGGCACAGCGAACCTCGGCGGCGTCATGGGGGTCGACAGTCAGTACTCGCTGCAGGTCTGGATCAGCGACGTGGCCGACGCGGTACCGAACACCGCAGTGCTCCTGATCGCAGTGCTGGTGATCATCGCAGTCCTGACGGTACGCATCGTCCGTGGTCGAGACCGCGACACCGCAGCCGAGTCCTCCGAGCTCGGTGAACGCGAGAACCGAACTCTCTGAGACGGTGTGCCTACGACACTGGAGCGGGGATGTGATGTCAGGTGTAGAGCTGTGACCACCCATCTCGCTGACGGCGAGCGAGATGGAGCACTGCAGCGAGAACCACTTCGACACCCATCAGCAGATCGTCGTCACCGAGCCCTCTGCCCTCCAGACTGTTACGGCATGCTTTCACCGTGATGGAGGCCGAATCGATCAACGCCCGCATCTCCAATGAGATATCCGAACACCGCAGGGCCGCATCGAGGCCCGGTCCGAAGCACACGACTTCGATCGTCACCAGCTCGGTCGCAGCATCGAGAAGGTTGTGGATCGCCCGCACCACGGCGGTGGGTGTGGTGTTGACGGCGAACACCACACGCAGGGGAGTCGGATGATCGGTCACGTGAAGGCTCCGTTCTTCAGATCACGGTGAGCTGCGGTGCCCCACGGCTGTGCATGGAGAAGAACATCGATGGCCCGACCTTCGCCGACAGGGCGGACCAGATGTTCCAGCTCGTGGACCTGCAATCCGCTCGCGGCGCGGGCGAGGTCGTCGATGGCGGGCAGGATCGACGGATCGGGTGGGCCTCCGACTCCGTGAGTGAAGTTCTCGAGCGCATGACCGAGATACAACAGCCGTCCACCCGGTGCGAGCCAGCTTCCTGCACCGGCAAGGACGGCAACCAACTCGTCGACCGGTAGATGCAGGAAGCCGATGGCCACCAGATCCACCGGGCCGGGTGGCTCCCAGGCCCGGACGTCGGCGACGGTGTAGTCGATCGACCGGTCCTCCCCGCCGCTGCGTGCGAGTTCGATTGCCACAGAAGAAAAATCGACAGCGTGCACTGTCCACCCCGCGTCGCCCAACCATCGAGCGTGGCGCCCGTCCCCGCACCCCAAATCGACCGCCCGACCAGGGGTCAGCTCCGCAAACCGCGCAGACAGTGCCGCCGCCGGGGCCGACCCCCACGGATGCTCGACGCTGCTGTACCGAGCATCCCAGTCCGACGAATTCACTGATTCACGCCTTTCCACTGTTGACCACCGCTGGGTCGGACAACCCGACGCGTCGACGAAGCTGTGAGTCACTTCACTGTACCCCGGGGGGTAACAGTGTGAACGGGTGCCCTGGTCAGGGCTGCGCGGTCAACCGCAGATAAGGCTTCAAGGTTCGATATCCAGGGAACCGTGTTGTTGCCTCGTCGTCGGAAACGCCCAGTCCGATGATCACGTCTTGACCCGGCTGCCAGTCGGCGGGCGTAGCCACTGGCTGACCGTAGGTCAGTTGCAAGCTGTCGATCGCGCGCAGAATTTCCGTGAAGTTGCGGCCGGTGGACATCGGGTAAGTGAGGATCAGCTGTATCGACTTGTCCGGGGCGATGACGAACACCGAACGTACGGTGGCCGCCGCGCTGGCGCTCGGGTGAATCATGTCGTAGAGCTCGGAGACTGCGCGATCGGTGTCTGCGATCATCGGGAAATTCACTGCTGTGCCTTGCGTTTGACCGACATCGCCTTCCCATGCCAGATGCGAATTCACCGAGTCCACAGAAAGGCCGAGTAGCTTGACTCCACGTCGGTCGAACTCAGGTTTCAGCCGCGCTGCCGCACCGAGTTCGGTTGTGCATACGGGCGTGAAGTCACCGGGGTGGGAGAACAGCATTCCCCACGATTCTCCCAGCCATTCGTGGAAGGAGATCGTTCCTGTGGTTGTAGCGGCGGTGAAATCCGGAGCTGTATCGCCCAATCGAATACTCATCGGTGGCTCCTCTCAATTATCGGTGGAGCATAAATGATCGATCATTTATGATCGTACATGTGAAAGTCCCCTCGGAGTCGACGGATGCTCGGTCAAAGACAGGGCAGGGCGTCACGGTGACCGGTCTGCCCGAACAGATCAAAGATCTGCTGTGGGAACGAATAGCCGATGGCACGTACTCGCCAGGAGATCGGTTGATCGAGACGCGGATCGCTCGTGAGCTCGGCGTGAGCCAAGGTCCCGTCCGTGAAGCTCTTCGGCAGTTGGCCGGAATGGGCCTGGTGGTCTTCGAAGCCCACCGCGGGTGCCGAGTCAGACGGGTCGACCAGGACGAGCTCGATGAGGTGTCAGTGGTGCGCGCAGCACTGGAAGAGACAGCAGCACGACTTGCAGCCGGTCGCGGCATGGCGGTGGACCGCATTGCCGATGAAGTCGACGGTATGCGCTCCGCCGCCGTCGCCGCGAACGGTCGAGCATGGGTCGCGCACGCTATGGCATTCCATCGGCTCATCGTCGCGGCCTCCGGCAACAGCACACTGCTGTCGACGTGGGAGCATCTGTCGATCGAAGGTCGAACCGCTCAACTCGTATTGGCACCAGGATTCGACATGGGTGCCAGCACGGAACAGCACCAAGTAATACTCGAAGCGCTCGGTGCGGGCGATGCCGAAAGGGCCGCTCGGCTGTCCCGCGAACACGAAGAGACCTTCATCTGCGGCGACCCCACGTCAGATTGAGCGGAGGGCGCGACCACAACGACCGCAGCTGCCTCTGCTACGCGGCCCGTCACCTATCCAAACGGCAAGGCCGGTTCGGTGGATTCGGACGTCAAGCGACGCTATGCGCGATCCACATCCAGCCATAGTGACGGTGTATGAAACCCGTGCTCAGTTATTCGAAGATCGAACAAACCCGAACCGCGCCCCCCGGGGGGGGTAACGCGCCCTCTTATCGGAGGATTCCGTAGCACTCGCTCACGCCGCTCACTCTGATTCCGTTTGTCGGTGAGACGGCTGCTGGCTTCGTCAACGAGATTGTGGACATCACTCTTTAAGCTATGGCGACTTAGTCGACCCTCTAGTGCAGTCCACTTCTGACACAGTGCAGTCGTCTTCTGAAACTGACAGCAGTGGTGCCGACGACCCTCAGGAGGCCTGCCGCTGTGGCGTCTCGCCACACCACCTTTATACCCTACCCCCCTAGGGTAATCAATGGGTGGAGGTGGGTTGAGCTTCGGTGGGGGCGGAGACGCTGAGCCATCCGCGGCGGTGCAACATCAACAGGGCGGACGCCGCCGCCATGCCGGTGAGGACTAGAGCGATCCACACCAGTTCGGGCATGTCGCGGGTGGTGGCCGCGCTGAACAGCCACCCGGTCGCGGCGTTGCCGAGCAGAATCCCGATCCCGACGATGGTGTTGTAGAGCCCGTAGTGGGTGGCGACAAGCGTGCCGCGGGCCAGTCCCACCACCGTGTCCATTTCGAATGGGAACACTGCTGCGGTGGCGGCGGCGAGCAGAGCTGCGGTGAGTAGCAGGGCGGCGATGTTGAGGGCGATGTTGCGCTGATGCGTTGCGGTGCTGGCGACTAGGGGCAGGAAAGCTGCAGCCATCAGCGTCATTCCCACGCTCAGGCTGCCGGTACTGCCCCAGCGGTTGCCGAACCATGTGGTGATGCGTAGCTGGCCGGCGATGGCCACCAGACCGGTCACCACGAACATTGCGGTGACAACACTGGTGGCGAGGGTGGGGTTGTCTGCTATGCGGTCGGCATGTAGGGGCAGGGCGAGGTAGACCTGGAAGGACAGCACGTACGAGCTGGCCATCGCCACAGCGAAGAGCAGGAATCGCCGGTTACGGACGACGCTGCGCCAGTCCTGAATGATTGAGGTGCTGCTCGGGGCCGGTGCTGTTGCGGGTAGCGCTTTGATCTGCACGAGGGTCAGGACCGCGAAAACTGCTGCCGCACAGAGAGAGGTGAGCCGAAAATCCAAAGCGGTCAGGGCTAGTCCGACCAGCGGCCCGAGCAGGATCCCGGCCTGGTAGAACACGTTGAACACGGCGAATGCTTCGATGCGCCGCTCACCGGCGTCGGCGGCCAGGTAGGCCCGTACGGCGGGGTTGAACAGCGCCCCGGCGAATCCCGTTGCCGCCGAGGCGATCAGGATCGCCGGCAGCGAACTGACCAGGGCCAGTAGGACGAATCCGATGACCCTCATCAGGCATCCGGCGATGATGAGCGGTTTGTAACCCCAGCGGTCAGCGAGTGTTCCCCCGATCAGGAACATGCCCTGTTGGGAGAAGTTGCGTATCCCCAGGACCAGGCCCACTGCCCATGCGGCCAGGGCCAGCGGGCCGGCGAGGTAGGCGGCGAGGTAGGGCATGAGCATGTAGAAGCCGAGATTGATGGTGAACTGATTGACCATCAGCACTTGGCTGGGGCGATCGAAGCTGCGGAAACTGCGGTAGATGCGTCGCATAGATCAGCTCGTGGGCTCGGCGTGCGGCACGCAAGTGGGGTCGATGATGGTAGGGCACCGCGTCCAGCTGCTCGCGACCTGAGTGAGCGGATCGCTGATGGTGCGGGGTTCAGTGGGCGGCGCCGGGGCGCCGATCAGGTCGTGAGCGCGGCAGTACTCATCGTTGTAAATGGTTCCGTAGTAGCGAGCGGGGCCATCGGGGAACACCGCCGCGATGCGCGTATCGGCCGAACGAGTACGCGCCAGCCAGCCCGAGACCAGGGCCACCGCGCCCACGCTCCAGCCGCCGGTGGCGTACTGCGTGGCGGCCAGGGTGCGGCATGCCCAGACTGCCTCGGCCGGCGCCACCCAGTGCACCTCACTGAACTGGTCATAGGCAACGTTACGGGGGTAGATACTCGAGCCGAGTCCCCGCATAATCCGTGACTGTGCCGGCTGGCCGAAAATCGTCGAGCCAATGGTGTCTACGCCCACAACCTCCAGCTCAGGGTTGAACTGCCGCAGAGTATGAGCCACACCGGCTGAGTGCCCACCGGTGCCCACCGAGCACACCAGCACATCGATATGTCGCAGCTGCGCGATCAACTCCACACCCAACGAGCTGTAACCGGTCACGTTGTCGGGATTGGAATACTGGTCGGGACACCACCCAGCCTCGTCACGCTCGAGCAAGGTGCGCACGCGGTCGCGGCGGGCTTGTTGCCAACCCCCGCCCGGATGGGGATCGCTGACGACATCGACCTGGGCGCCGTAGGCGGCGAGCATCTGCCGCAAGATCGGTTCCAGTCCCGGATCGGTCACCAAGGTCACCGGATGCCCGAACACGATGCCCGCTAATGCCAGGCCTAATCCCAGTGTCCCACTAGTTGATTCGATGATCCGCGCCCCCGGGGCCAGCTCTTCACGGGCGCGGGCGCGTTCCACCATGTGCAGCGCAGGCCGGTCTTTCATACCCCCGGGGTTGAAGCCTTCCAGCTTGGCCCAGAAGCCGCGCCCGTGCTCGGCGAAGGGTTCCTCGATGCGCAACACCGGGGTGCCGCCCACCAGCTGACGACTCAGCCCAGCACGGGGCGACGCGGCTTCGGCGGGGAAGGTAGTGGCGAATGGATCACTGGTGGTGAGGCTGTAAGAGACAGTCACACGGGCATCCTCTGCGTTGTTGAACAGGACGCCGCCGGGCAGAAATCAGATCATCAGTGTGAGAGGGAACTGTGTCGTAACGTTCCACCCGGCGACACCGCCACCTTGCCCACCGAACCTCAAGGCTGATCGGCAGCGTGGATCAAGATCTGCTCAAGAACGCCCACGAGGTTGGATGATCGTGTAGACCACCGCCACCATAGGAGCGTGCCCCAAGATCGCAACGTCGTCGACGACCTCCATATGCCGGTGGTCCGACCACCGCACGGTCTGCACGCCCTGGTGATCGAAGATGAGCCCGACATTGCCGAAGTCGTTGCTGACTACCTGCAGCGCAGCGGATTCACGGTCACCGTTGCGCCCGACGGCCAGGAGGGAGTCGCCGCCGCACGCACGGCGAGTCCGGCAGTAGTCATCCTCGACCTGGGCTTGCCGTCACTCGATGGCGTCGAGGTCTGTCGACAGTTACGCACCTTCACCAACGCCTACATCGTGATGGTCACGGCCCGCGCGGACGAAGTCGACACAGTCGTTGGCCTGTCGGTGGGGGCCGATGACTACCTCACGAAACCATTTCGCCCTCGTGAGCTGATGGCGCGCATCGACGCCATGCTGCGCCGACCACGGCCGACCCCAACCGGCGAGTCGCACCCGCGGACGATAGGGGAGCTCACCCTCGACCCTCAGGGTCGTGAAGTCCAGGTGCAGAGCACACCCGTGGAGCTGACTCGGACTGAGTTCGACGTTCTCGAAGCGCTCACGCGGCGGCCCGGTGTTGTGTTCAGTCGAGAGCAACTGCTCACCGAAATCTGGGGACCCGACTGGGTCGGCGATGCCCACGTCGTCGAAGTCCATGTCGCCAGTCTGCGCCGCAAACTCGGTGACAGCGCCGTAGCCGGCCGATTCATCCGCACCGTTCGCGGAGTGGGCTACCGGATGGGTGACGGCCAACCTCGAGGAGCCAGCGATGAACGATGAACGTCGACGGTTACGTATCCCCGGCAGCTTCGGCTCCCGGCTCATGCTCGCTCAAGCTATCGTCATCGCCGGCGGCGGCATCAGCGTCGCGATCGTGGCACTATTCGTGGCTCCACACACCTTCCACGACCACCTCGGCCAAGCTCGCCTCGAGCCAGGGTCAGTTCAGGCCGACCATGTCGAAGCCGCGTTCACTTCCTCGATCGTCGTCTCAATGTCTGCCGCATTGATCACCTCGACGATCCTGGCCACGGCCGTCAGCTGGTTCCTGGCTCGCCGCGTACAACAGTCAGTCGCCAGTGTCGCCCGCTCAGCCGTGGCTATTGGCGCCGGCAACTACCGCACGCGCGTACCCGATCGCCAGCTCGGCACCGAGTTCACCCAGCTCAGCCGAGCTATCAACCAACTTGCACAACGGCTGGATTCACAAGACGACATCCGTAAGCGGATGCTGTCAGACCTTGCCCACGAACTGCGCACCCCACTGACCACCATCGGCGCGATCACCGACGCCATCGAAGACGGAATCCGGGCTCCCGACTCACAGACCTTTGACGTCGTGCGCACCGCCACCACCCGCCTGCAGCGTCTCGCCGAGGACATCGCGACCGTATCCAGCACCGACGAGCATCAGATGCCCCTCCACCCGGCGACGATCACTGTCAACGAACTGCTCATCGCGACCTACGAAGAAGCCGCCGACCTGTTCACCGACGCCGAAGTCACGCTGGGCATCGTCACCACCGCCGCGCGCGTACACATCCATGTCGACGCCGAACGAATGAGCCAAGTACTGCTCAATCTGCTCACCAACGCGCTGCGACACAGCTCCCCGGGCCAGCGAGTCGTAGTGAAAGCCGACACCGCCCCGGCACACGCGGTGCGCATCAGCGTCGTCGACTGCGGTGACGGCATTCCCCCTCAACACCTTCCACACATCTTCGACCGCTTCTACCGCACCGACTCCTCACGCACCAGAGACGCCGGCGGCAGCGGAATCGGCCTCACCATCGCCCGCTCTATCGTCGAAGACCATGGGGGCACCTTGCTCGCCGAAAGCCTGGGAGCCGGACACGGAGCCACCTTCACCATCACGTTGCCGACCACCACCCGACGTCACATCCACCGCAGCACCCCTGGAACCGAATTCTCCGTGGCCTTCAAACACCGCACGCGTCGCGGCGCTGCCGATGCGCTCCAACGGGACCAAGCTACTAACTGAGGTAGTCCGTCGTAAGATTGACCCGCATCTAGAGATGGTGGGTGAAAATGACTGGGCTGGGTTCACTGGAACGCGCAGTGATGGACGTGCTGTGGTCAGCCGGTGCGGCGATGTCGGTGCACGACCTAGTCGAGGAACTCCACGACCGCGAACCGGCCTACACCACAGTGCTCACCGTCGTCACCAACCTGCACAAAAAAGGGTTCGTCGGTCGAGAAAAAGTCAGCCGCGCCTACCGGTACTTCCCCATGCAGACCCGTGAAGAGGCCACCTCACGCACCTTGCGTCAGGTCCTCGACGCCAGCGGGGACTCCGCGGCAGTACTGATGCACTTCGCCCAGACCGTGACACCCGCCGAGCGTGAAGTGCTCAGCGAATACCTCACCCTTAAACCTCGCCACACCCGCGGCGGCGGCACCAAAGCCTAAGCCATAGAAACCCTCCGACAAGGGAAACTCCGGCGAGGCCCAGGCCCGACTACTCAACCGGTCGCGCGCCCCTTGACTGCTGGGAGTAGACGCGCCACCAGCGCACCGGCCACACCCGCAGCGAAGGCCGCAGCACTCAGAGCCGACACCCAGTCGTGCACATCCACAGCGGTCAGCACCCGCAGCTCAACCGGATCACCGCGCCCGACTCCTGAGCGGGGGTCGGATGGCACGAGATCCGACGTTCGGAGCAGCATCACCAGCCAGAACGCGGCCACCGCCTCAAACATCACCACAGCAAGACCCACCGCACGGGAGATCGTACGGGCAGGACCGCGCGGGCCGAACCGACCCGCACGCCGCACCTCGACACCGTCAGTCATGCCCAACCATCTCCTCAGCACACCCGCATCACACCCCACTTCTACTAACCACCTTCGTATTCTGTGGCCATCGGGCGTGGGCGCCGGGAACGAGGGTCTCGAAGCAATCTGAATCGCCCCGGGTTTGCTGGGGGCTCGTTTACTTGGTTCCAGCGACTGCCGGGACCGGGTTCTCACGGTAGCTGGTGACTGTGTGGGTCGACCAGTAGGTGGTCTCGTACTCGACGGGTGGGACGTGCCCGATCTCGCCGTGCAGGCGGCGGTGGTTGAACCAGTCGATGTACTCGGCGACGGCGATCTCGACCTCGCCGACACCGCCCCAGCCACCGCGAGGGCGCATGACTGGGTTACGGATACACTCGGCCTTGAACAACGAGTTGAACGCCTCGGCCATCGCATTGTCGTACGAATCACCCTTGGAGCCAACAGAAGTCACTGCGTCTGCTTCGGCGAGACGTTCGGTGTAGCGGATGGCTCGATACTGCACTCCGCGGTCGGAGTGGTGAATCAGCCCGGCCACGCCCTGGCCGGCACGCGACCGCGCCCACAACCCCATATCCAAGGCGTCGAGCGCGAGGTCGGTGTGCATGGTGGTCGAGACCTGCCAGCCCACGACCATCCTTGAGAAGACGTCGAGGATGAACGCGGCATACACCCACCCCGAGTGTGTGCGGATGTAGGTCAGGTCCGCCACCCACAGCGCGTTGGGCGCCGCCGCGGTGAACTGCCGTTCGACACGATCGGCCGGCTGCGGAGTTTCGGCCCCCTCGCTGTGCGTGGTCTTCCGCGTCTTGGATCTCGTTATCCCCTGCAGCCCATCAGCTTTCATCAACCGCTCGACGGTGCACCGGGCCACGCCGATACCCTTTCTGCGTAGTTCGGCGTGGACTTTGCGGGCACCGTAGACGCCGAGATTGTCGGCATGCACGGTGCGGATCTCACCGAGGATCTCGCGGTCACGGACCACCCGTGGCGCCTCGACTCGTCGAGAGCTCAGATGGGCTCGGACTGTGGACGGAGCGATCTGGGCGGCCGTGTCGCGCAGGGCCGCGCAGATCGGATCGACTCCGTGTTCGTCGCGGAAAGCGGCGACGAACTCCACGATCAACGCTGTGGGCGGTCGATCTCCGCCGCAAAGAAAGCTGATGCCTGCTTCAAGATGGTGTTCGCCCGCCGCAACTCCCGGTTCTCCCGTTCCAGCTGCGCGATCCGCTCAGCCTCGCTGGTCGTGGTCCCCGGGCGGTCCCCGCCATCGATCTCGGCCTGCTTGACCCAGGTGCGAAGCGCCTCCGGGTGCACACCGAGTTGATCGGCGATCCGTTTGAGCGCCCCTGGTCGCGTGGCTGGGTCCTTGCGGGCCTCCACCGCCATCCGCGTCGCCCGCTCCTTCAGCTCAACGCTGTACTTCCGTGGTGCTGCCATGCTCTCCATCCTTCACAGATTCGAGAGCCTCCGACAAACCCGGGGCGTTTCAGGCGATTGATGACCCTCGATCTCGTGGACCTTTCCCCACCCTCGCGGGCAAAGCTCACAGATCCAGTTCTCGGACGCGCGCCGCTGGCTTGTCACGTCGACCAACCAAGCGACGCAAACCGACATTCTGCGGCAACTGAGGATTGAGGCTGATCCGAATGGTCCCACTTGAGCAGAGCCGCGCAACCACACGCCTGCAGGGGCTACTGCTCGCCCTTGAACTCGATCGGCACCGGCTGTTAATACGCGCTCGGCTCGACACCCGGGCGCGACGACCGCGCGACGCAGCCGGTGACCACGCAGACCTAGCAGAGGTCGTCGAGTTGTTGACCGCACTCGTCACAACATATCGTCTGAATGAGCTGTACCCCTTCGACGCCGTCCGCGAAGCGCGCAACACCTCCCACCGCGCAAAATACCTACTCGCCGCCATCGGCCCGAAGTCGAGCGGGCGGCCGAAATTATCCAGGGGCGAGGAGCTGTGTCCCCCCGGAAATTAGTAGTGCGGGCGGCTGAAAGACTCGCTCTCACGGCGGAGAGATCCAGCTTGGCACTACACGTCTCTGGCGGGCCCAACCATCACCGCGCCATCCACAATCTCGACATCGCGCTCAATCGTCTACAGATTTTGCGGACTCATCGAGACCTGGCGCCTGGATCATACTCGGTCTGCACACTCGGCGAGAGACGTGAACGGCAGGCGTGGTGACCGCCGGGTCAAGCCCCTGGTAGTGGTGTAACTGGTTTTTGATCCTTCGTTGGTGATCAGGCGGGTAGTTGCATCAGTTCATCGGTGCTCACCTCCGTGGTCGAGCTGGTGCCGGTGTCGGTGGTCAGTGTGA
>NZ_JAFFZF010000039.1:0-44189 GCF_016924115.1 Gordonia sp. BP-119
GTTGCGGGGGTTGGTGCCGGGGGTGCGGGTGGTGAATTTGTATGGGCCGACTGAGGCGGCGGTGGATGTGACGTCGTATGTGGTGTCGGGTGGTGAGGTGGTGGTGCCGATTGGTCGGGCGGTGCCGAATGTGTCGGTGTGGGTGTTGGATTCGCGGTTGCGTCCGGTGCCGGTGGGTGTGGTGGGTGAGTTGTATCTGGGTGGTGTGCAGGTGGCGCGGGGGTATGCGTCGCGGGCGGGGTTGACTGCGGAGCGGTTTGTGGCGGATCCGTTTGGTGGGGTGGGTGTGCGGTTGTATCGGACGGGTGATCGGGTGCGGTGGAGTGGTGTGGGTGAGTTGGAGTATGTGGGTCGTGTTGATTTTCAGGTGAAGTTGCGGGGGCAGCGGATCGAGTTGGGGGAGATCGAAACCGTCCTCGGCACCACGCCGGGTGTCGCCCAGGTGGTGGTCTCGGTCATGGAACTCGCTGCGGGAGAACAACTCGTGGCTCACGTGACCGGAGCGGATGTCGACGTCGAGCATCTGCGCGCGACGGCTGAGCAACTACCCGCGTACATGCGGCCCACGTCCTGGGTCGTCCTGGACGCGTTGCCGTTGAACACTGCGGGCAAGGTGGACCGCAAGGCGCTGCCCGCACCGAATTTCGTCGCCGCCGAACGCGTGCTCCCCGAGACCGACGCCGAAGTCGCGATCACCGGTGTCTTCGCCGACGTGCTCGGGCTGTCTGCCGCGGACTCGGTGTCGGTGACCGACAGCTTCTTCGATCTCGGCGGCAACTCACTGGCCGCGACCCGACTCGCGGCCCGCGTCTCCCGGATGCTCGGGGTCCCGGTACGGGTGCGAGACGTCTTCGACGCCCCGACGGTCCGTGATCTCGCGCGTCGAGTCCAGGCGGCAGACATCGCCGGGGCCGGAACAGTAGTCCCGGATCGGTCGGCTGCACCGGCCCGTCCGTCGGTCTTGCCTCTCTCGAGCGCCCAGCGCCGCATGTGGTTCATCAACCAGTACGAGCCGGCGGTGGCGTCGTACATCATCCCGTTCGCCTTCCGACTCCGCGGCACGGTCGAAGTCGAACACGTCCGTCGAGCGCTCGCGGACGTGGTCGCGCGTCACGAGGTTCTCCGGACCACCTACCCGGTGTCCCGCGACGGACGCCCCGAGCAACGAATCCACGACGTCGATCCGGAGAATCCCGGATTCGACTGGGCGGTGGCGGATTCCGAGTCCGAAGCGTTGGCCGTCGCCGCCGAGCCATATGACCTGACCCGTGACCTGCCCGTGCGCGCCCGTGTGTACGTCGATCCCGGCACAAGTGCGCTGCTGGCTGTCAGCATCCATCACATCGCCGCCGACGGCGAGTCGGGCCGGGCGCTGTCGCGCGATCTGCTCACCGCGTACTCGGCACGACGCGACGGTCGGAGCCCGGACTGGCCGCCGCTCCCGATCCAGTACGCCGATCACGTCCTGCAGGTCGCCGGACGAGCGGACGAGCAGGACGAGCACCGGCAGTGGTGGGCCCGCCGGCTCGACGGCGCCCCGGTCCTCATGGATCTGCCCACCACCCATCCACGCCCGGCCACGCCGACCATGCGCGGCGCGACCGTCGAGTTCGTCATCCCGGGACGTGTCGCGCAGGGGATCGGCATCCTCGCCCGCGCCGGCGACGCCACCGCATTCATGGTGCTGCACGCCGCACTCGCCGCGGTGCTGGGTCGGCTGTCGGGCAGCCGCGACGTCGTCATCGGGACCGCCGCCGCGGGCCGCGACGGCGACACCGACGACTTGATCGGCATGTTCGTCAACACGGTCGCGCTGCGGACCCCGATCGTCCCCGCACAGCCGTTCACCGACCTCCTGCGGGTGGTGCGCGAGGTGGATCTCGACGCCCTCGATCACGCCGGCGTGCCCTTTGACGACGTCGTCGACGAACTCGGGGTGGCCCGCACCGCGTCCCATGCGCCACTGGTCCAGGTGCTGCTCACCACGTCCGATCTCGCCGCCCCCGGCGCCCCCGGTGGGCAGTTCGCCGGCCTCGACGTCGAACCCGTTGCCGTCGAGGACAACTCGGCAAAAGTCGACCTGACCCTCGGTGTTCTGACGGACCCGGCCGCGGGGGCTCCGTGGCGCGGTTCGCTCACCTACGCAACGGACCTCTACGACGAATCCGACGCGCGCCGGCTCGCGGACCGATTCGTCGGCGTGCTGACGTCCGCGGTCGGCGACAGCACACTGCCGGTCGGGGACCTCGAGCTGCTGACCCCGGACGAGGAGATGATCCCGCTCGTCTCGGGCGACCCCGATCCCGCCCCGGAACTCCTCTCGGACCTGCTCATCGACGCGGCGCGGATGCGTCCGACCCACCCGGCCGTCGTCGACCCCGCCGCCGCGGACCCCGAACACGTCTGGACCTATGCCGAAATCGATTCGGCGAGTTCGCATCTCGCGACGGTCCTCATCGGCCGCGGTATCGGTCCGGAGGACGTGGTCGTCAGCGCGTTCCCGCGCTCGGCGACGGCGCAGCTCGCCTTGTGGGCAGTGGCCAAGACCGGTGCGGTGTACTGCCCGATCGACCCCCGCTACCCGGCGGAACGCATCGCTCGGGTCCTGGACGCCGCGAACGCCGTGCTGGTGCTCACCGACGGGAGTGTCGAGGGGCCCACCGCCGACACGGCCTCCACGTGGCCGCCGCGACTGCGGCTCGACGCGGCGCTCGTCGCCGACCTGCGCAAACGCCCGGCGCTCGACCCGCCGCGTCGCAACCGGCCGGTGACACCCGATTCCGGCGCCTACATGATCTTCACCTCCGGATCGACCGGGACGCCGAAGGGGGTGCTCGTGACGCACCGCGGCCTCGCGGGTGTCAGTACGGTGCTGCGCGACCGGCACCGATCCGGGTCCGACGCGCGCTGGCTGGGGATCAGCTCGCCCGCGTTCGATGCCGCCATACTCGAGGTCCTCGGTGCCTACGGCAGTGCTGCGACGCTCGTCGTCGCGCCTCCCGAGGTGTACGGGGGCCGCGAGCTCGCCGACGTCATCACGACGCACCGCACCACCCACGCCTTCCTGGTGACGTCGGTGGCGGCGTCGTTGCCGGATCCCGGTCGCCTGCCCATGACCGACGTCCTCGTCGGCGGCGAGGCCGTCCCCGACACGGAGAAGGACCGGTGGGCCGCGCACGTGGCGTTCCACAACGGTTACGGACCCACCGAGACCACGATCATCAGCGTCACCTCGCCTCCGATCGGCGTCGACGAGCCGGTCCACCTCGGCAGCCCGGTCCCTGGCGCGAGCGCCCATGTCCTGGACGAGCGGCTGCATCCGGTGCCGCCGGGGGTCGTCGGGGAGCTGTACCTCGCCGGTCCCGAACTCGCACGCGGTTACCACGGACGGCCGGCGCTGACCGCCGAGCGCTTCGTCGCCGCCGTCGACGGGGCACCGGGCACGCGGATGTACCGGACCGGGGATCTCGTGCGCCGGGACCGCAGTGGCGGATTGGTCTACGTCGGCCGCGCCGACTTCCAGGTCAAATTGCGCGGACAACGGCTCGAACTCGGTGAGATCGAGGCCGTCCTGACCGCACACCCGCAGGTGCGGACGGCGGCGGTCATCGGGGTCGGGAACCCGGTGACCTCGCTGGCCGGTTACGTCGAACCCGTCGAGCCCGGACGGCCGGTCGAGATCTCTGCCCTCCGTGAACATCTCGCGACCCATCTGCCATCGCACATGGTCCCGGCGGCACTCATGGTGCTCGACTCCATCCCGCGCAGCCCGATCGGGAAGATCGACCGCGCCGGCCTCCCCGCCATCGAGCCGTCGAAGGCCGACGCCGAACGCGTTCCGCCGTCGACGCACACCGAGCGGTTACTCGCGGCCATCGTCGGCGAGGTTCTCGGACTCGACGACGTGTCGGTGACCGCTGACTTCTTCGTCATCGGCGGCAACTCGTTGTCGGCCACGCGTGTGAGTGCCCGCGCGGGGGACGCTTTCGGGGTCCGCGTCGGTGTCCGTGACGTCTTCGAGGCGCCGACGGTTCGCCTGCTTGCTCGTCGCGTCGACGCCGCTTACGACGATGCGTCGCGACCGCCGCCGCTGCGCCGTGTCGATCCACGGCCCGCGTACATTCCACTGTCATATGCCCAGCAACGGATCTGGTTCCTGAACCGGTTGGACCCGAATTCGGGGGCCTACACCATCCCGATGGCCGTCCGCCTCCGCGGCCGGCTCGATCGGACTGCGTTACGCGCCGCCGTAGTCGACCTGCTGGCCCGCCACGAGATCCTGCGGACCTTGTTCCCGGCGCCGGGCGGCGAACCGCGGCAGCACATCCTGCCGATCGACGAGGCCCGGGCCCGCCTGCGGTGGGAGGACATCGAGGCTCCGCGGGAGCTCGCCGACCCGGCCGCACTCGTCGGTGATGCCGCCTTCGACATCACGTCCGAGCTGCCGCTGCGTATCCGCCTGTTCGCCGTCGGCGACGGTGGGATCGACACCGACGACCACGTCCTCGTCGTCGTACTGCATCACATCGCCGCCGACGGTGAGTCGATGCGGCCCCTCGTCGCCGATCTGTGGGGGGCCTATCTGGCGCGTGCCGGGGGCCATGCGCCAGCGGCGGCCGCACCGGCGATCCAGTTCGCCGATCACGCATTGTGGCAACGAGAGACGCTGGGGGACATCGACTCGCCGGAGTCCGTTCTCGGTCGCCAGGTCGGCTACTGGGTGAATCGACTGTCGGGGATCCCCGACCTCCTCCCGCTGCCCACGGACCGGCCGCGACCGGCGGTCGCGTCGCAACGGGGCGGTCGCGTCACCGCGGCCATCCCGACCGAACTGACACAGCGGATCGCGGACACGGCCCGCGCCCACGGGGCCACCGAGTTCATGGTCGTCCACGCCGCGCTGTCGATCGTGCTGGCGAGGCTGTCCGCGACCCGCGACATCGTGATCAGCACCCCGGTTGCCGGACGGGGCCATGCGCATCTCGACGACCTCGTGGGCATGTTCGTCAACACCGTGGTCCTGCGCACCGACGTCGACCCCCGGACGCCGGTCGGGGAGTTCCTCGAACGGGTGCGCGTCGACGACATCAACGCCCTCGCACGCGCCGATGTCCCGTTCGAGTATCTGGTGGACCGACTGTCCCCGGTCCGGTCGGAGGCGTTCGCCCCGATCAGCCAGGTGATGCTGTCGGTGCTGCACGATCAGGACACCGGAACGGTCGGGACCGACCCCTCGGGATCGGCGAATCTGACCTTCGAGCCGATCGAGGCGTCCACCGGCACCACCCAGCTCGACCTGACCGTGGCGGTGACGATCCGTCCCGAAGGCGCGTGGGACGTCGAGATCGTCTATGCCACCGACCTGTTCGACGAGCGGACCGCGCGCACCGCGATCACCCGCCTGACCAGGGTCCTCGAGGCGGTCGTCGGTGCCGACGACATGGCTGTCGGTGCCATCGACCTGACCGACGCGGCCGAGCGCGCGCGGATCGCCGAACTGATCGCGGGCCCCGATCTGTCGGTGCCGTGGTCGACGGTCACCGATGCGATCGAGGCGGCCGCGCGACGCTCACCGGAGTCGACGGCACTGGTGGCCGGTGCGCGATCCGTGACCTACCGCGAGTTCATGGACCGGATCACCCAGCTGGCCGAGATGATGTCCGCCCACGGCGTGGGTCCCGAAGTGGCCGTGGGCGTGTGTATCCCGCGGTCGGTGGAGCTGGTGCTCGCGATCCACGCGGTGGTGATGGCCGGCGGCAGCTATGTCAGCATCGACCCGTCGACTCCGCCCGAACGAGTGGCCGCGATGGTCGACGCCGCGTCGATCGCGGTCATCCTGACCGCTGAGGTGTCCCCGTCCGCGCTGTCCGGTCTGTCGGTACCGACGCTCGTCGTTGACGGAAACGCCCCGCCGGAAGACCGCTCGGGTCCCCGGCCGGAACTCCGTCGCCCGTGTCCGGGCAACGCCCTCTACACGTTGTTCACGTCCGGCTCGACCGGAACGCCCAAGGGAGTCACGGTCAGTCACGGCGCCGTACTCAACCGACTCGCATGGATGGCGGTGCGTTCCCCGCTGCGTCCCGACGATGCCGTTCTGCTCAAGACGCCGGTCACCTTCGACGTGTCCGTCCCCGAGTTGTTCGAACCGCTGATGGCCGGGGCCCGCCTCGTCATCGTCGAGGACGGCCGCCACATCGACCCGGCCCACGTCCTCGCCGAGATCGAGCGGCATCGGGTCACCTCGGTGCACTTCGTGCCGTCGATGATGGCGGCGTTCGTCGAGTACATCGGCGACCACCCGCGGCGGCGCGCGGCACTGTCGTCGTTGCGGCGGGTCAACGCGTCGGGCGAGGCACTGCCGGCGGCCACCGCCGAGGCCATGGCGGCGCTCGTGCCGCAGGCGGACCTCGACAATCTCTACGGGCCGACCGAGGCGGCCGTCGAGGTGACGGCGTACCGCTTCGCCCCCGGCGACGTGATCGTGCCGATCGGGCGCCCGAACGCGAACACCACCACGTGGGTGCTGGACGACGGGTTGCGCCCGGCGCCGGTCGGGGTGGTCGGCGAGCTGTACGTCGGCGGCGATCAGCTGGCGCGCGGTTATGCCGCCCGGCCCGACCTCACCGCCGAACGGTTCGTGGCCGACCCCACCGGCCCGCACGGAGGCCGCCTCTACCGGACCGGTGACCTGGTGCGCTGGAACGCCTCCGGTGCGCTCGAATACCTCGGCCGGGCAGACTTCCAGGTGAAGTTGCGCGGACAGCGCATCGAGCTCGGGGAGATCGAGACCGTCCTCGCCCGTGTCGACGGCATCTCGCACGCGGCGGTCACCGTCCGGAGCGGACCGGCGGGCGATGCACTGGTCGGATACCTCGCCGGCCGTGTCGATCTCGACGCGATCCGTGAGCATCTGCGGCAGGCGTTGCCGCAGTACATGCACCCGACGCAGTGGGTGGTCCTCGATTCGGTCCCGGTGACCGCGACCGGCAAACTCGACCGCCGGGCCCTGCCCGCGCCGCGGAGCGAGCCGGTCGAGATGGTGCCGCCCGCCGACGCCGTCGAACGGGCGGTGGCCGTCGTCGTCGCCGACGTGCTGGGACTCGACGAGATCTCGGTGACGACGCCGTTCTTCGATCTGGGCGGCAACTCGCTCGCCGCGATGCGGGTCGTCGCCCGGATCGGCGAGCAGCTCGGGACCGACCTCGATGTGCGCGACCTCTTCCGCACCCCGACGGTCCGCGAGCTCGCGCAACTCGTCACGCGTCGTCGGGTCTCCGACCATCCGCTCGTCGCACGACCCCGGCCCGAGCGCATCCCGTTGTCGTATGCGCAACAACGACTGTGGTTCATCAACCAGTTCGACGTGACGTCCCCGACGTACAACATGCCGATCGCATTCGACATCCGGGGATTCCTCGATGTCGACGCACTACGCGCCGCGGTCGCGGCTGTGATGACGCGACACGAACCGCTGCGGACCGTCTACCCGCTCGGCGACGGCGGGGTGCCGCTACAGCACATCCTCGATCCTTCGGTGGCGGCGGCCCGACTGCGCTGGGAATCGGCCGGGACGCCCGAGGACGCGATGGCGTTGTGCGCGGAGGGATTCGACGTGACGACGCAGCTGCCGTTGCGTGTGGTGACGTCGCTGGTATCAGCGGAGGGTGCGTCGCCGCCAGTGTTTCGAGTCGTGCTGGTCCTGCACCACATAGCCGGCGATGCGGCGTCCCTGGCGATCCTGGCCGCGGAGCTCCTCGGTGGGTACCGCAACGGTCGACGCCCCGAAGTCGGGTCGATCGACGTACCGGAGATCGCATACGCCGATCACGCGCTGTGGCAACGCGATCTGCTTGGGGACCTCGACGACCCGACCTCACCGATGGCGGCGCAGTACTCGTTCTGGACCGAGACGCTGGCCGACGTTCCGGCCGCACTGGAGATCCCCGGTGACCGTCCGCGTCCACCGATCGCCGACCCCACCGGTGGTCGGCTGCCCCTCCAGATCGGCGAGGAGCGCAGCGCGGCGGTGGCGGCGACCGCACGCGTGCACGGGATGACCCCGTTCATGGTCTGTCACGCCGCCTTCGTCGCCGCACTCGCCCGTGTGGCCGATGTGCGGGACATCAGCGTCGGCGCCGCCATCTCCGGTCGCGGGCACGCGGCCACGGCGGGGCTCATCGGGATGTTCGTCAACACCGTGGTGCTCCGCACATCGGTGCACTCCGAGGACACGGTCGAGGACCTGCTCCGCCGGGTCCGCGACGCCGATCTCGCGGCCTTCGCGCACGCCGACATCCCGTTCGAGACCCTCGTCGAGCACCTCACCCCGGTCCGGTCCACCGCCCACGCGCCGCTCGTGCAGATCATGATCAACTATCTCGGCGAGTCGTCCGGGACACCGGCGGTGCCTGGTATCGGCGCGGACGCCGAGCCGCTCATCGTGGACGGTCTCGAGGTCGTGGCCGTCGAACCGGGGCCGCCGCCGGCGAAGGTCGACCTCACCCTCGGTCTCGCGGAGCGGTCCGTCGGTGCGGCTGTCGAGTTGGTCGGCGAGATCGACTACGCCGCAGCGCTGTTCGACATCGAGACGGTTGAGTCGATACGCGACGTCTTCCTAGGCATGCTCGACGCCGTGACCGGTGACATCGACATGGTGCTGGACGAGGTCGATGTGACCGGTGCCGTTGACGGTGCGTCGCTGATCCTCGACAGCGCGGGCCGGGCGGTACCGGCGCGGGTGCCGGGTGAGTTGCACGAGCGCACGGCAGACGGTTCGCTGCTCGCGACGGGTATGCGGGCGCGGTGGGTCGACGCCTCGATGACACGACCGGAGATCCTCGGGCCGGTCGAGCGTCACCCCCGGATCGGCGGGCGGCGAGTGGATCTCGATGCGGTGGAGGCGGCACTCAACGCGGTGGCGGGCGTCGTCACTGCAGCGGTCGTGGCGTCGGCGTCCGACGGTCAGCCGACAATTGACGGAGTCGAGGTGGGGGCCTGGGTCGTGGTCGACCGCGACGGCCCCGGCGCCTCCGACCTCCGACGCGAGCTGTCGAGAGTGCTGCCCGCACACTGTATTCCGACGGTGATCAGCGTCGTCGACGCCATCCCGGTCGGCGCGGACGGGCGACCCGGACGCCGCGAGGTCGCGTCGCTCATGAACTCAGCCGGTGGGGGGCGCGAGGACGCCGAGCCCGCGGCCCCGACCGGCCGCTGGGAAGTGACGGTCGCCGACGCGATGTCGGAGATCACCGGGACTGCGGTGACCGACGCGGACCAGGGGTTCTTCGACCTCGGCGGGACCTCGCTGTCGGCGGTGCGGCTGGTGTCGCTGCTGCGGCGACGGACCGGACTGCCCGTCGAGGTCGCATGGATCTTCGCCGGACCCACACCGCGCGATCTCGGCGCCCGGCTCGCTGCTCAGGCGACGCACGAGGACTCAGCCGACACCGCCGCCACGCGGGGCCAGGTCGTCGTGCCGCTACGGGCGGACGGCAGCCGCGAACCGGTCTTCTGCGTCCACCCCGCCGATGGGTTGGCGTGGCTGTTCGCTGGTCTCACACCGTATCTCGACGACCGGCCGGTCTTCGGTCTGCAGGACCCCTTCGTGGTGGCCGGCGACACGGCCGCCACGTCGATCCGCGAACTCGCCGCGCGGTATGTGGCCGAGATCCGGGCGATCGTCCCGCAGGGGCCCTACCACCTCGTCGGTTGGTCCCTCGGCGGGCTCATTGCCCAGGAGATGGCGGCCGAATTGCGTTCGCAGGGTGCCGAAGTCGGGTTCCTCGGCCTCCTCGACAGCTATCCCGCGACCGGTGACGAACTCGAGACCGGCGGTGAACTCGAGACCGACGGGGCGGCGGCGCGTGCCGAGGTGTCCGCGGAGGATGCGCGAGCCACGGTCGCGGACCTGCTCGGCGGGTGGCGAGCGGTCATCGACATCGACGCGGTGACCGCCTCCGACGATCCGGCCGCGATGGCGGCGGCGGTCCGCGAGCGGGTCGTCGGACTCGGACTCCTCGACGGACCCGCGTTCGACCGCATGCTCCAACGGATGGCGACGTCGGCCCGACGTGCCGTCGACCACCGACCCCGAACCTACGACGGCGACGCGATGCTCGTCGTCGCGGCGGCGGGGGAGGCCGACCCGGACACCACCGCCGGACGCTGGACACCGTTCCTCGGCGGGCGGGTCACCCGTGTCGACGTCGATGCCGATCACCTCGGCATCGTCGGTACCGACGCGCTCGAGGTGATCGGACCGGGGATCGACGCGGCGATCCGCGAGGCCGAGTCGCGCGGCGACAACGCCTGAGGTACGCGTCAACCCCGCTCCCCAATCCGAAAGAAGCGCATAGCCCCTGGTCTAGAGCCCAAGGGGCCTTGTGAGCCATTACTCCCTGATCCGAAAGAACGGACACGACCATTGCTCCCTGAGGTGCGAGGAGCGTTAGCCGCCGGGCCGAGCAAGCGACGAAGGAGCGCGTCGAGGTCGATGAGCCACGAAGGGCCTGGTGAGACGCGTTGCTACACCCTTCGTGGCTCGCTTCGCCACCTCAGGGAGCACAGAGTTCGGACGTTCACGAGTGTTCTTTCGCAGTCCACTACGGCCGCCAGGTCGCATCAACTGGGAGCGGAGCGGGGATCGCGCTCCTCATCCGGCCGGGAGATCCGCGAGGGCGTCGGGGAGGTCGTCCCGATGGACGACGACGAGTCGCTGGGTCGCCCGGGTGAGGGCGACGTACAGGTCGCTGAGCCCGCGTGGTGACTGGTCGATGATCGCAGCGGGCTCGACGACGATGGTCGTGTCGAACTCCAGGCCCTTACAGCTCCGCACCGTGTACACCCGGGGTGGTTCCCGGTCCGAGAGCGTGGAGCGATCCGGCGCCAGCGCCGCGTCGATCGCGTCGTGCAGGTGATCGGGCACCACGACGGCGGTGAGGCCGTCGGGTTCGGCGAGCCCGACGGCGCGGAGGACGGCGTCGGCGATGCTCTCCGGGGAGTCGTCGTCCGCCCGCAGCGCCACCGGCTCGATGCCGTTGCTGCGCAACGAGGTCGGTGCCTTCTCGCCGTTGCCGATCTCGTCGAGGACGCGCGCGGCGTACTCCATGATCTCGCTCGGGGTCCGGTAGTTGACCGACAGCTCCTTGAACTGCCAGCGCTTCGCGACATACGGCTCCAGGACCTCGCCCCACGAGCGCGTGCCCGCCTCGTCGGATGTCTGAGCGGTGTCGCCGATGATCGTCATCCACCGATTCGGGATGCGTCGCATCACCATCCGCCAGGACATGGCGGAGAGCTCTTGGGCCTCGTCGACGATGACGTGGCCGAACGTCCAGGTGCGGTCGCCGTAGGCACGTTCGGCCGTCGTGGCGCGTCGTGTCTCGGTCTGGCGGGACGCGAGCTGTTCTGCGTCGATCAGGTCGTAGGCCATCAGGATCTCGGGATCGAGTTCGTCCTCGAGGTCCTGCGGCGCCGAGCCGGTCAGGATGTCCAGTGCGTCCTGCGCCTCGGCCAACTGGCGACGCCAGCGTGCGCGTTCGGCCCGCTCCGCGTCCTCGGTGCCGTAACCGATCAGCTCGGCGAGTTCGTCCAGCAATGGGACGTCGGCAGGCGAGAAGTCCGCACCCGACGTCGTGGCCGGGCGCGACGGACGGTGCAGCGCAGCACGATCGGCGTCCGTCCAACCCGGGGTGGCCTTGCGAATCGCGCGTTCGTCGCCGAGCAGGTCGCGAAGCAGGGCCTGCGGGGTCAGCGTCGGCCAGTACCGCAGCAACGCGGCACGGATGTCGGGATCGCGGCTCATGTCGTCGCGGATGTCGGCGATGTCGGCGGGGCTGAGCAACTGCGAACCGTCGAGCAGGCTCGATCCGATGGTCGCCGCGTGCCGCGCCGCGAGTTCGGCGAGTCCCGCCTTCAGGAAAGCGTTCTGCGAGAGGTTGTGGGCGCGTCGAGTCGCGCGGGCCTTGGCGCGTGCGGCCTTGACCAGAGCCGAGTCGATCTCGACGGTGTAGCTGTCGAAATCGACTGACTCGGGCCGAGACGGCAGCGACTGCTGGGCGCGCACCGCCCGCTTGAGGACGTCGACCATGCGCAGCCCGCCCTTGACCGCGGCGGTCGTCCGCGGGTCGGCAGTGCCCGCGCGGACGCCGGGGAACAGGTCCCCGATGGTCGAGAGGAGCACGCCGGACTCGCCCAGGGAGGGCAGCACCTGGCCGATGTAGTTCAGGAAGTCGTCGTTGGGTCCGATGATGAGAATGCCGCTGCGCGAGAGGTTCTCGCGATGTGTGTAGAGCAGGTAGGCGGCTCGGTGCAGCGCCACGGCGGTCTTGCCGGTTCCGGGGCCGCCCTGGATGACGGTGACCCCGCGATGCGTCGACCGGATGATCAGGTCCTGCTCGCGCTGGATCGTCTCGACGATGTCGGTCATCTCGCCGGTGCGGGCGGCGTTGAGGGCCGCGACAAGAGCCGACTCGTTGACGACGTCGCCGTGTCCGAAGTCGTCGAGCAGCGCATCGCCTGCGGTCAGGGACTCATCGCTCACCCCGCGGACCTTGCGGCTGCGGGTCCGGATGTGGCGACGGCGCGCGACGTCCTCGGGCGCGGCGGGCGTCGCCAGATAGAACGGCCGGGCCAGCGGCGCGCGCCAGTCCAGCAGCAGGGTGGCGTCGGTGGCGGTGGCGTCGAGTTCGCCGTCGTCGGCGAAACCGTCGTCGAGGACACCGATGCGTCCGATGCGCCGGATCTCGCCGTCCTCGAGGTCGAGACGACCGAAATACAGATTGTGTTCGGCGGCATCGAATTTGGCGAGATCCTCGTTGTACATCCGCTCGTAGGACTCGCGTTCGGACAGCGCCTGCGGTGTGCCGCCGCGTTCGGAGAGCGTCGACGACAACCGACGCTGGGTGGTCCGACGCATCCGGTCCAGCCTGCCGTACACGCGGTCGAGGTGCCGTTGTTCCTCGTCCACGCGGGGGTCGGTGTCCGGCGAGAGGGCGGTCATCGGCCGTCCCCGATCGACAGCGGTGCGCGGGACCCGTGGGACCGGGCCAGTCCGGCGGCCCGGATGCGGGTGGTCATCGCGCGGGGGTCGGCGGACAAGCGGCTGCAGACCTGCGACGCCGGACGGGCAAGCGTCGCGTCGTCGAGTCGGCGGGACAGCCACTCGAGAACGTCGGTCTGTGCGCCGAAGGGGACGGGGTCACCGGTGACCGGGTCGGCGAGGACGCCGTGCCGGGACACGTACAGGTCGAAGGTCGCAGGCGGGGTCCACTCGTCCGGAAGGAGGGGAGAGGGACGGCCGAGAACGGGGTGGTCGCGCGTAGTCACTGTCTGTCGATCATAGTTGGGTTCGGTGGCGTCGAGAGCATCGATGTGGGTGGGACCCAGCCAGGCCGCGGTCGTAGTGATCGCGCCCTCACCTGCGAGGATCGGTGCGGCCGGGATGTATCCCCGGGCCGCTACATGGGCGGAATGGCCGACTGTGATGTTCGTGACGCGGACCGTGCGGAGGCAGATCCGGTCCGTCGACGGAACGTGGGCGAGCTTGCGACGGAGAACGTCGGGGGCGGCATTCGACCCGACTGCGATCACGAGCCGCGAGCCGGCCGACGGGACCGTCCCGAACGGCGGACCCGCGAGCGTCATCTCGTGCAGCGAGGCCTCTCTCAGCGCCGCGGACGCGGGCACCCAGGGATAATCCTCTGGCGGGTGCTCCGCGTCCGTGGTCGTGAGATCGGTTGTGCTCAGGGTCGTGCTCGTATCTGTTGCTCGTGCGCGTGGAGACCCCGAGGGATCAGCGACGTGCCTTGCGCAGACGCTTGCGACTCTGCTCGGCGGAGTCCTCGGCAGCTGCGGCGAGCTGGCGTGCGGTCTCGGCGAGCTCGGCCGACCGTGCGCGGGCGACGTCGGCGAGTTCGGCGGACCGATCGCGTGCCACGTCGGCGAACTCCGGTGCGCGCTTGCGGGCGGTGTCGGCGAGATCGGACGCGCGGTCGCGGGCCGAATCGGCGATCTTCGGAGCCTTCTTCTTCGCCTGCTTCTGCGCCTTCGCGGCCTGCTTCTGAGCCTTCTCGGCTCGCTTCTGCGCTTCCTTCACGAGCTTCGGGCCCCGCTTGCGCGCGGTCTCGGCGAGATCAGACGAACGCGCGAGCGCCGTGTCGGCGAGCTCCGACGACCGGTGGAGAGCCGCGTCGGCGACGACCGGGGCGCGGTCCTTGATGCGATCCGCGACATCGGAGGCGGTCTCGGCGGCCTTGCCGGCCAGCTCGAGGGAGCGCTTCTGCGCGGCCTCGGCGATCTCGGGTGCGTGCTCGCGGAACTTCGCCGCGGCGTCGGCGGACCGCTCGGAGACGATCTCGGCGCCGTCGTGGGTGCGCTCGACGAGGTGCTCCCAGGTCGACGACCCGGCGGCGGCACCGATCGGCAGCGCCGCGGCCACAGCGGATGCCTTCTGACGGCCGCGCCACGCGAGCGACGGCTTGCCCTCGGTGTCGACCGCCGCCAACAGGACTCCGCCGAGCAGGCCGACGTTCTTGATGAACGCGTTGCGCTGGGCTTCCTTCTTGACCGGGTCGGCCTCGTTCCAGAAGTCGGTGCCCGCTGCCGTCGTCGGGATCAGGGTGCCGGCCAGGACGACGGACGCCACGCGCGGGAACTTGCCGGTGGCGAGCAGGATTCCGCCGCCGATCTGGGCGGCGGCGTTGATCTGCACCAGGGTCTCGGTGTTCTCCGGGATCCGGCCGGCCACCTCGGGCGGGAGCGACGACCGGGCCTTGTCCACGACCGGCTCCGCGGACTGCGCGATCGGTTTGGGGCTCCGGATGGCGTCCACGCCGCTGGCGACGAACGCCGAGGCGAGGAGCGGACGGGCTATACGGCGGAGAATCATCGGTCACAACCTTCTTCAGTCGGGTTTGGCTATCGAGATCCGTCGGGTGAAGCGCGTTTCTGGCCCGTTCAACGCTACCCTGTCGCAACGAATCTGCAGGTCACTCGGCGTGCCGTGACCGGTTTGCGTACCTACGGGGCATCTGGGGTCACGACTCGCCGAACGATCCGAGGAACAGGTAACCGCCCGCGACGGCGACCAAACACTCCGGAGTCGACCGGCGTCGCCCGCTTCCGGATCACCAGCGGCGCTCACGCCATTCGGGGAGTGACCCGCGCTCGGCGCCCAGGGTCGTGTCCTTGCCGTGGCCGGGGTAGACGATGGTCGAGTCGTCGAAGCGGTCGAACAGCTTCGTCGAGACGTCCTCGAGGAGGGTGTCGAAGTCCTCCGGCTTCCAGGTCTTGCCGATGCCGCCGGGGAAGAGGCAGTCACCGGTGAAGAGGTGCACGGTTCGCTCGCCGCTGTCGTCGACGTCGGTGAGTGCGAGAGCGATCGATCCCGGGGTGTGCCCGACGAGGTGGATGGCCTCGAACGTGAGGTCGCCGACCTCGAGGACGTCACCGTCGTCGACGAGGCGGTCGGGGGTGACGGGCAGTTCACCGGCGTCGAGGCGCCCCGCCGCGGTCGGCACCCCGGTGGACTCGGTGACGGCGGCGAGGGCCTGCCAGTGATCGAAATGCTGGTGGGTCGTGAAGATGAGCTTCGGCGTTCCCTCGACGGCCGACAAGACCTCGGTGATCGCCTCCGCGTCGTTGGCCGCGTCGATGATCAGCTGATCGCCCGTCGCACGCGAGGTCACCAGGTAGACGTTGTTGTCCATCGGGCCGACGGACAGCTTGACGATGGTGGCCGACGACAGCGTGCGGCGCTGTGGGGTCTTCGACTCGGAGAGGTCGCCGGTGTAGTCGTCGCTGATCGGTGTCGCTGGGGAGGTCATGCCGACAGGCTATGACAGCGGGCAGCCGGAATGTGACGGTCGCGACCATGAAACCCGGCGTGGCGCGCGTATCCTGGACCATCGGTTCGGCGATGACACGCGGGCGGCGAGACCGATCGCCCGGTCGTCGGACTCCGAATCTCCCCGGGGCGAGTGCATGGCGACGTTTCTGTCGGTGGCCGTCGGTACTGTGCCCGTGCGCCGTCTGTGCGCCCTGTGACTCGAGAATGTAAGGACTGCAGTGGTTGATCGTCTGATCGTCCGAGGTGCCCGCGAACACAATCTGCGCGGCATCGATGTCGACCTGCCCCGGGACAGCCTCATCGTCTTCACGGGGTTGTCGGGATCGGGCAAGTCATCCCTCGCCTTCGACACGATCTTCGCGGAGGGGCAGCGGCGCTACGTGGAGTCACTGTCCGCCTATGCGAGGCAGTTCCTCGGGCAGATGGACAAGCCGGATGTGGACTTCATCGAGGGCCTCTCGCCCGCGGTGTCCATCGATCAGAAGTCGACCAACCGCAATCCCCGGTCGACCGTCGGCACCATCACCGAGGTCTACGACTACCTCCGTCTCCTCTACGCCCGCGCCGGCAAGGCGCACTGCCCGATCTGCGGCGAGCCCATCGCCAAGCAGACACCCCAGCAGATCGTGGACCAGGTGCTCGCGATGGACGAGGGCACGCGCTTCCAGGTGCTCGCGCCGGTCGTGCGTACCCGCAAGGGCGAGTTCGTCGACCTCTTCGCCGAGCTCCAGACCCAGGGCTTCTCCCGCGCCCGCATCGACGGCGTCGTCCATCAGCTGACCGATCCGCCGAAGCTGAAGAAACAGGAGAAGCACGACATCGAGGTGGTCGTCGACCGCCTGGTCGTCAAGGCCAGCGCCAAGCAGCGCCTGACGGATTCGGTCGAGACCGGTCTGCGCCTGGCCGACGGCATCATCGTGCTCGACTTCGTCGACCTCGAGGAGGACGATCCGGAACGCGAGCGCCGCTTCTCGGAGCGGATGGCCTGCCCGAATGCGCATCCGATCGCGATCGACGACCTCGAACCGCGGTCGTTCTCGTTCAACTCGCCGTACGGCGCCTGCCCGGAATGCGACGGGCTCGGCATCCGCAAGGAGGTCGACGAGGAACTCGTCGTGCCCGACCCGGAGATGTCGCTCGCCGAGGGTGCGATCGCGCCGTGGTCGACCGGGCACAACGCCGATTACTTCCTTCGGTTGATGTCCGGTCTGGCCGATCAGATGAAGTTCGACATCAACACGCCCTGGAAGAAGCTGCCGATCAAGGCGCGCAGGGCCCTGCTCAACGGCAGCGACCACCAGGTCCACGTCAAGTTCCGCAACCGGTACGGCCGCACCCGCTCGTACTACACCGAGTTCGAGGGCGTGCTCTCGTTCCTCGCGCGTCGCATGGACCAGACCGAGTCCGAGCAGATGAAGGAGCGATACGAGGGCTATATGCGGGACGTGCCGTGTCCTGCCTGTCAGGGTGCGCGCCTGCGCCCGGAGATCCTTGCCGTCACGCTCGACCACCCGGAGTTCGGGCCGAAGTCGATCGCCGAGGTGTGCGCCCTGTCGGTCGCCGACTGCGCCGATTTCCTCGACCAACTGCGGCTCGACTCCCGGCAGGCCGCGATCGCGGGACGGGTCCTCAAGGAGGTTCAGGCCCGCATCCGCTTCCTGCTCGACGTCGGACTCGAGTATTTGTCGCTCGAGCGCGCCGCGGGTTCGTTGTCGGGTGGTGAGGCGCAGCGCATCCGCCTGGCCACCCAGATCGGTTCGGGTCTCGCGGGCGTGCTCTATGTTCTCGACGAGCCGTCGATCGGTCTGCACCAGCGCGACAACCGTCGGCTCATCGACACGTTGACCCGTCTTCGGGATCTGGGCAACACACTGATCGTCGTCGAACACGACGAGGACACCATCCGCGCCGCCGACTGGATCGTCGACATCGGCCCCCGGGCCGGGGAGCACGGCGGGCACGTCGTGCACAGCGGCAGTTACAAGGACCTGCTGAAGAACCGGAAGTCGCTGACCGGTGCGTACCTCGCCGGTCGCGACACCCTGCCGGTTCCGGACATCCGGCGGCCGATCGATCGCAAGCGCCAGCTGACGGTCGTCGGTGCGCGGGAACACAATCTCCGTGGCATCGACGTGTCGTTCCCGCTCGGCGTGATGACCGCTGTCACCGGTGTCTCGGGGTCGGGCAAGTCGACGCTCGTCAACGACATCCTGGCCACCGTGCTCGCCAACAAGCTCAACGGTGCGCGTCAGGTGCCCGGGCGTCACACCCGCATCAAGGGTCTGGACAACCTGGACAAGCTCGTGCAGGTCGACCAGTCGCCGATCGGGCGCACCCCGCGGTCGAACCCGGCCACCTACACCGGTGTCTTCGACAAGATCCGCACGTTGTTCGCGGCGACGACCGAGGCGAAGGTGCGCGGTTATCAACCGGGCCGGTTCTCGTTCAACGTCAAGGGCGGCCGCTGCGAGGCGTGCACCGGTGAGGGCACGATCAAGATCGAGATGAACTTCCTGCCGGACGTGTACGTCCCGTGCGAGGTCTGCCACGGCGCGCGGTACAACCGCGAGACCCTCGAGGTGCACTACAAGGGCAAGACCATCTCCGAGGTGCTCGACATGCCGATCGAGGAGGCCGCCGACTTCTTCGAGCCCGTCACCTCGATCCATCGCTACCTGAAGACACTCGTCGACGTCGGTCTGGGCTATGTCCGGCTCGGGCAGCCGGCGCCGACGCTGTCCGGCGGTGAGGCACAGCGCGTGAAGCTGGCGGCCGAATTGCAGAAGCGGTCGATGGGCCGGACGGTCTACATCCTCGACGAGCCGACCACCGGTCTGCATTTCGAAGACATCAAGAAGCTGCTCGCCGTGATCAACGGTCTGGTCGACAAGGGCAACACGGTCATCGTGATCGAGCACAACCTCGATGTCATCAAGACCGCCGACTGGGTCATCGACATGGGGCCCGAGGGTGGCGCGGGCGGTGGAACCGTGGTCGGCGAAGGTACTCCGGAGGACATCGCCGCGACCCCGGGCAGCCACACCGGCAAATTCCTGGCCGAGATCGTCGACATTGGTCACGCGGTGGCGTCGGTCGGCTGAGTCGCCGAACGCGAATCGCCACTTCCGTTGTAGCAGCGCTGGTTTGTGACCGGCGCGCGTCAACGGGAGTGGCGATGTGCGTGTTCGGAGGGGAATGCGCGGCGGGGGAGTGCGCTACGAACCCATCGATTTGCGGATCTCCTCGAGTCGCTTCTTCGCGGCCTCGTCGCGTTCACGCATCATCTCGTCGACGGACTGGCCCTCGGCGCTCGCCTCCGCCAGCTCCTGCGACCCGATCGCGGTGGTGATGCGGTTCTCGATCTTGTCGCGCACGAAGTCGAAGGTCGGGACTCCGCTGTCGGAGTAATTAGGATCGGGAACCGCGCCGGGCACCGGGCCGGTCGGCACGATCTCCGCGTCGATGATCTCGTCGGACCGTCCGGGCTCCTCGGCATTCGTCATGGGTCCAGCGTAGGCCCTCCGCTGGTCGAGCAGCGCCGGCCGAGCGGAGCGAGGCCGCCGCGTGTCGAGGCCACTACCGCCGAGGCGCGCGAACCGGGCCGGTGTACTTCTCGCCCGGGCCCTCGCCGGGTTCGTCCGGGTATGCACTGGCCTCCCGGAACGCCAGCTGCAGCCCTTTGAGGCCGTCGCGGATGGGCGCGGCGTGGATGCCGAGATCGGCTTTCGACGCGTCGACGATGCCGGCCAGGGCGGTGATCAGGGTGCGGGCCTCGGGCAGGTCGATCCGGTCGGCCGGGGTCCCCTCGGCCAGGCCGAGCTTCTCGGCCGCCGCGCTCATCAGCATGACGATGGATCGGGTGATGACCTCGATGGCCGGAATATCGCCCAGGTCACGGACGTTGTCGGGATCGGTGTGCGCCGCATCTCCCAGGTCGGCGCCATCGCCCGTCGCACCCTCCGGGGGTAACGGTGCAGGTGACGAATAGGAGTTCTCGGCCATGGCTGTTAGACTCCCATAGCACGACCGCCCTGGTATGCGCCGGGGTCGTAAGTGGAGTTCCGCTCCCACCGTTCGACGCGAGGTTCTCGCAGTTGCACGGTCCGGTTCACGCCGATCGTCGCAGATCGCATCTCTGGATGCTGAGCTGTACGTCGTCGGCAGCGTGTGTCAGCACTGGCACGCGTGGACGAACCGGTCGGTATCGGAGCCCCGCGGACATCAGTCCCGGGGCTTCCTTGCTGAGGTGTCCCGCAGGTCTCTTGCATACGTCCCTCGCCACGACGCGACGGTTACCACTGCAGGATTGAACAAGGAGGCCCCATCAGCACTGAGACCCGCATCAACGAGCGCATCCGCGTCCCCGAGGTCCGACTCGTCGGACCCAACTCGGAGCAGGTGGGCATCGTGCGTGTTGAAGATGCGCTTCGCTTGGCCTACGAGGCCGATCTCGACCTGGTCGAGGTGGCTCCGGACGCCCGTCCGCCGGTCTGCAAGATCATGGACTACGGCAAGTTCAAGTACGAAGCGGCCCAGAAGCAGCGCGAATCGCGTCGCAACCAGCAGATGACCGTGATCAAGGAGCAGAAGCTCCGTCCCAAGATCGACGACCACGATTACGAGACCAAGAAGGGTCACGTCATCCGGTTCCTCGAAGCGGGATCCAAGGTGAAGGTCACCATCATGTTCCGCGGCCGCGAGCAGTCGCGCCCCGAGCTCGGCTACCGACTGCTGCAGCGCCTGGGCAACGATGTCGCCGACTACGGCTTCGTCGAGACCTCGGCCAAGCAGGACGGCCGCAACATGACGATGGTCCTCGCGCCGCACAAGGGTGCGAAGACCCGCCAGAAGGCGCAAGAGAGCCGCGAGCGTTCCGGTGGCCCGAAGGCCGCCCCTGACGCGAGCTGATCCGCGAGCACTGAGCGGACGAGAACTGAGTCGATCGGCCGGACGAGAGTCCGAACCGCTCCGGCCGAGATCACGACACGCGAACACGGGTACACACCGGACCTCGCCGGGTCCGGTGCCCGAGTTCGCCCGAGAAAAGGAAGAACATGCCGAAGAGCAAGACCCACAAGGGCACCGCGAAGCGCTTCAAGGTGACCGGCAGCGGAAAGATCGTCCGCCAGAAGGCCAACCGCCGCCACCTGCTCGAGCACAAGTCGTCCCGGCGCACCCGTCGTCTCGACGGCACCACCGTCGTCAGCGAGAACGACGCCCCGCGCATCAAGCGACTGCTCAACCGCTGACGCCAGCGACCCCAGACATCTGACAAGCAAAAGGATCTAACACATGGCACGCGTGAAAAGGGCCGTCAACGCCCAGAAGAAGCGTCGGTCCACCCTCGAGGCCTCCAAGGGCTACCGCGGACAGCGGTCGCGCCTCTACCGCAAGGCGAAGGAGCAGCAGCTCCACTCGCTGAACTACGCCTACCGCGACCGTCGCGCGCGCAAGGGTGAGTTCCGCAAGCTGTGGATCTCGCGTATCAACGCCGCGGCCCGCGCCAACGACATCACCTACAACCGCCTCATCCAGGGCCTCAAGGCCGCGGGTGTCGAGGTCGACCGCAAGGTGCTCGCCGACATCGCCGTGACCGATCCCGAGGCCTTCACCGGTCTGGTCGAGGTCGCCCGCAAGGCACTGCCGGCCGACGTCAACGCGCCGGCTGCCTGATTGCGCACCAGCACCCACGACCCGCGAGTCGCGCGGACGAACCTCCGATGACGGAGGTCCTGTCTGAGCGGTCCTCGCGGGTCGTGTCGTATGCGAAGCTGCATCGCGCGGCCGAGCGGCGCGACCAGGGTCGTTTCGTCGCCGAAGGTGCCAATGCCGTCGCTTCGGCGCTGGCCGTCGGACGGGCCGAGGCGGTCCTGGTCGCCGACGAGGAGCAGTTCCGTCATCGCGATCTCGTCGAGACCGCCGCGGCGGCCGGCGTCCCGGTGTCGGTGATCACCGGCCGCGCCGCGTCGAAGCTGGCCGAGACGTCCACGCCCGCGGGCATCTTCGCGATCTGCCCGTTGCTCGTCGTGCCGCTCGACGCCGTCCTCACCGCCGGGCCGCGACTCCTCGCGATCGCGGTCGAGCCGCGGGAGCCCGGGAACGCGGGCACGCTCATCCGCTGCGCCGACGCGATGGGCGCCGACGCGGTGATCCTGCTCGGCGATGCCGTCGACCCCCACAACGGCAAGTGCGTCCGTGCGAGCGCGGGAAGCGTGTTCACGGTGCCCGTGGTGCGTGAGCGCGCCGTCGACGACGCCCTCGACGCCATCCGGGGGTCCGGCATCAGCCTGTTGGCGACCGCGGCCGATGGCGAGGTCGCCCTGGACGCGGCGGGCGACATCCTCTCCGGCCGCGTCGCATGGCTCTTCGGCAACGAGGCGCACGGCCTGTCGGTCGAGGTGCAACGCTCCGCCGACCACCGCGTGTCCATCCCCATCCGTGGCCGCGCCGAGAGCCTGAATGTCGCTGCCGCGGCGGCCATCTGTCTGTACGAGAGCGCCCGTGTCCACGGCGCGGCGGGTCGCGTCTGACCGCTGTCCGAGTCGGCCGGTAGGGTCGGCGATCGTGTCAGAAACTGTGTCACCCGACTCCGCGCCCGAACCCGCACCCGCGACCCCCGGCTCGCCGGCCGCTGCACCCCAGACGGTGCCCGCGCCCGATCCCGCGGTCGTGAACTCCCGCATCGCCTCGGCGATCGCGACCGAACTCGGGGTGGGCGCCGGTCAGGTGCGATCGGCGATCGAGTTGCTGGACGGCGGATCGACGGTTCCGTTCGTCGCCCGATACCGCAAAGAGGCCACCGGCGGCCTCGACGACGCGCAACTGCGTACCCTCGACGAGCGTCTCGGTTACCTGCGCGACCTCGAGGCCCGACGCCAGGCCGTCCGCGAATCCATCGCCGCGCAGGGCAAACTCGACGCCGCACTCGATGCGCGCATCCTCGAGGCCGACACCAAGGCGCGCCTGGAGGACATCTACCTGCCCTACAAGCCGAAGCGCCGCACCAAGGCCCAGATCGCACGCGAGGCCGGACACGAGCCGGTGGCCGATGCACTGCTCTCGGACCCGACGACGGACCCGGCGACCTTCACCGCCGAGCAGCTCGACGGCGCCCGCGCGATCGCCGTGGAGCGGTTCGCCGAAGACGCCGACCTCGTCGGCGAACTCCGTGAGCTGATGTGGCAGACCGGAGTGTTGCGCACAACGGTTCGGGACGGCAAGGAGTCGGCCGGCGCCAAGTTCGCCGACTACTTCGAGTTCTCCGAGCCGTTCACCTCGCTTCCGTCGCACCGGGTGCTGGCCGTGCTGCGCGGCGAGCGCGAGGAGATCCTGTCGGTCACCCTCGACGCCGATCCGGCAGCGGCCGACCGGCCCGCCGGCCCCGGACCGTACGAGCAGCGGATCGCCGCCCGGTTCGGCATCGCCGATCAAGGGCGTCCGGCCGACCGCTGGCTTACCGACACGGTGCGCTGGGCATGGCGTACCAAGCTGTTCGTCGGGCTGTCCCTCGACGTCCGGATGCGGCTGCGTCAGGCCGCCGAGGCCGACGCGGTGGCGGTGTTCGCGACGAACCTCAAGGACCTCCTGCTGGCCGCGCCCGCCGGGTCCCGTACGACGATGGGGCTCGACCCCGGTCTGCGCACCGGCGTGAAGGTCGCAGTGGTGAACGCGACCGGCAGGGTCGTCGACCACGCAACGATCTATCCGCACGAGCCCCGGCGCGACAAGTCCGGTTCGCTCGCCGTGCTCGGCGCACTCGTCGAGAAGCACGGCGTCGAGCTCATCGCCATCGGCAACGGCACCGCCTCACGCGAGACCGACGCGCTCGCCGGCGAACTCCTGTCCGCGATCAAGGAGGCCGGCAAGAAGCCGCCGACGAGCGTCGTCGTGTCCGAGGCGGGTGCCTCGGTGTACTCGGCGTCGGCCTACGCGTCGAAGGAATTGCCGGACCTCGACGTCTCCATCCGCGGCGCGGTCTCGATCGCCCGCCGGTTGCAGGATCCGCTCGCCGAGCTCGTGAAGATCGATCCGAAGTCGATCGGGGTGGGGCAGTACCAGCACGACATCTCCGAGACCCTGCTCGCGCGCTCACTCGGGGCGGTCGTCGAAGACGCGGTGAACGCGGTCGGCGTCGACGTGAACACCGCGTCTGTGCCGCTGCTGTCCCGCGTGTCCGGCATCACCGCGGGCCTCGCGGAATCGATTGTCGCGCATCGTGACACCAATGGTGCGTTCCGGGATCGCAAGCAGATCACCGCGGTGCCCAGGCTCGGCCCCAAGGCATTCGAGCAGTGCGCCGGCTTCCTGCGTATCGCCGACGGCGACAATCCGCTCGACGCGTCGAGCGTGCACCCGGAGGCGTACCCGGTCGTCACACGCATCCTCGAGAAGGTGGGCACCGATGTCCGGTCGCTGATCGGCGACACCGCGACCCTCACCAAGTTGCGACCCGAGGAGTTCGTCGACGAGACGTTCGGTCGTCCGACCGTCGTCGACATCATCGCCGAACTCGACAAGCCCGGGCGCGACCCGCGGCCGGAGTTCAAGACCGCGACGTTTGCCATGGGCATCGAGAAGGTCTCCGACCTGACCCCGGGGATGGTCCTCGAAGGTCAGGTCACCAACGTGGCCGCCTTCGGCGCATTCGTCGACGTCGGCGTGCACCAGGACGGCCTCGTCCACGTCTCGGCGATGGCACACCGCTTCGTCTCCGACCCCCACGAGGTCGTCAAGTCCGGCGACATCGTAAAGGTCAAGGTCATGGACGTCGACATCGACCGCAAACGCATCGGGTTGTCGCTGCGGCTCGACGACGAACCGGGCAGTGACGGCAAACCCTCCCGCGCGCCTCGCGGGCAAGGGCGGGAGGACAGTGCTCGTGGCGGCGGCAATCAGCCGCGGAGGAACGAGCAGCGTGGCGGCGGACGGGGCAACCCGGGCGGCCAGGGCCGGGGCGCTCAGGGGCAGGGCAACCGAGGCGGGAACCGGAACGATCGACGCCCGGCACCCAGCGGGGCGATGGCCGACGCGCTCAAGCGAGCCGGCTTCGGCAAGTAGGGTCGCGGCCCGGGCGGGCCGGTTGTGTGTTCGCGGATGCGGGGATTGCCGACCCCGAGCGAGTAGTTTCCCTCAGGCCGTCCCGGTCGCCGCGGTCGAGACTCGACGCCATGCCCAGCATCGTCTCGGGACGGCCGGCGTCGACCGGTCTGCCCACGCCTCGTGAACTCGCCGCCCTCACCGGGGACCGCGACCGCGTCATCGACCTGATCCGCATCATGTCGCTGGCGGTCGTGGTCGCCGGTCACTCGATCATGCTCACCGTCGACGTGACCGACGACTCGATTCATCTCGGCAACACACTCGGCGACGTGCCCGCACTGCAGCCGGCGACCTGGCTGCTGCAGGTGCTGCCGCTGTTCTTCTTCGCCGGTGCCGCCGCGGCGACCCGCGGCTGGACCTCGCGCGGCGACGGTGACACACCGACCGCCGGGCAATGGCTCGTCGCCCGGACACAACGCTTGATGCGGCCGGTGTTCTGGTACCTCGGAGCCGTCGCGGCCGTGTACACCGTCCTGTCCGGCACCGGTGCCACGGCGGCGGCCGACGTGGTCGCGCGTCTCGGGGTGCAGTTGCTGTGGTTCCTCGGCGCCTACCTGCTCGTACTGGCGGTGGTCCCGTTCCTGCAGCGCCTCCGGTCCGTCGGTGGTGTGCTGGCCGCCCTGGCGGTGTGTTGGGGGAGCACGGCGATCGTCGACGCCGTCCGACTGACGGACGGCCCCGCAGCGCTCGGCTACCTGAACTTCCTCGCCGTGTGGACGATCCCCGCGGTCCTCGGGGTCGCGTACGCCAAGAAGATCCTGCGGCCCGGGCTCGCCGTCCTCGCGGCCGCCGGTGCGCTGGCAGCCGACCTCGTCCTCGTCACGTGGGGACCCTACGAGGTCTCCCTCGTGACGGTTCCGGGCCAGCACCTGTCCAACATGAGTCCGCCGAGCCTGCTGCTCGCCGGCCACGCGATCGTGTTGTGCGCGGGCGCGATCGCGGTGCGCCGATTCCTCGCGGTCGTGGCCGACCGTCCGCGCGTCTGGTGGTGGGTGGTGCTGGGCAACCGGGGCGCGATGACGCTGTATCTCTGGCATCTGCCGGTGCTCGCGGCGATCATCGGTCTGTGCGCCGCGGCCGGCATCGACCGCGGCGACGTCGGCGCGGCGTCCTTCCCGATGATCGTCGGGGCGCAGACCGTGTTGCTGCTCGCGGGCATGGTCCCGGTGGTCGCGATCCTGTCCCCACTCGAGAACCGGTCCCTGCCGTGGTGGGACGAACCGGTCGCCCGGCGCAGCGGACCGGTGCGGAACGCGGCCCTGCTGACGGCGCTGGCCGGGCTCGGCGTGGCAGTGCTGATGCTCGCGCGCGGCGGTCTGACCGGCGACGGTGTGTGGTGGCTGATCATGGGCCTCGCCTGTGCCACCTGCTCGCGTTGCCTCGCGGTTCCCGCCGGTCGTCCGACGGCAGCGCCAGGGCTTCCCGGTGACGACGCCTCCCTGCAGGTCAGCGCCCCGCGGTAGTCGACTACCCTCGACGGGAGTCATCGTCGGCGCCGGAGGTGTCCGTCGGCCCGTTGGGTCGGCGTGCACAGCGCGACGACGATGCCGACCATCCATCGATCGACGCACGAGGAGCACGCCCACCGTGGCCACTTCCGCCGACGCAACGGCATTCCCGGGACCCGACGACCTCGAGGCGGCCGCGACGTCGGCCATCGAGGACTTCGAGGCGGCGGCCGACCTCGATCAGCTCGCCGCGGCCAAGTCGGCGCACCTCGGTGATCGCTCGCCGATCGCACTCGCCCGGCGCGCGCTGGGTTCCCTCCCCAAAGAGGGGCGTTCCGAAGCCGGCAAGCTGGTCAACCAGGTGCGCGGCCGGGTGTCGGCGGCCCTGGAGGCGCGCACCGCCGTCCTCGACGCCGAACGGGACGCGGCGGTCCTCGTCGCCGAATCGATCGACGTGACGTTGCCGAGCGGCCGGCGTCCGGTGGGTGCGCGTCATCCCATCACCGTCATCGCCGAGCAGGTGGCCGACGTGTTCGTCGGTATGGGCTGGGAGATCGCGGAGGGCCCGGAGGTCGAAACCGAGCACTACAATTTCGACGCGCTCAACTTCCTGCCCGACCACCCCGCCCGGTCGATGCAGGACACCTTCTACATCGCGCCCGAGGGATCGCGGCAGGTCTTGCGGACGCACACCTCGCCGGTGCAGGTGCGCTCGATGCTGAGCCGGGACCTGCCCATCTACGTGGCGTGCCCGGGCCGGACGTTCCGGACCGACGAGCTCGACGCCACCCACACCCCGGTCTTCCATCAGATCGAGGGACTCGCCGTCGACAAGGGACTCACACTGGCGAACCTGCGGGGCACCCTGGAGACCTTCGCGCGGGCACTCTTCGGCCCGGAGACGACGACCCGCATGCGGGCGAGCTACTTCCCGTTCACCGAACCCTCCGCCGAGGTCGACGTGTGGTTCCCCGCCAAGAAGGGCGGACCCGGCTGGGTCGAGTGGGGCGGCTGCGGCATGGTCAACCCGAATGTGTTGCGCGCCAGCGGTATCGACCCGGATGTGTACTCCGGATTCGCTTTCGGCATGGGCCTGGAGCGCACCCTGCAGTTCCGCAACGACATCTCCGACATGCGGGACATGGTCGAGGGGGACATCCGGTTCACCCTCCCGTTCGGTCCGGCCGCCTGACCGGCACCGCGCAGATCCCGCCCCGACGACTCCTCACGACGCGACGAAAGTAGTTGATACACAGTGCGTGCACCACAGTCCTGGTACACCGAGGTACTCCGCGCCGGCGACCCGCAGTGGTCGGCGACCACCGATGAGATCGACGCCGGTTTCGTCCGTGTCGGGTTCGAGATCGAGGACATCGAGGCGTTCCCGGAGATCACCGGACCGCTGGTGATCGGTCGAGTAGAGACGATCGAGGAGCTCACCGAGTTCAAGAAGCCGATCCGGTTCTGCACGGTCGCCGTCGGTGAGGATGAGCCCCGCGGAATCGTCTGTGGTGCACGCAACTTCACCGAGGGCGACCTGATCGTCGCCGCGCTGCCGGGGGTCGTGCTCCCCGGTCCCTTCGAGATCGCATCGCGCAAGACCTACGGCCGGGTGTCCGACGGCATGATCTGCTCGGTCTCCGAGCTGGGGATCGGCACCGATCACAGCGGCATCCTCGTGCTCGAGCCCGGGACCGCCGAACCGGGTGCGGACGCCCGCGAGGTGTTGGGACTCGCCGACGCGGCGATCGACGTCAACGTCACCCCTGACCGCGGTTACGCGTTCTCGGTGCGCGGCCTGGGCCGCGAGCTCGCGGGCAGCTTCGGGGTCCCGTTCGTCGATCCCGGACTCCGGGCCGCGGACCTGGCGGACGACGGGTCGGCCCCGGCGTGGCCGGTCGCCATCGACGAGAACTCCGGCGCGACGCGTTACACCGCTCGGGTCATCACCGGTGTGGACCCGACCGCGATCTCCCCGTGGTGGATGCAGAAGCGGCTCATGGTCGCCGGTATCCGCCCCATCTCCGCGATCGTTGACATCACCAACTACGTGATGATCGAACTCGGTCAGCCGCTGCACGCCTTCGACGCCGACCGTGTCACCGGAGCCGTCACGGTCCGGTCGGCCCAGCCGGGGGAGAAGCTCACCACCCTCGACGACACCGTTCGCGTCCTCGACCCCGAGGATGTGCTGATCGCCGACGAGACCGGACCGATCGCCCTGGCCGGTGTCATGGGCGGCGCGAGCACCGAGGTGGGTCCCGAGACGACGACGGTGCTGCTGGAGTCGGCGACCTTCGATCCGGTTCGGGTCTTCCGCACCACGAAGCGTCACAAGCTGACCTCCGAGGCCAGCAAGCGGTTCGAGCGGATCGTCGACCCCGAGATCACCGCGGTGGCCTCCGACCGCGCCGCCGGGCTGATCGTCGAGATCGCCGGCGGACGGATCGCCTCACCGCTGTCCGAGACCCATGTCCAGACCCCGATCAGGTCGACCATCGCCATCGCCGCCGACGAACCGGACCGGGTCGCGGGCGTCAGCTATCCGCCGGGGACCACCCTGACGCGGCTGACCGAGGTCGGTTGCGTGGTGACCGGGACCGACGAGCTGGACGTGTTCCCGCCCTCGTGGCGACCCGATCTGCGGCAACGCGCCGACCTGGTCGAGGAGGTCCTGCGTCTGGAGGGCTTGGAGGACATCCCCGCCGTGGTTCCGCGCGCGCCCGGCGGCACCGGACTCACCCCGGTTCAGCGACGCCGGCGCAGCGTCGGACGCACCCTCGCGCTCGACGGCTACGTCGAGGTCCTGCCGTATCCGTTCATGCCGGCCGGCGTGTTCGACCTCTGGGACCTGCCCGCCGACGATGAGCGCCGGCGCACCGTGAAGGTCCTCAACCCACTCGAATCCGATCGCCCCGAGCTCAACACGACGTTGCTCCCGGGGCTACTCGAGATGGCGGCCCGCAACATCGCACGCGGTCAGCGGGATCTGTCGCTGTTCACCATCGGTCAGGTCGTCATCGCCGGCGATCACGTCGCCGCGGTGGACGCGCTCGACGTCACGCGCCGCCCGACCGACGAGGAGATCGCGGCGCTCGACGCCTCGCTGCCCCATCAGCCGCTGCACGTCGGCGTCGTCCTCACCGGATTGCGCGATCCCGCGGGTCCCTGGGGTCCGGGACGCGCCGCCGACCACCTCGATGCCTTCGAGGCGGCGCGCACGATCGGTCGCGCGGCGGGGGTGACCGTCGAGCTCACCGCCGACGATCAGCGCCCGTGGCATCCCGGCCGCTGCGCGCGGCTGACGGTCGACGGCCGCACGGTCGGTTACGCCGGCGAACTCCACCCCGCGGTGCTCGAGCGGGCCCATCTGCCGAAGCGGACCTGCGCGGTGGAGATCGACATCGACGCACTGCCCCTGGACGCGCGACTCCCGGCGCCGTCGGTGTCGGTGTTCCCCGCGGTCCTGCAGGACGTCAACGTCGTCGTCGGAGGGGAGGTCCCGGCCGCGGACGTCCAGAAGGCGCTTCGTGAGGGGGCCGGCGACCTGCTCGAGGACATCGCTCTGTTCGACGTCTTCACCGGTGAACAGGTCGGCGCGGGCAACAAATCGCTGACGTTCTCGCTGCGGTTCCGCGCCCCGGACCGTACCCTCACCGAGGACGAGGCCAACGAGGCCAAGCTGGCCGCCGTCGACGCAGCCGCCGCGCGGGTGGGGGCCCGTCTCCGCTGACCCCATCGGCGTGTCACCCCGCCGTGAATTGATTTGCAGCCTGCTGCATAATGATCACATGGCTTCGACTAGCAAGGTGAGGGTGGCGGTGGCCGGCGCGAGCGGCTACGCGGGTGGCGAGATACTCCGGTTGCTGTGCGGGCACCCCCGTCTGCGATCCGGCGAACTCGAGATCGGCGCGCTCACCGCGGGTGGCAATGCCGGGACGCTCCTGGGTGCGCACCATCCCCACCTGCTCCCGCTGGCCGACCGAGTCCTGGAGGACACGACCCCGGAGATCCTCGCCGGACACGACGTCGTCTTCCTGGGCCTGCCGCATGGCGCATCCGCGGTGATCGCCGACGCCCTGCCGCCGACGACGCTGATCATCGACTGCGGGGCCGACTTCCGGTTGCGCGACGCCGGTGAATGGACGTCGTACTACGGCGGCGACCACGCCGGGACCTGGCCGTATGGTCTGCCCGAGTTGCCCGGCAACCGGGAGACGCTCCGGGACGCGAGCCGGATCGCGGTGCCCGGTTGCTATCCGACGGTGTCGATCCTGTCGTTGCTCCCGGCCATCGCCGCGGGCATCGCCGATCCACACGTGACCGTCGTCGCGGTGAGCGGGGCATCGGGTGCCGGTCGGTCGCCCAAGGTCGACCTGCTGGCGTCCGAGGTCATCGGGTCCGCGCGGGCCTACGGCGTGGGCGGGGTCCACCGGCACACGCCGGAGATCTCCCAGGCGCTCTCGGCCGCCGCGGAACAGCCGGTGACCGTCTCGTTCACGCCCATCCTCGCCCCGATGGCCCGCGGCATCCTCGCGACGTGCACCGCGCGCACCGGGGCCACCGCGGAGGAGGCCCGCGCGGTCTACGAGAAGGCCTATGCGGACGAGGAATTCGTGCACGTGCTGCCGGAGGGGCGGCTGCCTGCCACCGGTTCGGTGATCGGCTCCAACGCCGTCCAGCTCGGCGTGACCGTCGACGAACGCGCACAGACCCTCGTGGTCGTCGGCGCAGTCGACAACCTGACCAAGGGGACCGGTGGCGCCGCGGTCCAATCGATGAACCTGGCGCTGGGCTGGACCGAGAACGAGGGACTGAGCACCGTGGGAGTGGCACCGTGACCGGATCGCAGGGCAGCGCGGAAACAGAGCAGGACCGGATCGAGGGCGGCGCCCCCGGAGATCACCCGCGGCTCGTGCGGAACCAGGGCGTCACCGCGCCCCTGGGGTTCCGGGCCGCCGGAATCGCGGCGGGCATCAAGGCATCCGGTGCGCTCGACCTCGCACTTGTCTTCAACGAGGGCCCCGACCACTCCGCCGCCGGCGTCTTCACCCGCAACCAGGTGAAGGCGGCACCGGTGCTGTGGTCACAGCAGGTCCTCACCACCGGCCGGCTGCGCACCGTGATCCTCAACTCCGGCGGCGCGAACGCCTGTACCGGACCGGGCGGCTTCCAGGACACCCACAAGACCGCGGAGGCGGTGGCCGACGCGCTCAGCAACTGGGGGACCAGCACGGGCGCCGTGGAGGTCGCGGTGTGCTCCACCGGACTGATCGGCGACCGGCTGCCGATGGACAAGGTCCTCGCCGGGGTCACCGAGATCGTCCAGGACATGGGCGGCGGCCTGTCCGGCGGCACCGACGCGGCCCACGCGATCATGACCACCGACACCGTCCCCAAACAGGCTGCGCTGCACCACCCGCAGGGGTGGAACGTCGGCGGCATGGGCAAGGGCGCCGGAATGCTGGCGCCGTCACTGGCGACGATGCTGGTCGTGCTCACGACCGACGCGGTGGCCACCGCCGAGCAGCTCGACACCGCCTTGCGCAGGGCGACGGCACGCACCTTCGACCGGCTCGACATCGACGGCTCGTGCTCGACGAACGACACGGTTCTGCTGCTGAGTTCGGGCGCCAGCCAGATCCCGGTCGAGCAGACCGATCTCGACGACGCGGTGTTCGAAGTCTGCGACGATCTCGCCGCCCAGATGATGGCCGACGCCGAGGGCGTCACGAAGCGGGTCGTGATCACGGTCACCGGCGCGCACACCGAGGACGACGCGCTGACTGTCGCCCGTGCCGTCGCGCGGGACTCGCTGGTGAAGACCGCCCTGTTCGGATCGGACCCCAACTGGGGACGCGTACTCGCCGCGGTCGGCGCCGCGCCGGTCACCGTCGACCCCGACCGCATCGCGGTGTCGTTCAACGGCAACCCGGTGTGCGAGAACGGTTTCGGGGTCGAGGGCGCGCGAGATGTGGACCTGTCCGGCCCCGACATCGCCGTCGTCGTGGACCTGAAGCTGGGAGAGTCGGCGGCCAGTGTCCGGACCACCGACCTCTCCCATGCGTACGTCGAAGAGAACTCGGCGTATTCGTCATGAGCGAGACGACATCGGGCGTCCACCCGATCGACCCCGCGGCCGGCCTGGCCAAGGCGAAGGTGCTCGCCGAGGCCCTGCCCGCGCTGCAGCGGCTCGCCGGTGCGACCGTCGTCGTCAAGTACGGCGGCAACGCCATGATCGACGACGAGTTGAAGAAGGCGTTCGCGGCAGACATGGTCTTTCTGCGCGCGTGCGGCATGCATCCCGTGGTGGTTCACGGTGGTGGCCCGCAGATCTCGGCGATGCTGAAGCGACTGGGACTCTCGGGTGAGTTCAAGGGCGGATTCCGGGTGACGACCCCCGAGGTCATGGACGTCGCCCGCATGGTTCTCTTCGGTCAGGTCGGGCGGGAGCTCGTCGGGCTGATCAACTCGCACGGACCGTATGCCGTCGGCATCACCGGTGAAGATGCCCACCTGTTCACCGCGACGCGGCGCACGGTGCTCGTCGAGGGTGTTCCCACCGACATCGGCCTCGTCGGCGACATCGCGTCGGTCAACACCTCGGCGGTGCTGGATCTGGTTGCCGCCGGCCGCATCCCGGTCGTCTCGACGATCGCACCGGACCGCGACGGGGTGGTGCACAACATCAACGCCGACACCGCGGCCGGTGCTCTCGCCGAGGCGTTGGGGGCGTCCCGGCTGGTGATGCTGACCGATGTCGAAGGCCTGTACACGGACTGGCCCGACCGCGGATCCCTGGTGTCCCAGATCGACACCGACACACTCACCGAGCTGTTGCCGTCGCTGGACTCCGGCATGGTCCCCAAGATGGAGGCCTGCCTGCGCGCCGTCACCGGCGGCGTCGACCGCGCACACGTGATCGACGGGCGTGTCGCCCATTCCGTACTGGCCGAACTGTTGACCGAGAGCTCGACCGGCACCACCGTCGTCGTGCCTGAGGAGGACGCATGACCGCGCCACTGCAGCAGCGCTGGGCACAGTCGCTGATGAACAACTACGGCACACCCCCGATCGCCCTCGTGGAGGGCTCGGGAGCGTATGTCACCGACGCCGATGGCAAGCGCTACCTCGACCTGCTCGGCGGGATCGCGGTGAACGCCCTCGGCCACGCCCACCCGGCGATCGTCGACGCGGTCACCCACCAGCTCCAGACGCTCGGGCACGTGTCGAACCTCTACATCGCCCCGCCCGTCGTCGAACTCGCCGAGGCATTGCTCGGCCGGTTCGGTCATCCGGGTCGCGTGTTCTTCTGCAACTCCGGCACCGAGGCGAACGAGGCCGCGTTCAAACTGGCCCGGCGGACCGGCCGGCCCGAGATCGTCGCGGCGGAGCAGGCCTTCCACGGACGCACCATGGGTGCGCTCGCGATGACCGGTCAGCCCGCCAAACGCACACCGTTCGAACCGATGCCGCCGGGCGTCCGGTTCGTTCCCTACGGTGACGTCGACGCGCTCGACGCCATGGTCACCGACCAGACCGCCGCGGTGATCCTCGAACCGATCCTCGGCGAGGCCGGCGTCGTCGTGCCCCCCGCCGACTACCTGGCGGCCGCTCGCCGGATCACCGAGGAGCGCGGCGCGCTGCTGATCCTTGACGAGGTGCAGACCGGCGTCGCTCGCACCGGCACGTTCTTCGCCCATCAGCAGGTGGGCGTGGTTCCCGATGTGATGACACTTGCGAAGGGGCTGGGCGGTGGCCTCCCCATCGGTGCGTGCATCGCCACCGGACCGGCGGCCGACCTGTTCGGGCCGGGCCAGCACGGCACCACTTTCGGTGGCAATCCGGTCAGTGCGGCCGCCGCGCTGGCCGTCCTGAGGGTCATCGAAGCCGACGGTCTCCTCGATTCTGTTGCCGCGGTGGGGAAGTCGATCGCGACCGGCATCGAGGACCTGCAGCACCCGTTGGTCTCGCACGTACGAGGGTCCGGCCTGTTGCTCGGAGTCGTGCTGACGCAGGCGCTCTCGCAGCGCGTCGAGGCCGCCGCCCGGGACGCGGGGTTCCTCATCAACGCACCCGCGCCCGACGTCCTGCGCCTGGCCCCGCCGCTGATCCTCACCGAGGAGCAGGGACAGGATTTCGTGCGCGCGCTACCGACACTGCTCGACACCGCCGCGGCAGCGGCACAGGTCGACACCGCCGCGCACGCCGCCACATCGAACGAGGGGGACAAGCCATGACCAGACATTTCCTGCGCGACGACGACCTGACCCCGGCCGAGCAGGCCGAGGTGCTCGCACTCGCGGCCGAGGTCAAGGCGAAGCCGTTCGACTTCCGGCCGCTGGAGGGCCCCCGCGGGGTCGGGGTGATCTTCGACAAGAACTCCACGCGCACCCGGTTCTCGTTCGAGGTCGGCATCGCCCAGCTCGGAGGTCATGCGGTCGTCGTCGACGGCCGGACGACACAGCTCGGTCGCGAGGAGACCCTGGAGGACACCGGCCTGGTCCTGTCCCGCTTCGTCGACGCCATCGTGTGGCGGACGTTCGGGCAGGACCGGCTCGAGGCGCTGTCCTCGACCGCCACCGTCCCGGTCGTCAACGCGCTGTCCGACGAGTTCCACCCCTGCCAGGTGCTCGCCGACCTGCAGACGATCGCCGAGCACAAGGGCCAGCCGGCGGGTCTGACGATGACGTACCTGGGTGACGGCGCGAACAACATGGCGCATTCGCTGGCGCTCGGCGGCGTCACGGCCGGCATGCACGTCGTCCTCAGCTCGCCGGACGGCTTCCAGCCGGACCCGGCGGTGATCGCCGACGCCGAGAAGCGTGCCGCGCAGACCGGCGGCTCGGTGAAGCTCGAGACCGACCCCGTCGCCGCTGTGACGGGGGCCGACGTCCTGGTGACCGACACCTGGGTGTCGATGGGGCAGGAGGACGACGGCAAGGACCGCACGGCGCCGTTCCGGCCGTACCAGATCAACGATGACCTGCTCATGCATGCCGCCGATGATGCGATCGTCCTGCACTGCCTGCCGGCCCATCGTGGCGACGAGATCACCGCCTCGGTGATCGACGGACCCCGCAGCGTCGTGTTCGACGAGGCGGAGAACCGCCTGCATGCGCAGAAGGCGCTGCTGATCTGGCTGCTGGACCACCAGTGAGCGGACACCCACGATGACCGCCGGAGCCGAACCCTCGGAGAGCCGCCTCGCCGCCACCCGGGCGGGTCGCCATGCGCGCATCATCGAGATCTTGTCCACGCATCAGGTACGCAGCCAGTCGGAGCTGCAGCGGTTGCTCGCCGAGGAGGGCGTCGACGCCACCCAGGCCACCCTGTCGCGCGACCTCGACGAGCTCGGGGCCGTGAAGCTGCGGGCAGCGGACGGCGGCGCCGGGGTCTACGTGGTGCCCGAAGACGGTTCGCCCGTCCGCGGGGTGTCCGGCGGCACCGACCGGCTCGGCCGGCTCGTGTCGGACCTCCTGGTCTCGACCGACAGCAGCGGCAACCTCGCGGTGTTGCGAACGCCCCCGGGCGCCGCGCACTACTTGGCGGCTGCGCTCGACCGGGCGCGCCTGCCCGACGTCGTGGGGACGATCGCCGGGGACGACACGATCTTCGTCGTCGCGCGCGAGCCGCTCGACGGAGCGGAACTCGCCCGCCGGATCGAGGGCCTCGTGTAACCCTCGCCGCATCGACATTCTCGGTTCCGCCTCCGCGGAACCGGCAGACCACACCAAACGAACAGCCGAGACGCCGCCAACCGGATACCCGGGCGGTGTCGTCGGAACACCGGGGCCGATGATGGACTCGGTCATCGCGCAGAACAGGAGCTTCACCTCATGGCAGAACGTGTCGTACTCGCATACTCGGGCGGCTTGGACACCTCGGTCGCGATCAGCTGGATCCAGAAGGAGACCGGCAAAGAGGTCGTCGCCGTGGCACTCGACCTCGGTCAGGGCGGCGAGGACATGGAGGTCATCCGCCAGCGCGCACTCGACTGCGGCGCGGTCGAGGCCGTCGTGGTCGACGCCCGCGACGAGTTCGCCGACGAGTACTGCCTCGGCGCGATCACCTCGAACGCGCTCTACATGGATCGTTATCCGCTCGTCTCGGCGCTGTCGCGCCCGCTGATCGCCAAGCACCTGGTCACCGCCGCCCGGGATCACGGCGGCACCGTCGTCGCCCACGGATGCACCGGCAAGGGCAACGACCAGGTCCGCTTCGAAGTCGGTTTCGCCACCCTGGCGCCCGATCTGCAGGTGCTCGCGCCGGTGCGCGACTACGCCTGGACCCGCGAGAAGGCGATCGCCTTCGCCGGGGAGAACGACATCCCGATCAACGTGACCAAGAAGTCGCCGTTCTCGATCGACCAGAACGTGTGGGGACGCGCCGTCGAGACCGGCTTCCTCGAGGACCTGTGGAACGCGCCGACGAAGGACGTCTACGACTACACCGAAGACCCCACCGTCAACTGGAACTCGCCTGACGAGGTCATCATCGGCTTCGACAAGGGCCGCCCGGTCAGCATCGACGGCCGCCCGGTGAGCGTCCTCGAGGCGATCCAGGAACTCAACCGTCGGGCCGGCGCCCAAGGCGTCGGACGCCTCGACGTGGTCGAGGACCGACTGGTGGGCATCAAGAGCCGTGAGGTGTACGAGGCGCCCGGCGCCATGGTTCTCATCCGCGCACACGAAGAACTCGAGCACGTGACCATCGAGCGTGAGCTCGGTCGCTACAAGCGCGGCACCGACCAGAAGTGGGCCGAGCTGGTGTACGACGGCCTCTGGTTCTCGCCGTTGAAGCGGTCGCTGGACGCGTTCGTCGCCTCCACGCAGGAGCACGTGACCGGCGAGATCCGGCTGACCCTGCACGGCGGCACGATCGCCGCGACCGGCCGCCGCAGCTCGGAGTCGCTCTACGACTTCAACCTCGCGACCTATGACGAGGGCGACACCTTCGATCAGTCCGCGGCCCGCGGCTTCGTCGAGCTGCACGGCCTGTCGTCGAAGATCGCCGCGAAGCGGGACCTGAATCTGTGAGTGCGGGCACCGGCGGCGGCAGCGGCCCGGAGACCGGCGGGACGACCAACCAGGGTTCGCTCTGGGGCGGTCGCTTCGCCGGTGGTCCGGCGGAGGCGATGGCCGCGCTGAGCAAGTCGACCCATTTCGACTGGGCCCTGGCCCCGTTCGATATCGAGGCGTCCAAAGCGCACGCGCGGGTGCTGAACAAGGCCGGGCTGCTCACCGCCGAGGACCTCACCGGGATGCTCGACGGGCTCGATCGCCTGGCCGCCGATGTCGCCGACGGCAGCTTCGGGCCGGCCGAATCCGACGAGGACGTCCACGGTGCCCTCGAGCGCGGCCTGATCGAGCGCGTCGGTCCCGAACTCGGGGGCCGGTTACGCGCCGGACGCTCACGCAACGACCAGGTCGCGACCCTGTTCCGGATGTGGTTGCGCGCCGCCATGCGGCGGGTCGCGCTGGGCCTGCTCGACGTCGTCGACGCGCTCACCGCACAGGCGGCGGCCCATCCCGACGCGATCATGCCGGGCAAGACGCACCTGCAGGCCGCACAACCGGTCCTGCTGGGGCACCACCTGCTGGCGCACGCGCAACCACTCCTGCGCGACATCGACCGGCTCGCCGACGCGGATCGTCGAACCGCGGTGTCGCCGTACGGTTCCGGCGCCCTGGCCGGCTCCTCCCTGGGCCTCGATCCGGCGGCGATCGCCGCCGACCTGGGCTTCGACGCACCCGCGGAGAACTCGATCGACGCCACTTCATCGCGCGATTTCGCCGCGGAGGCCGCGTTCGTCTTCGCGATGATCGCAGTCGACCTCTCCCGGTTGTCCGAAGAGGTGATCATCTGGAGCACACCGGAATTCGGTTACGTGACGCTGGCCGACGCGTGGTCCACCGGCAGCTCGATCATGCCGCAGAAGAAGAATCCGGACGTCGCCGAACTCATGCGCGGCAAGGCGGGTCGTCTCATCGGCGACCTCACCGGACTGCTGGCGACACTGAAGGCGCAACCGCTGGCCTACAACCGGGATCTGCAGGAGGACAAGGAACCGGTCTTCGACGCGGTGGCCCAACTGGAGCTGCTGCTGCCCGCGGTGACCGGCCTGGTCGCCACGCTGGAGTTTCACACCGATCGCATGGCGGAACTCGCACCGGCGGGTTTCACCCTGGCCACCGACATCGCCGAATGGATGGTCCGACAGGGCGTGCCGTTCCGGGTGGCGCACGAGGCCGCGGGTGCGTGTGTCCGCGAGGCCGAGTCCCGGGGCGTCGGCCTGGACGAACTCGACGACGCGACGCTGGCCGGTGTCCATCCGGCGTTGACGCCGGCGGTGCGTGACGTCCTGACCGTTCGCGGTTCGGTCGAGTCGCGCAACGCGCACGGCGGCACCGCACCCGGACAGGTCCGGCGGCAGATCGACGTCGTCACGGCCCAGACCGCCGATCTCAGGACACGCTGGACCGCTGGGCACGGCGGGCGCCGCTGATCCCGCACGACTGGGTACAGTGACCTGTGTCACCGACGCCGCGTCAATCAACGCGCCGGTGAGGCCGGTACACCGACGACGGGAGGATCGACACGATGGCGGTGTGGGACGGGGGCCCCGATCTCGTGGGGGCGGTCGGCAGGGTGTTGGCCACCGCGCAGAACGGCCTCGAGGTGCTGCGGTTCGGTGGACTGGAGACCGGTACCGAACCGGCGCCCTTCGCGGTCGTCGAGACGCACAAGATGTTCCGGCTGCGTCGGTATTTCCCGAACGATCCGTCGACCGGCCCGAACATCGTCCTGGTGCCGCCGATGATGGTGTCGGCCAACGTCTATGACGTCACCGAGCACAACGGAGCGGTGTCGATTCTGCACCGCAACGGCATCACGCCGTGGGTCGTCGACTTCGGGTCACCCGACTCCGAAGAAGGCGGGATGGAACGCAATCTCGCCGACCACGTGGTCGCGATCAGCCACGCGATCGACCTGATCGTCGAGGCGACCGGCCGTGACATCCACCTCGCCGGGTATTCGCAGGGCGGGATGTTCGCCTACCAGACCGCGGCGTACCGCCGGTCCAAGGGGATCGCGAGTCTGATCACGTTCGGCAGTCCGGTCGACGTCCTCGCCGCACTGCCCCTGGGGCTACCCGCGGGACTGGTGGCCCCGGCGGCCGAATTCCTGGCCGACAAGGCGTTCTCACGCAACCTCTGGGTGCGGGATTGGATGGCGCGCACCGGCTTCCAGCTCCTGGATCCGGTGAAGACGGTGCGCAGCCGCATCGACTTCCTGCGCCGTCTGCACGATCGTGAGGCGCTGCTCCCACGGGAGGACCAGCGCCGCTTCTTGGAGGCCGACGGCTGGGTCGCATGGTCCGGCCCGGCGATCGCCGAGCTGCTCCGGCAGTTCGTGGCGCACAACCGCATGGTCTCCGGCGGCTTCGTGATCAACGGCGATCTGGTGTCCCTCGCCGAGATCACCTGCCCGGTGCTCGCGTTCGTGGGCGATGCCGACGACATCGGGCAACCGGCGGCGGTACGGGGCATCGTCCGCGCCGCGCCCGACGCGGAGGTGTACGAATCCACCTTGCCGGCCGGACATTTCGGACTCGTGGTCGGTAGCGCGGCCGGTGAACACACCTGGCCGACGACCTCCGACTGGGTGAACTGGCTCTCCGACAACGGTCCGCGCCCCGAACTCGTCTCCGAGATGTCGCTCGTCGAGCCGGGTCACGGCGGCGGGGTCAGCCTGTCGTCGCGACTCACGCACGGTGTGGGGTCGGTGGCCGACGCCGGCACCGCCGCCTCGCGCGAGTTGCTCGGCCTGGCCAACTCCCTGCAGCGCACCTCGCGGGCCGTCGCCTCGGAGTCGGTGCGGACCGTCCCCCGATTGTTCCGGCTGGGACAGATCCAGAGCGGGACGCGCATCTCCCTGTCGAAGCTGATGGCCGAGAACACCAAGCGCGGCGGCGACAAGGAACTGTTCCTCTTCGAGAACCGTGTGCTCACCCACGCCCAGGTGAACACGCGTATCGACAACGTGGTGGCCGGGCTGGTCGACTGCTGCATCCGCCCCGGTCAGCACATCGGCGTCCTGATGGACACCCGGCCGAGCGCCCTGGTCGTCATCGCGGCGCTCTCGCGTCTGGGCGCGGTGGCGGTGCTGCTCGCCGCGGACGCCGACGTCCGCGAGATGATGCGGCTCGCCGACAGTTCGGTCATCGTCACCGACCCCACCAATCTCGATCTCGCCAGTGCCGCCTCTGACCGTGTCCTGGTGCTCGGCGGCGGCAGTGGCGACTCCCGGGCGATCGACGGTGCGGACGGCACGTCGATCGTCGACATGGAACGCATCGATCCCGACGAAGTCGTGATGCCGACCTGGTACCGGCCCGACCCCGGCCTCGCGGGTGACCTCGCGTTCATCCTGTTCAGCCGGGCTTACGGCAAGCTCGTTCCGTGGCCGGTGACCAACCACCGGTTCGCGATGTCGGCCTTCGGCGCCGCGGCCGCGGCAGCGCTCACCGACCGCGACACCGTGTACTGCCTGCCGCCCCTGCACCACGCGTCGGGGCTGCTCACGACCCTGGGAGCGACGGTGGTCGGGCGGTCGAGGATCGCGCTGTCGAACGGCATCGATCCCACGAACTTCGCCGTCGAGGTGCAGCGCTACGGCATCACCGTCGTGTCCTACACCTGGTCGATGCTCAGCGGCATCGTGCGCGACCCCGACTTCCACATCAACCAGCACAATCCGATCCGGCTGTTCATGGGCTCGGGTATGTCGGCGGGACTCTGGGAGGACGTGTGCTCGAGCTTCCCCCGCGCGCGCATCCTCGAGTTCTTCGCGACCGCCGACGGCTCGGCGATCCTCGCGAACGTCTCCGGAGACAAGTTGTCCTCCGTCGGCCGGCCACTGCCGGAGACGAACCCCGTCGAGGTCGCGGCCTACGACATCGTCGGCGACCGGTTGCTCATCGACGACTCGGGCTTCGTCCGCCGGGCAGAGACGGGGGAGCCCGGTCTGCTCCTCGCCAAGGCCAAGCACAAGTTCGACACCAACGGGACGGTGCTCCGCGACGTCTTCACGACGCGTGATCGGTGGGAGGTGTCGGGTCACTTGTTCGTGCGCGACGCCGACGGCGACCTGTACTTCCTCGGAGCGACCGACCGCGTGCTCCGGACCGCGGACGGCCCGGTGTTCATCCCCCCGATCGCACACGCCCTGTCCCGACTGAAGAGCGTCGACCAGGTCGTCGTCTACGGGGTCGGCGAACCCGGCCACCAGGTCGTCGTCGCGGCGATGACCCTCCGGCCCGGGGTCACGCCGGACTCGCTCACGGTCACACAACTGCGGATCGCGCTCGGGGAGTACCGGGCCGAAGAGCGCCCTCATCTCGTCCACGTCGTCGACGACATCCCGCAGTCGGCGTCGTTCCGCCCGCTCAGCACCGGTCTGGTCGAGGACGGACTTCCGAAACCGGGTGCGCGCGTCTGGTACCGCGACGACGAAGGGCGCTATCGCAGGTACACGAGGACCGTGGCGGAGAAGCTGGACTGGAGCGGGACCTCGACGCGCAATGCCCTAGGCTGATCCGGGTGACGACACGCGCTGAGGCCATCGACCCGATCGTGCGCGAACGCCTGGCCTGCCCGCAGGACCACGGTCCGCTGGTCGACGCCGGCGACGAGCTCTACAACCCGCGGCTGCATGTCGCCTACCGCATCGACTCCGACGGCATCCCGGTGATGCTCGTCGACGAGGCGCGCACGGTCGACGACGCCGAGCACGTGCGCATCGTCGGTTCTCAGCCGGAGTAGCCCGCCTGCGGGCGTCACCTCGACCGCACCTCGATCTCGTCGGATGACAAGATCGAGGGGTGAGTGCTGACAACGTCGAACCCCCCCGACCGGCCGAGTCCTTCCGGCCGACTGCCGTCCCCGCCACCGTCGACATCCTCGACGAACTGCAATGGCGCGGGCTGATCGCCCAGTCCACCGATCTCGGTGCACTGGGGGAGGCGCTCGCCAACGGACCGGTCACGTTGTACGCGGGCTTCGACCCGACGGCGGCGAGTCTGCACGCCGGTCACCTCGTCCCGTTGCTGACCCTCAAGCGTTTCCAGTTGGCGGGTCATCGTCCGATCGTCCTCGCGGGCGGCGCCACCGGTCTGATCGGTGATCCTCGCGACGTGGGCGAGCGGACGATGAACTCGGCCGACACCGTGGCCGAGTGGGCCGCGCGTATCGATGCGCAGCTTCGGCGGTTCGTCGACATCGACGACACCCCTACGGGCGCCGTGGTGGTGAACAACCTGGACTGGACCGGCAAGCTGTCGGCGATCGAGTTCCTCCGCGACCTGGGTAAGCACTTCTCGGTGAACGTGATGCTCGCGCGCGACACGGTGAAGCGACGCCTCGAAGCCGACGGCATGAGCTACGCGGAGTTCAGCTACCTGCTCCTGCAGTCGAACGACTTCGTGGAACTGAACCGCCGGTACGGATGTGTGCTGCAGATCGGTGGTTCCGACCAGTGGGGCAACATCGTCGGCGGCGTGGATCTGGCCCGTCGACTCGACGGCTCGGCGCTGCACGGGATGACGGTTCCGCTCGTGACCTCGTCGGACGGCAAGAAGTTCGGCAAGTCCACGGGTGGGGGCAGTCTGTGGCTCGACCCGGAACTGACGAGCCCCTACTCCTGGTACCAGTACTTCGTGAACACGGCGGACGCCGATGTCATCCGTTACCTGCGCTGGTTCACCTTCCTGGGGCGCGAGGAGATCGACGAACTCGAACGTGCCACCGCCGAGACCCCGCACCTGCGGCGCGCACAGCGCACACTCGCCGCCGAGATGACGACCCTCATCCACGGTCAGGCCAACACCGATGCGGTCCAACTGGCCAGCCAGGCACTGTTCGGTCGGGCCGAGCTCGATGAACTCGACGAGGCGACCCTCGCGGCCGCGGTCGGGGAGACCTCGATCGCCGAGTACAGCGAGACCCGTCCGACGATCATCGAGTTGCTGGTCGACACGAAGCTGTCGGAGTCCAACAAAGCTGCTCGCCGTGCAGTGTCCGAGGGCGGCGCCTACGTGAACAACACCAAGATCACCGACCCGGAGTGGCAGCCGGCCGACGCCGATCTGCTCCACGGGCGGTGGTTGGTGGTGCGTCGCGGCAAGAAGAGTTTCGCCGGCGCCAAACTGGGCCTCTGACCTGGCGATTTGACGCGTTGTTCGCGCCTGTGTAACTTAATCGACGCACCGCAGAGAGCAACTCCCCCGGAGCCGCAAGCCCCGGGGAAGTAACAGCGCCCGAGCCACTCGCTCGGGCCGCCTGTGCGGGCCACTCCCGAGAACAAGAGCGTGAGTATTTCTCGCGCTCTGGGAAAGCTCATCGGAGCCGGCTTCACATCGAAGGCGTCTGGTGGGTGTGTGTTCTTTGAGAACTCGATAGTGTGTTGGCGGATTGTTTGATGCCATATTGTGGTGTCAGATGGTTTGCTTGGATGATGTGTCCGCGGCTTTGATGTCGCGTGACGCTGATGAGTTTATTTTTTGATGCCAGTTTTTTTTGAGGATTATTTTGGTCAGGTTTTGCTTTCCTGGTTGAAGATTTTGTGTTGAAACGTCGGCCCTTTTGGGGCTGGTTTGGTTTCTACATTTTTTCATGGAGAGTTTGATCCTGGCTCAGGACGAACGCTGGCGGCGTGCTTAACACATGCAAGTCGAACGGAAAGGCCCAGCTTGCTGGGTACTCGAGTGGCGAACGGGTGAGTAACACGTGGGT
>NZ_JAFFZF010000004.1:0-191945 GCF_016924115.1 Gordonia sp. BP-119
CGCCGGGGCCGGGGTCTCCGCCGGTGCGGGTGCGGGCTTGGGTGCGCCCGGCTTCGGCGCGTTGGTGCGCGGGCCGGGGCTCGGACGGTCGGCGACCGGCGCCGACGGGGTTGCGGGTGCACCGGGCTTCGGTGCGTTCGTGTTGCCGGACGGCTTGGGTCCGGGCTTGGCGCTCTGGCGCGGGCCGGGGGCCGGGGACGACTTGGAGTCCTTGGCTCCCCCGTCCTTGCCGGGGAACGATTCACGCAGTCGACGGGCCACGGGGGCCTCTACCGTCGACGACGCCGATTTGACGAACTCGCCTTGCTCCTTCAGACGCTCGAGCACCTGCTTGCTCGTGACGCCGAGCTCTTTGGCCAGTTCGTGCACGCGGGCTTTGCCTGCCACTGCTCTCCTCACTTGGAGGCCAAGCGGCTCACCCGCTACGGCCTCGATTTAAGTCCGGTACATGCTCATCGTGACTTCACGGTGTGCTCATGTCTTCTGCTACCTGTTCCGGCTCCGGGGAGCCATCCTCTGGTGGGTGATCGCGCCGAGCTGTTCGGTGAGATCGTCCGGGTCCACGGTCAGACCGGGGGTCCGGAGTGCCGCGGCGAAGGCCCGGCGTCGCGTCGCGGTGGAGATGCACTCCGACCGCGCGTGCAGCCACGCGCCTCGTCCCGGCATGGTCTTCGCGGGATCGACCACGACTGTCGGGGTGTCACCGCACAGCTGTGCGACGACACGGACCAACTCGCCGGCCTCTGCCCGCTGCCGGCAACCGATGCACATCCGGATGGGTGTGCCGCCGGCTCGCGAACGGGGGGCGGATCGCTGAACCATCGATCAGTCTAGCGCGAGCGGGCCCGGCGGGGACAATCGGCCGCTGCGCGTCACTCCGGCCCGCCCTCGGCCGCCGGCGCGGCGTCGGACCGGATGTCGATCCGCCACCCCGTGAGCCGGGCCGCGAGCCGGGCGTTCTGGCCCTCTTTGCCGATGGCCAGCGACAGCTGATAGTCCGGGACGATGACCCGCGCGGCCTTGGCGGCGGCGTCGACGACCGTCACCGAGACAACCTTCGCGGGCGACAACGCATTCCCGACGAAGACCGCCGGGTCGGTGTCGAAGTCGATGATGTCGATCTTCTCGCCGGCGAGTTCGCTCATCACGTTCCGTACGCGCTGGCCCATCGGACCGATGCACGCGCCCTTCGCGTTGAGGCCGGCCACGCCGGTGTGCACCGCGATCTTCGACCGGTGGCCGGCCTCGCGCGCCACGGCGACGATCTCGACGCTGCCGTCCTCGATCTCGGGCACCTCGAGGGAGAACAGTTTGCGCACCAGGTTCGGATGGGTCCGGGACAGGGTGATCTGCGGACCGCGCGGTCCGCGGCTCACGCCGACGACGTAGCACTTGATCCGGTCGCCGTGGGTGTAGACCTCGCCCGGCACCTGCTCGGCCGGCGGGATGATCCCCTCCGTCGAGTTGGCGTCACTGCCGATCTGGACGACGACCATCCCGCGCGCATTGGCGCGCGAGTCCTGCTGCACGACGCCGCCGACGATCTCACCCTCGTGGGCGACGAGGTCGCCGAAGTTCTTCTCGTTCTCGGCGTCGCGCAGGCGCTGGAGGATGACCTGCCGTGCGGTCGTCGCCGCGATGCGGCCGAAACCCTCGGGGGTGTCGTCCCATTCGTGGACGACGTTCCCGTCCTGGTCGACCTCCTGCGCCATCACGCGGACGGCGCCGGACTTGCGGTTGACGTCGACACGGGCGTGCGGTGCAAAACCGTCGGTGTGTCGGTAGGCCGTCAGCAGAGCGGTCTCGATGGCGGTGATGACGGTCTCGATCGAGATGCCCTTGTCGGCCTCGATCATGCGCAGGGCGGCGATGTCGATGTTCATGTCGTCGGTCTCCTATTCACTTGTCGTGTTCATTTGTGGTGTTCAGTTGTCGCGCGGCGGGGGCGCGGCGCGCTTCGATCTCGTCGGGTTCGAGGCCGCACAGTTCGAGCTCGCGGACGCTCGGCTGAGAGAAATCCACCTGCACCACGGCTTTGGTCACCGAGGCGAGGTCGACGGTCTCCACCGCGATCCGCCCCTTGTGGTTCGCGACCACCTCGACCGCCGGCGCCGGGTCGTCGAGCAGCCTGCCGATGCGTCCGGCGACGGTGCGCGGCTGCGATCCGGGTCCGCCGTCGACCTCCACGACGACGCGCCGACCGGTGTTGCGACGCCAGTGCCGGGGCAGGGTCAGCGGGCTGTCGACGCCGCGCGAGGTGACCTCGAGCACATAGGCGAGGTCGGCGAAGTCGGGCGTGGCGTCGAGGAGGTCGGAGATCTCGGTGCTGAGTCCGGCGAGGACGTCGAGGTCGCTGCCACCGTCGCGGTCGACCACGATCGACAGTTCCTCCTGGCCGTCCCGGCTGCGCACCGTGATGTCCTCGAGGTCGAATCCCCGCTCGGCGACGAGCTTTTCGACGAGTTCGCGCACCTGCGTCGGGCTGATCGGCATGCCACTCCCCTCGTCTTCAGTTGTCGGGCCGTGCCGGGTCTCGCACGACGTTGCTCCGAACATCCTAGTGGATCGATCGCGCGGAGAACTGCTGGCATGATGTCCCGGGTGAGCATGCCCCCGATCGAGCGACGGACCCTGCGGCACCCGATCGACCGGCGCACCGCCTTGCGCGGCGGACTCCTCGCGGGCGCCGTCGTCGTCGGTGCCGGGGCGGCCGGCGTCGGACTGACCGGTTGCGATTCGTCGCCCTCCGCGGAGACCCTGCTGGCCGAGAGCCTGGTGCCCCTGGTGCGCTCGGCGTCCGCGGACGAGAGCACCGCGCGCGCCCTGGTCGCCGTCGAGCCCGCCTACGCCACCGCACTCGGTGTCGTGGCCGATCAGCGCGCCCAGCACGCTCGCGCACTGCGCGAGGAGATCATCCGGCTCGACCAGGAGGTGGCGGCGACACTCGACCGTCCCGCCACCTCGGCGACCGCCTCGACATCCCCGGCGGGTGCCCCACCGGCGGCACCGTCCCTGGCTCGACTTCGCGTCGATCTCGACGCCGCGGCCGGGCAGGCCCGCCGGGTCGCGCTCGGCGCCGCCGGGTACGCAGCCGGGCTGACCGGGTCGGTCGCCGCGGCCGTCACTTCGATGCGAGAGGTGCAACTGGCATGACGTCCCCCGTGAACACACCGGCGTCGAACTCACCGGCCGCGCAAGCAGATCCCGACGACCCGTTGGTCGTCGCCGCCGAGACCGAGAACGCCGCGATCTTCACCTACGGCGTCATCACCGCCTTCGTCGCCGCCTCCCGTCGACGAACCGTCGCCGAGTACGCCGACGCCCATCGCGCCCGACGCGACGAGATCGACCGGACGATCGAGGCGGCGGGGAACACACCGCCGCTGGCGGCCGCCGGCTACACGCTGCCGGTCGAGGTCACCGACCCGACCACGGCGGCCCGCGCCGCGCTCGGCGCCGAGATCGACTGTGCGAGCGCCTATCGTGCGTTGCTGGAGCAGGCCGACGACGAGACCGGACGCCGGATCGGCGCCGACGGGCTGTCGGAGAGCGCGGTGCGCGCCGCGCGCTGGCGGGTGGCTCTGCAGGAGAGCCCGGTCACGGTGGCGTTCCCCGGGTCTCCCGCAGACGGCTGAGCCGCCTCAGCCGCGGGCGGCCGCCACCACCGCGTCGACCGCGGTGTCGACCGCGACCTCGGTGGCCTCACCGGTGAAGCGGTCGCGGATCTCGATGGTGCCGTTGGCATATCCGCGACCGACGACCACCACGGTCGGCATCCCCAGGAGTTCGGCGTCCTTGAACTTCACTCCGGGCGACGCCTTCCGGTCGTCCAGGAGCACCTCGAGACCGGCCGCGTCGAGGTCGGCGGCGAGCTGCTCGGCGCCGGCGACGGCGGCCTCGTCCTTGTTGGCGATGACGAGGTGAACCGCGAACGGCGCCACCGACTTCGGCCAGCGCAGGCCCTTGTCGTCGTGGGACTGCTCGGCGATGACCGCGACGAGGCGCGACACCCCGACACCGTAAGAACCCTGGGTCAGGCGGACCGGCTTGCCGTTCTCGCCGAGGACGTCCACCTCGAAGGCGTCGGTGTACTTCTGGCCGAGCTGGAAGATGTGCCCGATCTCGATGCCCTTGGCACTCACCAGCGGTCCGGCGCCGTCCGGCGACGGATCGCCGTCGCGGATCTCGGCGGCCTCGACCGTCCCGTCGGGCGTGAAATCGCGGCCGGCGACCAGACCGACGTAGTGCCGGCCCGGCTCATCGGCGCCGGTGATCCAGGACGTCCCCTCGACCACCCGCGGGTCGACGAGGTAGCGGATGCCGTTCTCGGCCAGCGCCTTCGGTCCGATGTATCCCTTGACCAGGAACGGGTTGGCGGCGAAGTCGGCGTCGGTGAGCAATTCGACCTCGGCGGGTTCGACGGACGCCTCGAGACGCTTGACGTCGACCTCGCGATCGCCCGGAACACCGATGCCGGTGATCTCCCAGTCACCGCCCGGCACACGGAGTTTCACGAGCACGTTCTTGAGGGTGTCGGCGCCGGTGTACTGACCGTCGAGCGTCGCGTTCGCCCAGTCGACCAGGCTGTCGATCGTCGGGGTACCGGGCGTGTCGTGGACGACCGCCGCGGGCAGGTCGTCGTAGGGCAGCGGGTCGGGCGCGCGGGTGATGACCGCTTCGACGTTGGCGGCGTAGCCGGATTCGACGCATCGCACGAACGTGTCCTCGCCGACCGCCGACTCGGCCAGGAACTCCTCGGAGGCGCTGCCACCCATCGCGCCGGAGGTCGCGGCGACGATGACGTACTCGATCCGCAACCGCTCGAAGATCTTCTGATACGCCTCACGGTGCGCGTTGTAGGCGGTCTTGAGTCCGTCGTCGTCGAGGTCGAAGGAGTAGGCGTCCTTCATCACGAACTCACGTCCGCGGAGGATGCCCGCGCGCGGCCGTTCCTCGTCGCGGTATTTGGTCTGGATCTGGTAGAGGATGACCGGCATGTCCTTGTACGACGAGTACTCGCCCTTGACCAGCGTCGCGAACAGTTCCTCATGGGTCGGGCCGAGGAGCATGTCGGCACCCTTGCGGTCCTTGAGGCGGAAGAGCGAGTCGCCGTATTCGGTCCAGCGGTTGGTGGTGTCGTAGGGCTCGCGGGGCAGCAGGGCGGGCAGCAGGATCTCCTGGCCGCCGATGGCGTTCATCTCCTCGCGGACGACGTTCTCGATCGCCTTCAGCACGCGTAGACCGAGCGGCAGCCACGAGTACACACCGGGCGCGACTCGGCGGATGTAGCCGGCTCTGACCAGCAGCTTGTGGCTGGGGACCTCCGCGTCGGCGGGGTCGTCGCGCAGGGTCCGCAGGAACAGGGTCGACATGCGTGTGATCACGACCAACCAGCTTAGTTATGGTGTTGCGGTGCTCGTCATCCTGCCTCCCTCCGAGACAAAATCCGACGGCGGGCGCGGCGCTCCCCTGGATCTCGACACGCTGTCCTTCCCCGAGCTGAACCCGGTCCGCAAGCAGGTCGCCGACGCGCTCGTCGCCCTGGCCGCCGACCTCGAGGCCAGTCGTACCGCGCTCGGGCTCGGCGCCACCCAGCTCGACGAGGTCGACCGCAACGCCGACCTGTGGCTGTCCCCCACCCGGCCGGCTCTCGAGCGCTACACAGGCGTCCTCTACGACGCCCTCGATCACCGGTCGCTGACCCGGGCGGGCAAGACCAAGGCCGCCGACCGGCTGGCGATCGGGTCGGCGCTGTTCGGTGTCGTGCGGGCACCGGATCCGATTCCCGCGTATCGACTCTCGGGCGGGTCCAAGCTGCCCGGGATGCCGACCCTGGCGGCGCTGTGGAAACCGGACCTGTCCCCCGCGCTGGACGCGGTCGACGACTTCGTCGTGGACCTGCGCTCGGGCGTCTACCACCAGCTCGGTCCGATGCGCGGCGCGGTGACGGCGACCGTGATGACCGAACAACCGGACGGCTCACGCAAGGTGGTCAGCCATTTCAACAAGCACTACAAAGGTCTGATGGCCCGCGAGCTGGTCCGCACGCGGCGTTCCGTACGCGACGTGAACGGTGTGGCCGCGGTCCTCGCCGACGCCGGGCAGCGGGTCGAGATCGAAGCGCCGGACCGCATCGTCGTACTGACCGACTGACCCGGCACCGAGGTCCGCGACGCTACTGCGCGTCGAAGTCGAAGAGGGTTGCGCCACCGGGCTCCACGGTCTGCAGGACGGTCGCCCGTCGCGGCGTCACCCGGTAGACGTACCAGGGCGGCGGGCCGGCCGACGGCGCACTGAAGTCGGCGGTCAGCGCGGCACCCGACTCGTCGACGCGGCACGGCCACCCGTCGCTCACCCACAGCTCCAGCTCCGCCATCTCGGCGACGACGGCGGGCTCGGTGACCAGGTTCGCGTCGCCCTCGACCACCAGGTCGGCCTCGTCGAGTGCCACCGACAGGGTGCAGCGCGGGTCGCGGGCGAGGTTGCGCGCCTTCCGGGTCGACGGACCGGTCTCCAGCCATATCGCGTCCCGATGCCACAGCGCCCCGATGCCGGTGACGTGCGGGCTGCCGTCGGCGTTGATCGTGGCGATCCACCACGTGTGCCGGTCGGGCCCACCGGTCCCGGGTGCCTGGGACACCCCGGCGGTCAGTCGGGCCGCGACGGGCTGCCAGTCGAGCGTGCCGATGTCGTAGAGCTCAGCGAGATTCTTGGCCTCCATAGCGGGACCGACCGTGCGTCCGCCCGGAATTCATCGCCGGGTGTCGGACCCCGGGGTGCTCGTATCGGCGTCGAGCCCGGCGTCGGCGGCTTCCTGGGCGGCCTGTCCCTCGGCGACCTGCTCCGGCGTGAACCGCATGAACAACACCACGACCGCGGCGAGGACGGCGATGCCCGCGCAGGCGGCGAAGGCCAGCCCGTAACCCTCGGCCTGCGCGGCGAGCTGGGTGGGGTTCATCGTCTCGACCGGCGCGGTGGTGCCGCCTTTCGACAGCGCGCGCGAGGTGACCATCGCACCGACGACGACCAGGCCGACGGCCCCGCCGAGGTTCTGTGCGACCTGCGCGAGCGCGGTCAGGGGGCCGATCTCGGTGGTGCCCACCCCGGCCACCACGGACAGGGTCAGCGGGATGACCGCCAGACCGACGCCGAAGCCGATCACGACGACGGGGACGAAGATGCTCGGGAAGTAGTCCGGTGAGTCGGTCGCGATCGACGATGCGTAGAGGCAGCCGACGAGGATCACCGCGCCGCCGACCAGGACGAGCCAGCGCGGCTGGATCATCAGCGCCAGCTTCGACGCGATCGCCGCGGCGATGCCCAGCCCGAACGCGAACGGCACGACCGCGAGCCCGCTCTGGATCGGCGAGTACTGCAGGATGCCCTGCAGGTACAGCGAGATGAACACCGCCATGCACATCATGATCATGCTGGCGAGCAGGATGGCGAGCAGGGCTGCGACGCGTGAGCTGTTGTCGAAGAGGGAGAACGGCAGCAGTGGGTTCCGGGCGCGCCGTTCGACCACGATGAACGCGGCCAGGGCGAGGGCGCCGAGGATGAACGAGCCGACCACGACCGGCGCCGTCCATCCGTTGGGCCCCTCGTTCACCGCGAGCACCAGCAGAGTGCAACCGAGCGTGCCCAGTACTGCGCCGGGTACGTCGAGGGGCAGTCGCTCCCCCTGGGACTCCCGTAGCGCGACGATCGCCCCGACGACGACGATCAGGCCGATGGGCACGTTGATGAGGAAGACCAGGCGCCATGACAGCTCGGTCAGCACCCCGCCGAGGATGAGCCCGGCGACCGATCCCACGCCGGTCATGGCCGCGTAGATCGCGAAGGCCTGGCTGCGCGGTTTGCCGGGCGCGAAGGTCGTGGCGACCAGGGCCATGGCGGTCGGCGCCGCGATCGCCGCCGACGCGCCCTGCAGGGCCCGGCCGGCGAGGAGGCTCGCCTCGTTCCAGGCCAGTCCGCACAGCAGCGAGGTGAGGGTGAAGGCGACCACGCCGACGATGAACATCCGCTTGCGGCCGAACGTGTCACCGAGACGGCCGCCGAGGAGCATGAGACCGCCGAACGCCAGCACGTAGCTGCTGATGACCCAGTTGGCGCTGGACTCCGAGAGCGAGAGCGCGTCCCGGATGCTCGGGAGCGCCAGCGCGGCCACGGTGCCGTCGAGCACGACGAGCAACTGCATCCCGGACAGCACCAGGATCGGCAGGCCGAAGACCGGACGGAACTGCTCGCTGTTCGGAGTTCCTGTGTTCACCGTTCCAGTGTTCACGGTTCCGGTGTTCGCAGCTCCGGGAGTCGACATAGTGAACGACCGTACCGGCCGACCGCCGGGACATGCCAATCTGCGTTGATTCGGTCTGGGTTGATCTGGTCAGGCGCCCTCGGTGAACGCGGCCACGTCGCCGATGACGACGATCGCGGGCGGACGCAGGCCCTGCGCCTCCGCGACCTCGCCGGCGTGGGCGAGATCGGTACGCAGCAGACGCTGGGTCGGCAGGGATCCGTTCTCGATCATCGCGACGGGGGTGTCGGGCCGCCGGCCGCCCTCGAGCAGCGCGTCGGCGAACACCTCGACGCGTTCGACCGCCATCATCAGGACCAGGGTGCCGCGCAGCTTGCCCATGGCCGACCAGTCGATCAGCGAGTCGGGGTGGCCGGGCGGCACGTGGCCCGAGGCGATCACGACCTCGTGGGTGACGCCGCGGTGCGTCACCGGGATGCCCGCCGATGCCGGTGCGGCGATCGAGCTGCTGATCCCCGGCACCACGGTGACCCGGACCCCGGCGGCCACACAAGCCTGCAGTTCCTCGAAACCCCGCCCGTAGACATAGGGGTCGCCGCCCTTGAGGCGGACCACGAACTTGCCCTCCTTGGCCTTCTCCACGAGGACGTCGTTGATGGCTTCCTGCTTCATCGCGCGGCCGTAGGGCACTTTGGCGGCGTCGATCACCTCGACCTGCGGGCCGAGTTCGGCGAGCAGTTCGGGGGGCGCGAGCCGATCGGCCACCACCACGTCGGCCTCGGCGAGGAGCCGTTGGCCGCGGACGGTGATCAGGTCGGGGTCGCCGGGACCGCCACCGACGAGGGCCACGCCGGCGGCGTGCGGGGCGGCGTCGTCGACACTCAGCGCCCCCTCGGCGAGGGCACGGCTCATCGCGGCGCGGAGTGCGGCCGACAGTTTGTGGTCGCCGCCGGCGAGGACGCCGAACTGGACGTCGCGGTGACGGCCGGACGCCGGGGTGACGGCGGTGCCGTGGCGGGCGTCGTCGGCCCGGACGCAGAACGTGTGCCTGCGCTCGGCCTCGGCCACCACCGCCTCGTTGACGGCGGGATCGTCGGTGCAGGCCATCGCGTACCAGGCGCCTTCGAGATCACCGTCGGCGTAGCGGCGCTGGGTGACGGTGATGCCGGTGAAGGATTCGACGGCCGGGGTGGGATCGAGCGCGATGACGTGCACGTGGGCACCCGCAGCGACCAGATTGGGCAGCCGCCGCTGCGCCACCGACCCGCCGCCCACCACGACGACCTTGCGTCCGCGGAGGTCGAGGCCGACCAGGTAGTGCCCCTCGCCGGAGGGGAAAGCATCGGGCCCGGGGACGTTCGGGGGTCCTGGGACATTCGACCCCGATACATTCGACCCCGGGACATTAGACACGGCGGAGGCAGGCTCGGACATGGGAGCTGACCTTACCGGGACAGCTGATCTAGAGCGGCAACTCACCCGTCCGGCGGACGTGGGCCCACACATCGGCAGCCGGGACACCGAGCCGGTGGGCCGCGGACTGCAGGAGCGCCCCGAGCAGGCTCGACGTGCAGAACGCGGCATCCAGCGAGTCGTCGGCGTTGATCCGGATCTGGTTCCACCACAGCGGGTTCCGATCCACGGCGGCCTCGGCCATGGCGATCGCGGTGGCGAAGCCGGCAGGGGCGGAGGCGGACTTCCCAGCGCCGGTCCCCCTCACTTCGGTCACGGTCACGTCGGTCACCGGGCCCGCAGTTCTCGTGCGTGCTGGCGCTGCAGCGCCCGCTCCCGCGACTCCTCGAACTTGCGCACCTTGACGTCCATCTCCTCCAGGAACTCCGCGAGGCGTTCGCGGTAGTGCTCGCCGACCGGCCCGAAGTCGTCGCGCTCGAAGATGCGCCACTTCCGCAGCACGGGCATGACGACGTCCGACATGTGTTGCGGCAGATCGTAGATGCCGCCCTTGGCGATCAACACGGCGTTGCGCCGGAAGTTCGGCATGGTCGCGCCGGGCATCTGGAAGTTGGTCACGATCGCGTGGATGGCGGCCATGGTCTCGTCGGGAACGAGGTCGAGCGCGCCGGCGACGATGTTGCGGTAGAAGAGCATGTGCAGGTTCTCGTCGGCCGCGACACGCTGCAGCATGCGGTCGGCGATCGGGTCCCCGCATGCCTTCCCGGTGTTGCGGTGCGAGACCCGGGTGGCCAGTTCCTGGAAACTGACGTACGCGACCGCGAACAGCATGTCGAAGCTGTGGTCGCGCTGCCCGTCGTCGTCGGGCAGGGGGTTGAACCCCGACGTCATGTGCGCCATGCGGATCTCTTCGAGTTCGACCGGGTCGACACCGCGGGTCACCACCAGGTAGTCGCGCATCACGATCGAGTGGCGGTTCTCCTCGGCCGTCCAGCGCCCCACCCACCAGCCCCAGGCATCGTCGAGGGTGAAGTTGTCGGCGATCACCCGGTGGTACGACGGCAGGTTGTCCTCGGTGAGCAGGTTGGTGATCATCGCGGCCTTGGCGACGTCGGAGAGCCGGGACTGTGCCGGATCCCAGTCGAGTCCGCCGAGAGCCGCGAAGTTGCGTCCGTCGTCCCAGGGCACGTAGTCGTGCGGGTGCCAGTCGCGCGTCATCTTCATGTGCCGCTCGACCTCGGTCTCGCACACGGGCAGCAGTTCACGCAGTAGATCCGAACCGGTCATGCCGCGGTCGGCGGGTTCGGCGTCGGGGGGTCCGATGAGGGTGGTCACGTGCTCTCCTGATCACAGCGGGGGTCGTACCATCCACTCTGCGCGGCGGGACGGGTGGTGCTCGTGAGGCGAAGGTCCCGCCTGTATGGGGTCCGACGTCGCGACTTCCCGGCGCCGCACATCCGGTACTTTCAGACCCATGTCCCCTGCCACGACCGATTCGGCCACCGCCGATCCGACCCCGTCCCCGAATCCGGTCCGCGCCTACCTCGTCGACGACCACGAACTCGTCCGGCGCGGTCTGCGCGACCTGCTCGGGACCGCCGGCGACATCGAGGTGGTGGGCGAGGCGGCCTCGGTCGGCGAAGCCCTCGTCGGCATCCTGGCGACCAAGCCCGATGTCGCCGTGCTCGACGTCCGGTTGCCCGACGGCAACGGGGTCGAGCTGTGCCGGGACGTCCGCGCGGCCGAACCGGGGATCAAGTGCCTGATGCTCACGAGCTACGCCGACGACGATGCACTGCTCGCCGCGGTCCTCGCCGGCGCCTCGGGTTTCGTGCTCAAACAGATCCTGGGGCACAACCTGGTCGCCGCGGTCCGGACCGTCGGTCGGGGCGGTTCACTGCTCGACGATCGGTCCACGGCGGCCCTGCTCGCCAAGCTGCGCAACGAGAAGCAGACCGAGAAGGATCCGCTCGCCGAGCTCACCCATCAGGAGCGCGAGGTGTTCGCCCTCATCGGCGAGGGCCTGACCAATCGGCAGATCGCCGGCCGGATGTTCCTGGCGGAGAAGACGATCAAGAACTACGTGTCCCGCATCCTGGGCAAATTGGACATGCAGCGACGCACCCAGGTCGCCGTGATGGCGACCAGACTCCGCGACGGCAAGGAGTGAGTCAACCCACCAGCGGCACCGACCAGGTGAGCGTCGTCCCGCCGCCGCTGGTCCGGCCCTCGCTCGTCCCGCCCCCACTCGTCCCCCGCGGGCGGGTGACGATGCTGAACGTCCCGTCGCAGTCCTCGGCGCGGCGCGTCAGGTTCTCGAGACCCCGATAGGTGACGTCGGCGCCGATGCCGACCCCGTCGTCGCTGATCTCGACGGTCAGGACGTCGTCGGCGGTCACCGACACCGCGATGTGGTCGGCCCGCGCGTGCCGGAGCGCGTTGCTCAAGCCCTCTCGCAGGACGGCGTCGATGTGTGGTCCGAGGGAGTCCGGGACCACCGTGTCGACGGGGCCGTCGAACTCCACGCTCGGCGAGATCGACGCGTGCCCGGACAGTTCGGAGACAATGTCGAGCACCCGCCGCCGCAGCGTCGGGCCGATGTCGGTTCCGTAGGGCGTCTGCAGGTCGAAGATCGAGGTGCGGATCTGCGCGATCGTGCGGTCGAGGTCGGTCATGATCTGCTCCAGGCGCGCGGCCGCGGCGGCCGGATCGGTGGTCCCGGCCAGCAACGTCTGTACCGACATCCCGACCGCGAAGAGTCGCTGGATCACATGATCGTGCAGGTCGCGGGCGATGCGGTGCCGGTCTTCGAGGACCTCGAGATCGCGGGCGATCTGTTGCTGCTCGGCGTAGACGACCGCCAGCGAGGCGACCTCGGCGACACCGGCGAGCCCGGCGATCTCCTCGTCGTCCCAGTAGGGGCGGTTACGGTGGGTGATGAGCATCCAGCCGAACGCCCCCGATGCGCGCTGGAGGGGTTGCACCGAGGTCCAGCGGGCGCCGCCCCGTATCAGCGACTCGGCGATCTGGCCGGAACGCTGCACCCGCAGCGCCGTGGCGTCCGGCGGGATGAAGTTCTCGATCTCCACCGGATCGCCGGTGTGCCCGCGTAGTTCCACCTCCCCCGCCATCTCGGTGAGCAGGTAGACATCGACCGCGCCGACGAGACCGGCGACATCGGCGCACATCCGGGACATGGTGTCCGACAGCGCGATTCCGGCCAGCGGCTCCGACCCACGCCGGGCCAGGACCTGCATCCAGCGGTGGCGGGTGCGGGCCCGTTCGAAGAGACCCGCGTTGTCGACGGCGATCCCGGCGGCCACCGCCAGCACCGCGACGACGGTCTCGTCGACCTCGGAGAAGTCCTCCGCGGACCGCTTCTCGGTCAGGTACAGACTGCCGAACACCTCGCCGCGCACCATGATCGGAGCACCGAGGAAGGTGTGCATCGGCGGGTGGTTGGGCGGGAACCCGACCGACGTCGGATGAGCGCCGAGGTCGTGGATGCGGTGCAGGCGGGGGTCGTCGATGAGCAGGCCGAGGACCCCGCGGCCGACCGGCAGATGTCCCATGGTGGCGCGTTGCGCGTCGGTGATGCCGATGTGCACGAATTCACTCAGCCCGCCGTCCGGTCCGCGCACGCCGAGGGCACCGTACTGGGCATCCACGAGTCCCGCCGCGACCTCGACGATGCGCTGCAGCGCGCGGTCGAGTTCGACCCCCTGCCCGACCACCAGCACCGCCTCCAGCAGTTCCCGGAGCAGGGCGGGATCGTCGGCACCGTGATCGGCGAGCGCGTCGAGCGTCTCGCGGAGCCGGTGCGCCAGCATCAGGACGCCCCGGGGGCGTCGCCGACGGACTGGGGCGTCGGCACCCGCCCACTATCGGCGGATCGGGACACGAAGCGGCACAACGCTTCCGGGATCGCGGCCGGATGCAGATGCAGGTACGAGGCGTGCACTGCGGCCGTCGCGACCCCGTGCATCGACGCGCGGCCCGCCGAATCCCGCCAGGCCCAGGCCGGGGCGAGCGCGCCGTCGCCGACTCCGCTGCGGTGGAACTCGTGACCGGTGACGCGTTCGCCGGTCCGGAACAGGGCCGAGTCGCCCACGGCCACGGCATCGCGGTATCCCAGCGTCAGGGTCGGGCCGAAGTGGCCGGGGATGTCGAGGACGCCGCTCATCGGGTGCCCGTCGAGTTCGGTGCACAGGTACAGCAGGCCCGCGCACTCGGCGTGGATCGGCCGACCCGCCGCGGCGTGCGCCCGGAGGTCGGCGCGCAGGAGATCGTTGGCGGCCAGCGCCTCGGCGTGTTCTTCCGGGAATCCGCCACCGATCACCACGCCGGCCGCTTCCGCGGGCAACCGGTCCACGAGCGGGTCGAAGACGACGACGCGCGCGCCGGCGGCGGTCAGCATCTCGGCGTGCTCGGCGTAACCGAAGGTGAACGCCGCGCCCCCGGCGACCGCGATCACCGGCGAACCGGCCGACGCGGCGGGACGATACGGCGCGACGGCTTCCGCAGCCGACCAGGCCGCGGCGTCGGGGACCGCACGTCCGCGGGCGGCGGCCACGATCGCCGGCAGGTCGAGGGCGCCGCGCAGGTGCGCGGTCATCGCGTTCACGGCGGCGACCGCGTCGGCGTTGCGTTCGGCGGCCGGGATCAGGCCCAGGTGCCGGGAGGGCACCGTCAGCGACGGGTGGCGCCGCAGCACACCGAGAACCGGCAGTCCCACCCGCGCGGCGGCCTGTCGCAGCACCATCTCGTGGCGCGGCGAACCGACCCGGTTGAGGATGACGCCCGCGATCGACACCGAGGGGTCGTAGGAGAGGAACCCGTGCAGCACGGCGGCCAGCGACTGGCTGTGGCCCGCGGCGTCGACGACGAGGATCACCGGCGCACCGATGATCGACGCGACGTGCGCGGTGGAGCCGACGCCGAGCGAACCGGCATCGCCACCTGGACTGCCGCCCGTGCCGTTGCCGCTGTCGGAATCCACGATCCGGCCGTCGAAGAGGCCCATCACGCCCTCGACGACCGCGATGTCGGCGCCCGCGGCGCCGTGGGCGAAGAGCGGCGCAATGCGTTCGGCGCCCACGAGATTCGGGTCGAGATTGCGTCCGGGTCGTCCGGCCGCGACGGCGTGGTATCCGGGATCGATGTAATCGGGGCCGACCTTGAACGGCGCCACCCGGTGTCCGGCCGCCCGCAGAGCGCCGATGAGGCCGGTCGTCACGGTGGTCTTGCCGCTGCCCGACGACGGCGCGGCGATCACGACGGCGGGCGTCGACGCCCGCACGGAGGTCACCATTCGATCCCCTTCTGCCCCTTGCGTCCGGCGTCCATCGGGTGGGCGATCTTGTGCATCTCGGTCACGAGATCGGCAGCGTCGACGAGGGCCTGCGGGGCGCGCCGGCCGGTGATGACCACATGCTGGCGTCCGGGTCGGCGGGCGAGGGTGTCGAGCACCTGAGCGGTGTCCACCCAGCCCCAGTGCAGCGGATAGGTGAACTCGTCGAGGACGTAGAAGTCGTGTTCGCCGGCATCGAGACGGCGTGCGATCTCCGACCACCCGGCCCGGGCGGCGGCGGCGTGGTCGTCGTCCTGGTCGTCGTTGGCCCGCAACCAGGACCAGCCCTGACCCATCTTGTGCCATTCCACCGGCCCTCCGGCGCCGGTCTCCGCGTGCACCCGGTCGAGGGTGAGCATCGTCGACTCCTCCCCCACCTTCCATTTCGCACTCTTCACGAACTGGAACACCGCGACCCGCATACCCGCGTTCCACGCGCGCATCGCCATCCCGAAAGCGGCGGTCGACTTGCCCTTGCCGTCGCCGGTGTGCACCGCGAGGACGGGCTGATTGCGGCGCTGTCGCGTCGTCAAGCCGTCATCGGGGATGCTGACCGGAACTCCCTGGGGCACTCGACTTCTCCTCTGGTCTCAGTTCGGGGTGGCGGGGGCGGTCAGGCCGCTCCCCGCGCGGGTGCGTGTCCCGTCAGCGCGGTGGCGGACAGTTCGTCCATCGGGATCAGGCTCGCGCCGAGGTGGGCCGCGAGATCGCCGGCGAGTCCGAGCCGGACCATCCCCTGCTCGCAGTCGACGACCACGGACCCGATGCCGCGACGACGGATACCGTCCGCGGCTTCCCGCGCCCGTGCCATCGCGCCTCGTCCTGAGGTGGCACGACCGTCGGTGAGGACCACCAGCAGCGGCCGCCGGTCGGGCTCGGCGCGGCGACACCGCTGCACGACATCGGCGGCGAGCTGCAGGCCCTCGCCGAGCGGTGTCCGGCCGCCGGTACGGATCTCCTCGAGGCGGCGCACCGCGATCTCGACCGATTTGGTGGGCGGCACCGCAAGCGTCGCGGAGGAACCCCGCGCCACGACCACCGCGACGCGGTCGCGGCGGGTATATGAGTCGCGCAACATCTCCACGCAGAGTTCGGACACCGCGGCCAGCCGACGCCGGGCGGTCATCGACCCGCTGAGGTCGACCACGAAGACGACGAGGTTGGCCTCCTGGCCGACCCGTTGCGCCGACCGCAGGTCGGGGGCGGCGATCCGCACACCGCGCTCGAACCCGTCCCCGCCGCGACCAGCCCGCCCCGCGGCGGCGAGCACCGTGCCGAACAGATGCACCGGTCGGCCGGCATCGAAGTCCACCGCATGGGTGGTGTGTCCGCGACGGCTCCGCGCCTTCGAGCGGCGACCCGGGTCACCGTCGCCGAGTCCCTCGACGCGCAGGGTCGGCATGCGGCGAGCCGTCGAGGTCGGCACGGACCCGAACGCCGGGCCGGGCGCGTGCTGCGGGGCGTCGGTGTCGCCGGTCTCGGGAGCCGCATCGGGGTCGGTGTCGGGCGCCGGGCCGGTGTCGGATGCGGAGTCCGGGGCCTCGCCGCCGCCACCGGGCGGTGGTGTCTCGGGCGGTTCCGGGTCGTCATCGGGTGTGTCGGGTCCGGCCGCGTCCTCGCCCGCCGACATCGCCTCGTCGAGCTGGTCGCGGCTGAGCCCCGACTCGTCGAAGGGGTTGCGGCGGCGCCGATGCGGCAGCGCGAGCTCGACGGCCGCCCGGACGTCGACGTCCTCGACGGCGGTGGCCCCGCGCCAGGCGGCATGAGCGAGCGCGGTCCGGGCCACCACGATGTCGCCGCGGAGTCCGTCGACGTCGAGGTGGGCGCAGATCCCGGCGATACGGCGCAACTCCCGGTCCGGGAGGGCCACCGCACCCACGGCGGCTCGTGCGCTCGCGATCCGTTGTGTCAGTTCGTGTTCGGCGGCGGCGTGGGCGGCGACGAACGACGCCGGGTCGGCGTCGTATGCCATGCGGCGGCGCACCACCTCCACGCGTTCGTCGACCTCGCGGTCGGCGGCCACGTCGACGGCGAGTCCGAACCGGTCAAGCAGCTGCGGGCGCAGCTCTCCCTCCTCCGGGTTCATGGTGCCGACGAGTACGAAATCGGCCGCCATGGTGTGCGACACACCATCGCGTTCGATCGTGACCCGTCCACTGGCCGCCGCGTCCAGCAGCACATCGACGAGGTGATCGGCGAGCAGGTTGACCTCGTCGATGTACAGCACCCCGCGGTGCGCCCGGGCGAGCAGACCGGGAGTGAACTCGGCACGGCCGTCCCGCAGCACCGAGGTGAGATCGAGCGAGCCGATCACACGGTCCTCGGTTGCACCGATGGGCAGTTCGACCACGCGGCCGGTGGTGTCGTCCGTTGGACCGGGGACGCTGAGCAGCGGGCCGAGCCCGCGCACGATGGTCGATTTCGCGGTGCCCTTCTCACCGCGGATCAGGACACCCCCGATGCCCGGCGAGATGGCCGACAGGATCAGTGCGAGCTTGAGCTGCTCCTGCCCGACGACGGCGCTGAACGGATAGCGCACATCAGCGAGGGGGTCCACGGAAGCGGGGAGTTCACCGAGGGTCGTCATCGTGACCCGGCGCGGAGCATCGACACGTGGGGTATTCCGTCCTCGAGGTAGTCGTCGCCGTCACGGACGAAGCCGAACTTGCCGTACATCTCGGTGAGGTAGGTCTGCGCCTCGATCCGGCACGGGCGCTCCCCGACCTCGGCGAGCGCGGCGGTCATGAGGGTCGCCACGAGGCCGTGACCCCGATGGTTGCGTTCGGTGCAGACGCGGCCGATCCGGAAGACCTGTCCGCCGTCGGCCTCCGGTTCCTCGAGCAGACGAAGCGTCGCCAGTACCGCCCCGGGGTCTGGCCCGTCCTCGTCGCCTCCGTCGGCCCGGTCCCCACCGTCGGTGATCCAGAACTGGCGCGTCGTCGGTTCCAGGTCTCGGCCGTCGAGTTCGGGATACGGACAGGCCTGCTCGACGACGAAGACCTCGACCCGCAGCCGGAGGACCCGATAGAGCGTGGCTGCGTCCATGTCGTCGGCCAGGGCGCGGTGGACCCGCGGTTCAGGGATCATGTGTCGTGGTTAGCACACAAGGCGACCGGACTTCACCTCGCGCGATCAGCCGGCAGTGGCGGGCGCGAGCCGGCCGGTCTCGGCCGGGACCTCGTTCCGGTCGGTCAGCTGCAGCGTCTTGTTCGTCCAGTCCCACACCTGGCGGTACAGGTCGCGGTTGTCGTTGAGCTTCTGACCGAAGGACGGGATGATCGCGGTCAGCTTCGACGACCAGCCCGCGTACTCCTTCGGGAAGCACTGTTCGAGCACCGAGATCATCGCCGGCACGGCGGTCGAGGCGCCTGGGGACGCACCGAGGAGCCCGGCGATGGTGCCGTCGCCGGCCGCGACGACCGCGGTGCCGAACTCCAGCTGACCACCCATCCCGGTCTTGCGTATGACCTGCACGCGCTGTCCGGCGGTGATGAGCTCCCAGTCGGCGCCGAGCGCGCGGGGGACGAATTCCGACAGCGTCTTCACCCGGTCGGCCGGCCCGGCGGCGAGCTCGCTGATGAGGTACTTGAGCAGCCCGAACTCCTTGGGAGCGATCGACACCATGGGGAGCAGGTTGCCCGGCTTGATCGAGGCGGGCAGGTCGGTGATCTTGCCGCTCTTGAGGAACTTCGGCGACCATCCGGCGTACGGGCCGAACAGCAAGCCCGGCTTGTGGTTGATGACGCGGGTGTCGAGATGCGGCACCGACATCGGCGGGGCACCGACGGCGGCCTGCCCGTAGACCTTCGCGTGATGCTCGGCGACGAGATCGGGGTTGGTGCAGCGGAAGAACTCACCGGACACCGGGAACCCGCCGAACCCCTTGGCCTCCTTGATGCCCGACTTCTGCAGCAGGTGCAGCGCACCGCCGCCGGCACCGACGAACACGAACTTCGCGTGCACGGACAGCTTCTGCCCGGTCCGGCCGTTACGGACCTTCACGATCCAGCTGCCGTCGGACTGCTTGGACAGATTGGTCACCGAATGACCGAAGTAGATGTCGGCGCCCTGGGCGACATGATTGAGGAGCTGCTGGGTGAGCGCGCCGAAATCGACGTCGGTGCCCTGGTCGAACCAGTTCAGCGCGACCGGGTCGGCGAAGTCGCGTCCCTCCGACATCAGCGGCAGTCGCGCGGTGAACTCGGCCGGATCGTCGATGAACTCCATGCCCTCGAACAGGGTCTGGGTCGCGAGATTGTCGTAGCGCTTGCGGAGGTACTTCTGGCCTTCGGCGCCGTGGGTGAAGGCGACGTGCGGGATGGGGTTGATGAACTCCGACGGGTCACCGAGGATGCCGTTGTCGACGGCGTGGGCCCAGAACTGGCGCGACACCTGGAACTGCTCGTTGATGGTGAGCGCCTTGTCGATGTTGACGTCGCCGTCGGCGGTCTTCGGCGTGTAGTTCAGCTCGCAGAGTGCCGAGTGTCCGGTGCCGGCGTTGTTCCACGGGTCGCTGCTCTCGGCGGCGGCGGCGTCGAGCTGCTCGAACAGGCTGATCGACCAGTCGGGCTGAAGCTGTCGGAGCAGCGCTCCGAGCGTCGCACTCATGATTCCCGCACCCACCAACGCGACGTCGGTCGTGATCACCGTTTTCGACACCTGGACTCCACTTCACCTGGAGGGACACTGTGACCGGTGTTCGTCGCGGCACGTCGTCCCGGATGGCAACTTGTCGACCGGGCACTTCTCACCCGGTCCTTCTCAACCGTCATTGTCCAGCATGGCACGTCCAGCACGAGAATCGACCTTCGCAACTGTGTGCTGCACGACATCCGGGCAGTCCTGACCTGTCACTATGCTGGTCGCCGTGAGCGCATCCGCAGCCGCCGACTGGCAGCCCGACCGATTTCTCGAGGACTACCGGCAACGCGTCCTCCCCCTGGGCCCCGATCCCGACGGTGAATCGCCGATCACCGCGACCCTGGTGCGACGCGCCGAGTCGTCACCCGCGCGCGGCGCAGTGCTCTACGTCCACGGGTTCACCGACTACTTCTTCCACGAGCCGCTCGCCGACTTCTTCGTCGACCGCGGGTACGCGTTCTATGCTGTCGACCTGCGAAAATGCGGGCGATCGTGGCAATCGCACCACACGCCGCACTTCACCACCGACCTCGCGATGTACGACGAAGAGCTCAACGCGTCGCTGCGGATCATCCTCGACGAGCTGGGACCCGACTGCCGGGTCGTGGTGGCCGGGCATTCGACGGGCGGCCTCATCACCGCACTCTGGCTCGACCGGTTGCGGCAGCGCGAGCCGGCGCTGCACGCGGCAGTTGACGGACTCCTGCTCAACTCACCCTGGTTCGATCTGCAGGGCGACGCGGTGCTCCGCACCCTCCCGGTCACGCTGCTCGTCAAGGCGATCGCCGCCGTCGCGCCGACCAGGGTGATACCGAAGGAACTCTCGCAGGCCTACGGCGAGAGCCTGCACGACAGCGCTCACGGCGAATGGAACTACGACCTGTCGGCGAAACCGCTGGGCGGATTCCCGGTCACCTTCGGTTTCCTCGACGCGGTGCGCAGCGGTCAGCGTCGCCTGCACCGCGGCATCGACGTCGGTGTTCCCGCGCTCGTGTTACGTTCGGACAAAACGCATTTCGCCAGGACCTACTCGGCGTCCACCGATCATGCCGATGCCGTCCTCGACGTCACCCACATCGCCCGCTGGAGCGGGTGCCTCGGCGGCCGCGTGACCGCGGTACCGATCCCCGACGCCCGGCACGACGTCTTCCTCTCCGTCGCACACGCACGCGAGCACGCCTATCGCGAGGTCGACCACTGGCTGTCCGCCGTCCTCTCAACCGAAAGCGAGAATCCTCTATGACCGCCACGCAGGTCGTCGACCTGGCCATCATCGGCTCCGGCAGCGGCAACGCCATTCCCGATGACCGCTTCGCGGACAAGACCCTCGCGATCTTCGAGGAGGGCGTCTACGGCGGCACCTGCCTCAACGTGGGGTGCATCCCGACCAAGATGTTCGTCTACGCCTCCGAGGTGGCCGAGATCGCCAGGCACGGTGCTCGCCTGGGCGTGCACTCGAAGGTGGACTCGGTCGACTGGCCCGGCATCGTCGAGCGCGTGTTCGGCCGCATCGACCCGCTGTCGCAGGGCGGCAAGGAGTACCGGGTCGATCGGTGCGAGAACATCACCGTGTACGACTCCCATGTCGAATTCGACGGGCGCGACGACGACGGCCGGTACCGGTTGGTCACGCGAGACGGCGACACCGTTCTCGCCGACGAGGTCGTGCTCGCCGCCGGATCGCGCGCGGTCATCCCCCAGATCATCGCCGACTCGGGGGTCACCTACTACACCAACAACGACGTCATGCGTCTTCCCGAGCTGCCCGAACGCCTGATCATCGTCGGGAGCGGTTACATCGCAGCGGAATTCGCACACGTCTTCGGCGCGCTGGGCTCACATGTGTCGATCATCGCGCGCGGCCCGGGTCTGCTCCGCAAGCAGGATGCCGACATCTCCAACCGCTTCACCCAGGTGGCCCGGGAGAAGTGGGACGTGCGGCTGGAGACCACGATCACCGAGGCCGAGGATCTGCCCGACGGCGGTGTGCGGGTCGGGCTCTCCGACGGCGCGACACTCGAGGCCGACGTCCTGCTGATCGCGACCGGCCGGCAGCCGAACGGCGACCGGCTCAACCTCGACTCCGTCGGTATCGAGCTCGACGACGAAGGTCGCGTGCGCTGTGATCAGCACGGTCGCACCGCCGCCCGCGGAGTGTGGACGCTGGGCGACGTCAGCTCGCCGTACCAGCTCAAGCACGTCGCCAACCACGAACAGCGGGTGGTGCAGGCCAATCTCCTGAAAGGCTGGGACGCAACCGATCTGGACGCCTTCGACCACCGGTACGTCCCGGCGGCGGTGTTCACCCACCCGCAGATCGCCGCGGTGGGCCTCACCGAGGACGAGGCTCGCGAGGCCGGCCACGACATCGCCGTCAAGGTCCAGGCCTACGGCGATGTCGCCTACGGCTGGGCGATGGAGGACACCACCGGATTCTGCAAGCTGATCGCCGAACGCGGCACCGGCCGGTTGCTGGGCGCACACCTCATCGGCCCGCAGGCACCGACGGTCATCCAGCCGGTCATCCAGGCGATGCACTTCGGCCAGACCGCACACGAACTTGCCCGCGGCCAGTACTGGATCCACCCGGCGATGCCCGAGGTCCTGGAGAACGCGATCCTCGGCCTGGACATCTGACGGCCAGGCCCTCCGCGCGAGCTCAGAAAATCGTTGAGCGCAGGGCGATCTCGCTGGCGAGGGCCGGGGCCGCGCGCTGCGGAATCCAGTGGTCCACGCCCGCGAGTTCGCAGTAGCGGAAGTCGCCGTAGACGTACCGGCCGCTGCCCTGCGCCTGTTCGCGACCCAGGGCGGTGTCGGCGTCGCTCCACAGCAGCGTGGTCGGGATCTCGACCGGCGGGCACGCCATCGTCGCCTTGATGTCGCCGGTGAAGTTCGCGCGGTACCAGTTCAGCGCCGCGGTCAGGGCGCCCGGTTCCCGCAGCGGGGCGAGTTCGTCCTCGGAGATCCCCACCGCCCGCAGCTCGGCGGCGTCGTCGGCGAGCAGCCTCTCTTCGGCCCCGTCGGCCACGAAATCGAGGATGTACGAAGAACGTTCACGCTGGTCGCTACCGACGAGAGCGTCGCGCATGGCCGACGGATGCCCGGTGCTGGCGACGACGAGACCGGTGAACCGGTCGGGGTACTTCCCGGCGAGATGCCACGCGACGATGCCGCCCCAGTCGTGCCCGACGAGGATCGCGTAACCGATGCCGAGGGCGTCGAGAACCCCGATCACATCGGACACGAGGTGGGTGAGCCGGTAGTCGTCCACCCCGGGCGGCCGCGCGCCGGGGCTGTACCCACGTTGATCGATGACCAGTGTCCGCAGCCCCGACTCGTGCAGGCGCGGCAATACGTCGTCGTAGCAGCTCCCGTTCACCGGGAACCCGTGCAGCAGCAGAACCCACGGACCGGTCTCCGGTCCCCCGATCCGGACGTCGAAGGTGAGGCCGCCCACGGTCACCTGACGTCGGTCGTCGATCATGGGGCGGTCTTCAGTCATGGCGCCCACGATAACCCGTCTCCACGACCCCGGCGTCTACAAGTCCTCGAGGTGGTGACGGATGACCTTGGGGTGGCGCGGCGGCCCTTGTCGGATCAGCCGCATGACAGCGTCGAGGTCGAGGTGTTCGGTGACGAGGTCGGCCATCGCGTCGACCTGTCGCCGACGTACGGCGTCGACATCGGTGTCGGGCGCCACGCGGAATCCCCGGACCCCGGCCTCGGCCGCCACGTCGGCCAGAAGTCGACGCCGGAAGTCGTTGCACGCCAGCAGTCCATGCCAGTGGGTACCCCGGACCGCCCCCCGCACCGCGCCCTCCGGACCGTGCCGGTCGTCGACGATCCACGTGTTCTCGGCCGATCGGGTCACCCGGCCGTGATGGATCTCGTAGCCGCTGATCGCGACGCCGGACGCGTCGCCGCCGGTCCCGGTCACCTGCCGCACGGTCTTCTCGGCGTGGAACTCGATGTCGAGGTCGAACAACCCCAGTCCGGGCACCCGCCCGCGACCGGACTCCACCCGGTCGTCGAGGGTGCGGCCCAGCATCTGGAATCCGCCGCACACGGCGACGATCGGACGTCCGCGGGCCGCGCGTTCGGTGAGCGCCTCCCCCAGACCGCGCGCCCGCAGCCACTCGAGGTCGGTCACGGTGGCGCGGGTGCCGGGCAACACGACGAGGTCGGCGGCCGCCACCCCGGCCGGGTCGTCGACCCAGGTGACGTCGACACCGGGTTCGCAGGCCAGCGCCTCGACATCGGTCGAATTGGAGATCCGCGGCAGGCGGATGGCGGCGACCCGCAATCGGGGTCCTCCGGTCGCGGAGGATTCGGTGAACGAGCGCGGTGGCCCGACCCGCCGCCCGACCGGCGCCGCTAGCGAGTCCTCGGCGTCGAGCCACAGGTCGTCGGCGAAGGGCACCACCCCGAGCGTCGGCCGTCCCGTGATCGCCTCGACCTGCCGAAGTCCCGGCTCGAGGATCGACGGGTCACCACGGAACTTGTTGACCACGAACCCCGCGATCAGCCGCTGATCGGCGTCGTCGAGGACCGCGGTGGTACCGAACAGATGGGCCAGCGACCCGCCGCGGTCGATGTCGGTGACCAGCACCACCGGGAGGTCCGCCGCCTGTGCGAGACCGAGATTCGCGATGTCGTTGGCGCGCAGGTTGATCTCGGCGACCGAACCCGCACCTTCGCAGATGACGACGTCGAAGTCGCGTCGGAGACCGGCCAACTCGTCGGCGACGACGGCACGCAGCCGCGACCGCCAGTGCAGGTAGTCGGCGGCCCCGGCGTCTCCGGCGGGCCGACCGCGGAGGATCACGTGCGAGCGACGGTCACTGCCCGGTTTCAGCAGCACCGGGTTGAACCTGGTGGAGGGTTCGAGGCCACAGGCGAACGCCTGCAACGCCTGGGCACGACCGATCTCGCCGCCGTCGAGGGTGACCACCGAGTTGTTGGACATGTTCTGCGCCTTGAACGGTGCGACCCGCACACCGGTGCGCCGCAGCGCACGGCACAGCCCGGCGACGATGAGGCTCTTCCCGGCATCGCTGCTGGTACCGCCCACGAGCAATGCGCCACCGAGTCCGTCCACCCGGAACAGACTAGAGGCCGGACCCGAGGCCGCGACCACGGTGGCGTCGTTCACAAGTCCCACCGTTCACCTCGCGGTCGTGCGGGTCTGGATACAGTGACCCGGACGAACAGGTCGACAGCCGGTCGTTCGGAGTCAAGGGGGGTCATCGGACGTGGAGGTCGTGAAGCCCGGGTCCGTGTTCGCCGGATATCGCGTCCTCTCGATGCTCGGGCGCGGCGGCATGGGACAGGTCTGGCTCGTCGAACACCCGACCCTGGGCCGCCGCGAGGCCCTCAAGATCATCTCGCCGAACCCCGCCGATCCCAGTTTCGCCGAGCGGTTCCGCAACGAGGCCCGCACCGCCGCGGCCCTCGATCACCCCGGCATCGTCACGGTCTACACCCACGGCGTGGAGAACGGCAGCCCGTGGTTCTCGATGTCCTACCTCGAAGGCGAGGACCTCGCCGCCGCGTCGGCCCTGCCGGTCGACGACGTGGTGACGGTCGTCGGCAAGGTCGCCGACGCGCTCGACTATGCCCATACCCGGCGCGTCATCCACCGCGACATCAAACCCGCGAACATCGTGGTCGCCCGCGGCCCCGACGGCCGGATCACCCGGGTCACCGTGCTCGACTTCGGCATCGCCCGCCTGATGGACGGCGCGAAGATGACCGCGACCAACCTGTTCGTCGGCACCCTCGCCTACGCCGCACCCGAGATCCTCACCGGCGAACCGGCGATCCCGGCGTCGGACCAGTACGCGCTCGCGTGCACGACCTTCCAGCTGCTCACCGGATCGCAGCCCTACCCCGGGCAGACCCCGATGGCCCTGATCGCCGGCCACGTCAACACGCCCGCACCGCGGATCTCCGAGCGCCGCCCCGACCTCGTCCACGTCGATGCCGTGTTCGCGCGCGCCCTCGCCAAGAACCCCGCCGACCGGTTCGCGTCCTGCTCCGAGTTTGCCGCGGCGCTCGCCCGGGCGGTCGAGATCGCGTCGACGGCGCCCTCCGTCGTCGCGGCGCAGGCACCCGGCCGTCCGTTCTCCCCACCGCCGCCCACCCAGCAGGCGCCGGTGCACCCGGTGAACCACCGTGCCCAGCCACCCGGCGTTCACCCACCGTTCCCGGCGTACGGTCCCGGCGGACCGCCGCCGGGTCCACCACCCGGATATGTGACCGGGCCCGGCGGACCCCACGGACCCGGCCCGGGGTCACGGGGAACGGGCTCACGCACCGCGTGGATCGTCGCCGCGGTGCTCGGTGTCGTCGTCCTCGTCGTCGGTGTCGTCGGGGCCGCGATCGCCCTCAGCGGATCGGTATCGGATCCTCAGACGGCGCCGGTCGCCGGGTCATCGACGACGGCGCCCAGCAGTTCCGGCGGATCATCCGGCGGCAGCGATGAGTTCGAGTCCATCGCCTCCAGCGGGGACAGTACGTGCGCGGTGCGCGGCGGTCGACTGTACTGCTGGGGCGACAACGAACGGGGCACGCTCGGCGACGGTACGACCACCGACCGTCCGCGACCCGTCCCGGTCACCGGTGTCTCCGACGTCTCGGCGGTCAGCATGGGCGGCCTCGGGACGACCTGCGCGATCAGTTCCGGAGACCTCTACTGCTGGGGTTACGGCATCGGACCGCCCGGCCAGAACGTGCCGCTGCCGACAAAGGTGTCCGGCCTGTCCCGGGTGTCGGCGGTGTCGGTCGGGCTCACGATCTGCGCGATCAGCGACGGCGACGCCTACTGCTGGCGCAACAACGCGAGCGGCCAGGTCGGCAACGGCAGTACCGGGTCGGTGGACGTGCCCACCCGCGTGGCCGGCCTCTCGGACGTGACCGCCGTGTCCACGTCGCACACCACGAGTTGCGCCATCGCCGGCGGTTCGGCCTACTGCTGGGGCAACAACCGGGAAGGCCAGATCGGCGACGGCACCACACTCGACCGCCTCACCCCGACCCGGGTCCTCGGACTCGACTCGCCCACGTCGATCAGCACGAGCCTGTACTCGACGTGTGCGGTCGCCGGCTCCGGCGGCGTGTTCTGCTGGGGCCAGAACACCAGCGGCCAGCTCGGCGACGGCACCGAGCAGAACCGGCGCACCCCGACCCGCATCGACGTCCGCGGGGCCACCGAGGTGTCCACGGCGGCCTATGGCGGATGCGCCGCCGCGGGCAGCTCCGCCTACTGCTGGGGTTCGCGCAGCGATCAGCCGGACAAGAGCCCCGACCGCGTCAACGGACTGTCGGGGGTCACCGAGGTCACCACCGGTTCGGCGAACGTGTGCGCGGTCGCGGACGACGAGATGTACTGTTGGGGCCTCAACGGCCAGGGTCAGCTCGGCAGCGGGACGACCACGACGAGCAGCGAACCGCAACCCGTCCGCTTCCCCGCCTGAACGTCTCGGCTGTCGGACCGAACCTCAGTTGTCGGGCCCGATGTCAGTTGTCCGGCACAGTGAGGATCTCGGCGCCGTCGTCGGTGACGACGAGGGTGTGCTCGAACTGCGCGGTCCACCGGCGGTCGGCGGTCACCACGGTCCAGCCGTCGTCCCACATCTCCCACGGCAGTGCGCCGAGGTTGATCATCGGCTCGATGGTGAAGACCATCCCGGGTTCGAGGACCGTGTCGACGTTCGGTTCGTCGTAGTGCAGCACGATCAGCCCGTTGTGAAAGGTCTCACCGATGCCGTGGCCGGTGAAATCGCGCACGACCGTGTAGCCGAACCTGTTCGCGTAGGACTCGATGACCCGACCGATGACATTCAGCTCGCGACCCGGTTTGACGGCCTTGATGGCCCGCTCGGTCGCGATCCGCGTCCGCTCGACGAGATCGGCGGCCTCCTGGTCGACGTCGCCGGCGAGGAAGGTCGCGTTGGTGTCGCCGTGCACGCCGTGGATGTAGGCGGTGACGTCGATGTTGACGATGTCCCCGTCCTCGATCACCGTCGAATCCGGGATGCCGTGGCAGATCACCTCGTTCAACGAGGTGCAGCACGACTTCGGAAAGTCCTTGTAGCCCAGCGTCGACGGGTAGGCACCGTGGTCGATCATGTACTCGTGCGCGATCGCGTCGAGTTCGTCGGTGGTCACGCCCGGGGCGACGGCCTTGCCCGCCTCGGCGAGTGCATTGGCCGCGATCTTGCTCGCGATGCGCATCTTCTCGATCGTCTCGGCGGTCTGCACCCAGGGCTCATGGCCCTCGTTCACCGTCGGCTTCCACACGTATTCGGGACGTTCGATGGAGTCGGGCACGGACCGGATGGGCGACACGATCCCCGGCGTGAGGGCACTGCGAACTGGCATGCGACCAGACTATCCCGGCCCGTCGCGGCGAGGCCCGTGGGCGGACACCGCGGCGAACGTCACTAAGCTCGCCGGGAGGAGCCGATGGGAGGGCATCGGAGTCGACGATGGAGGTGTGCGGTGCGGACCAGGGGCTTACGGGCGGCGCTGGTGATGGTGCTGACCGTGCTGAGCCTGTCGGCGTGCTTCGTCACCCCGATCGAGCAGGAGCGGCACTCGCCGGGCGCACATCTGCGCGACGGCCCGCAGACTGCGACGCTCGCGGAGTCCGACGTCACGCCCGTCGTCGAGAATCCCGCTCCCCGGCTGCCCGCGACCGTGGACTCGCTGCGGTACGGCGACGTGACCGTCGACGACGCCGACCGGATCATCGCCGTGGACATCAACGGAACCCTCGGCAACATCGTGTACGCCCTCGGACTCGGGTCGCACGTGGTGGGGCGCGACACGTCCACCGCCTTCCCCTCGGCGAGATCGCTGCCGGTGGTGACCAACCGCGGACACAGCCTCAACGCCGAATCCGTTCTCGCCCTTGACCCGAGCGTCCTGCTCGTCAGCGAGTCCACTGTGCCCACCGCCGCCGTCGACCAGATCCGCGACTCCGGCGTCGCGGTCGTCGTGTTCCCGGCCGCCCGCAATCTGGAGTCGAACGACACCCTGATCCGCTCGGTCGCAGCCGCACTCGGTGTCGCCGATGCCGGCGAGAAGCTCGTCGCCCGGACCGACGCCCAGATCCAGGAGGCGCGCGCGCTGGTCCCGGATCCGTCCGGAGATCCCACCATGGCGTTCCTCTACATCCGCGGACGCAACCTGCTGCTGCTGGCCGGGCCCGGATCGGGTGCCGACGACCTCATCGAGGCGCTCGGTGGCCGGGATGCCGGCGCGGCAGCCGATCTCACCGGCGCGTTCACCGCGATCAGCGCCGAGGCCATGATCACCGCCGACCCGGACGTGATCCTCGTGATGACCCAGGGCGCGGCCACCGTCGGCGGACCCGAGGGGGTGCTGACCCTGCCGGGTGTGGCCGACACCGAGGCCGGCCGCAACGGACGGGTCGTGCAGATGGACGAGAGTCAGATCCTGGCGTTCGGTCCCGAGGTCGGACTGGTGCTGGGTGCGCTGGCGAGGTCGATCTACGCATGACCGACCCAGCGCGGACCACGACGGACCCGGCGACCGAGCCGACGACCCCGTCGGCCGTCGTCGCTCCCCCGGCCGGCACGTCGCATCGGGTCCGTGACCTCACGGTGGTGGCGGTGATGCTGGTCGCCTTGGTCGTGCTCGTCATCGTGTCCGCGGGCACCGGAAAGGTGTCGGTGCCGCCGCTCGAGGTGCTCGGCAGCCTCGCCCACCATTTCCACCTCGATCTCGGACCGCTCCCCTCCCACCCGAACGGCGAAGGCGCGCTGTGGAATGTGCGCTTCCCGCGCATCGTGCTCGGACTGTTCGTCGGAGCCGCGCTCGGCGCCGCGGGTTGCCTCCTGCAGGGAGTGCTGGCGAACCCGCTGGCCGAACCGGGGATCATCGGCGTCTCCTCCGGCGCCGCGGTCGGCGCCTGTCTGATGATCGTGCTCGCCGGCGGGACCGCCGGAGCCGGTGGCGCGGCGGGCAATTGGGCTCTCGCCGGGGCGGCCTTCGTGTTCGGCCTCATCACCGCGGCGGCGGTGTACGTGTTGTCCCTTCGCGACGGCTCGTCGTCGGCGATCATGCTGGTGCTCACCGGTATCGCGGTCAACGCGTTCGCGGCCGGGGTCATCGCCTTCCTCACCTTCGTGGCCACCACCGCCGCCCGCGAGCAGATCATCTTCTGGCAGCTCGGCTCGCTCGCCGGACGCACCTGGAGCGAGATCTGGGTCGTCGCACCGCTCGTCGTCGTGGGTGTCGCGGCCTGCCTGTTCCTGGTCTCGAAGCTCGATCTGCTCGCGCTGGGCGACATCCAGGCCGCCTCCCTCGGCGTGAACGTGGAGGCCGTCCGCCGGCAGGCGATCGTGCTCACCGCGGTGCTGACCGCCGCGGCGGTCGCCTTCGCCGGGATCATCGCCTTCGTCGGCCTCATCGTGCCGCACGTGATGCGCCTCATCGTCGGACCGCGCCACGCGATCCTGTTACCCACCAGCGTGATCGGTGGAGCGCTGGTCATCACCGGTGCCGACCTCGCCGCCCGGACGATGCTCGGTGACGCCGACCTCCCGCTCGGCATGTTCACGTCCCTGATCGGTGGCCCGGTCTTCTTCATCCTGTTGCGTCGCAGCCGTCACGCGGGTGCCGGATGGTGACGACCGAAACCGCCGCGACGACGGCCCTGGGTATCCACGCCCGAGACGTCTCGGTCGTTCTCGGCGGACGCGAGGTGGTGCGCGAGGTGACCCTCGACGTCGGGCGCGGTGAACTCGTCGCCCTCGTCGGCCCCAACGGGTGTGGCAAGTCCACGCTGCTGTCGGCCCTGTCCGGCACCCGCACACCGCAGCGCGGTCACATCGAGGTCGACGGCCGGGACGTCGCGACGACCTCGATGCGCGAACTCGCCCGCCACCGCTCGCTGGTGACCCAGCAGAACCGGGTGGACACCCCCTTCACCGTGGCCCAGGTCGTCGCGATGGGCCGCTACCCGTGGCTGCGGACACCGCGCGCGGCGAACTCCCCAGCGGTCATCGCCGACGCGATGGCACTGTGCGAACTCGGCGACATCGCCGACCGGCCGTTCGGACAGCTCTCCGGCGGCCAGCAGGCACGCGTCTCCCTGGGTCGTGCCCTCGCCCAGGACACCCCCGTCATGATGCTCGACGAGCCGACCGCGGCACTCGACATCCACCATCAGGAGCAGGTCCTCGACATCCTGCGCGTCCACCGCGATGCCGGGAACGCCGTGCTGCTGGTGGTGCACGACCTCACCCTCGCGGCCGCCTACGCCGACCGGGTGGCCGTGATGAAGGACGGCCGGCTGCTCGCGATCGGGCCGACGCCGGAGGTGATGACCGTCGACCTGCTCAGCCACACCTACGACCACCCCGTCGAGGTGATCGAACATGCCGGGCGACGGGTGATCCTCCCCGTCCGGACACCCGGTAGCGCCTAGAAGATGGTGCGCACTGGTGAGGGCGTCTCAGGAGAGAGGGCGCACCGCGTAGCCCGGTCCGAGACCGGCGAAGAAGTCGCGGGTGACGGCCACCGCGTTGTTCGAATCACCGCCACCTACGACGAGGGTGGCGAACGCGATGTCGCCACGGTAGCCGGCGAACCAGGCGTGTGACCCGCCGGCGAACTCCGCCTCACCGGTCTTGCCGAAGACCGCACCCTGGCCGTCGATCACCGACGCCGTACCGCTCGTGATGACCTCACGCATCATCGGGCGCAGCTGGGCGTAGACCTCGGGCGCCATCGTGGGCGTCGGACCCTCGACCTTCGTGGGCTTGTCCAGGATGAGTTGCGGCACCGGCGCCTTCCGACCGTTCGCCACGGTGGCGGCCACCAGGGACAGCCCCAGCGGCGAGACGAGGACCTTGCCCTGCCCGAAGCCGTCCTCACTGCGGGCGACGAGTTCGTTCTCGATCGGCACCGAGCCGGACACGGCGTCGAGGCCGGCGATCTCGTACTGTTGTCCGACGCCCATCGCGGCCGCGGCGTGCGCGAGATCCGACGGTCCCATCTCGCTGGCGAGTTTGGCGAACGTGGTGTTGCAGGACTGCGCGAACGCCCGCAGCATCGACACCGTCCCCAGCGAGAACCCGTCGTAGTTCGGGATCAGGCGCGGACCGATCTGGATGGCGCCGGGACATCCGACGGGAGTGTCGGGGGTGGCCATCCGATGGCTGATCGCGGCCGCGGCGGTCACCATCTTGAAGGTCGACCCGGGCGGGTACAGACCGGTCGTCGCGATGGGCCCCGACCGGTCGGCCGCGGGATTCTGGGCGACCGCGAGGATCCGACCGGTGGACGGCTGCACGACGACCAGCGCGATCTGGAACCGGTTGGTGGCGTTGACCGCTCGCTGGGCCGCGTTCTGCACCGTCCGCGACAGACTCAGCGAGACCGCCGGCGCGGGGTCCGGGTCGTGGTCGGCGAGGACGTCGGCGTCGAGGCCGTTGGGGTTGACCGTCACCACCCGCCAGCCCGCCCGCCCCGACACCTCGGAGTCGACGACCTTCTTGACCTCGGTCAGCAGGGCGGGCGCGAATCTCGGGTCCTCGGGGACCAGTTCGGCCTGTTCGTTGGTCACGACGCCGGGGATCGCCAGTTGGTCGCGCAAGCGGTCGAACTGGTCGTGGGACAGCCGGGCGAGCGGGTACTGCTGCCGGTTCGCGGTGACCTGTTCGATGATCGTCTGCTCGTTGAGCGAGGGACTGAACCGGCGCAGTACCGCGACCGCACCGGTCACCGACTCGGCGACCGACGCGCCCTGTTCGGCGGCGGCGGTCGCATCGAAGTTGACGCCCACGACGGTGCCGTTGACCATCACCTCCGAGCCGTCGGACTCATTGACCGTCGCGCGCGGCGCCTCGACGATCTGGAGCGAAAGGCGTTGATCGGCACCGAGTTTCGGATGGATGTTCGTCGACGCCCAGCGCACCGCCCAGCCGTCGTCGGACCGGCCCATCCGCAGGGTGGCGTCGTAGGCCCAGTCGCGGCCCCGCGGCAGCGCCCACGTGTAGTCGACGTCCACCTCGGCGGTGTCCCCGGTGACGCGGACCCGCCCGGCCTGCGACTCGAGCGCCTCGGCACCCAGCCCGGCCCAGGCCGACTCCATCGCGGACTCCGCGGCAGCGGGTGTGTCGGTCAGCGCCGCCGCGGACGCCACCTCACGATCGGCGTAGGCCTGCAGGAAGCGCTCCGCGGCGCGGCGCGGCCCGTCGTCCTCGGAGGCCGAACAACCGACCGTGGCCACCGTCACGGCAGCACACACCGCGACGATCACCGCCGGGGTCCATCGAGTTCGCATGCGCCACATCGCAGTCGAGTCTAGGGTGGCCCGGCCGGAATCCCGCGACGCCACGCGGGGCGGGCGCTCAGTCGACGAGGACGGTCGCGAAGGTGCCGACCTCGGTGAACCCAATGCGGTCGTACACCGCGCGCGCGGTCACGTTGAAGCTGTTGACGTACAGACTCGGAATGCGGCCGTGAGCGGCGACGGCCTCGGCGACGGCCGCGGTACCACCCAGTCCCAGTCCCTCACCGCGCCGGTCGGGATCCACCCAGACTCCCTGGATCTGGCCGACCCGGCGGGACAGCGAGCCGATCTCGGCCTTGAACACGACGTCGGGGCCGTCGAACCGGGCGAACACCCGCTGCGCGGTGATGAGCGAGGCGAGGCGCCGACGATAGGAACGACCGCCGTCGCCGGCCGTCGGATCGACACCGACCTCGCCGATGAACATGTCGATGGCCGCGGGCATGTACGCGTCGAGGTCGTCGAGGGTCACCAACCGCACGAGCGGGTCGGCGGGTACCGCCGCACAACACGTGAGGGCGAGCAGTGGCTGCACCGGCCGGACCTCACGCGCCGGACCCCACACCGGCTCGATCTGTTCCCACATCTGCATCACGAGGTCGGCGCGGCCGACGATGGAGGAGCATGCCCGCGGCCCGGCGATGGCGCGGTCGGAGAAGTAGTCGAGATCCTCGGGCGAACCGGTGAGCGGGATCAGGTTGGCGCCGGAGAAGCAGAGGGACGACGCGGGATTCTGCGCGGTCCACAGCTCGCCGCCCAGCAGCCGGGGGTTGATCCCGTGCGTCTCGAAGCGGGCCGCGACCATGCACATCGCCACCGGGTCCGAGGTGAGGACACGTTCGACAGCAGCCGCATCACGAGCGCCGAGCGGCTTGTCGCCCAGTAGCTTCAGCAACGCCGCTCCTCCCTCTCGAGCCTCCCGCCGACCTAGGAAACGGTCACCACGGGCGGGCCCACGTGAGTACCGTCTCCAGTTTCTCCTGATTCCTCGGCGATCCGCAGCGCTTCTTCGATCAAGGTCTCCACGATCTGCGCCTCGGGAACCGTCTTGATGACCTCGCCCTTGACGAAGATCTGCCCCTTGCCGTTTCCGGAGGCCACGCCGAGGTCGGCCTCGCGGGCCTCACCGGGGCCGTTGACGACGCACCCCATCACGGCCACGCGCAGCGGGACCTCCATGCCCTCGAGTCCGGCGGTGACCTCGTCGGCCAGCTTGTAGACGTCGACCTGGGCGCGGCCGCACGACGGGCATGAGACGATCTCGAGTTTGCGCGGGCGGAGATTCAGCGACTGCAGGATCTGGTCGCCGACCTTGATCTCCTCGGCCGGCGGGGCCGACAGGGACACCCGGATGGTGTCGCCGATGCCCTCGCTGAGCAGCGCGCCGAAGGCGACGGCGGACTTGATCGTGCCCTGGAAGGCGGGCCCGGCCTCGGTGACCCCGAGGTGCAGCGGGTAGTCACAGGCGGCGGCGAGCTGGCGGTAGGCCTCCACCATGATCACCGGGTCGTTGTGCTTCACCGAGATCTTGATGTCGCCGAAGCCGTGCTCCTCGAACAGCCCGGCCTCCCACAGCGCCGACTCGACGAGCGCCTCCGGGGTCGCCTTGCCGTACTTCTGCAGGATCCGCTTGTCGAGGGACCCGGCGTTGACGCCGATCCGGATGGGGATCCCGGCATCACCGGCCGCCTTGGCGACCTCCTTGACCCGGCCGTCGAACTCCTTGATGTTGCCCGGGTTGACACGCACGGCGGCACAGCCGGCGTCGATCGCGGCGAAGATGTACTTCGGCTGGAAGTGGATGTCGGCGATCACCGGGATCTTGGACTTCTTGGCGATGATCGGCAGCGCCTCGGCGTCTTCGGGACGCGGGCACGCGACACGCACGATGTCGCACCCCGAGGCCGTCAACTCCGCGATCTGCTGCAGGGTGGCATTGATGTCGTGGGTCTTGGTGGTCGTCATCGACTGCACCGAGATCGGGTGGTCGCTGCCGACGCCGACCGAGCCGACGAAAAACTGCCGGGTCTTCCGACGCGGGGCGAGCACCGGCGGTGGTCCGGCGGGCATGCCGAGTCCGATCGGCACAGCGGTCGCGGGAGTCGGGGCGTTCATCTCGTTCACCTCTGGGGGTTTCGGTTCTCTGATGGTATTCGGCGCCGGACGGCGACCCGGATCGTCCGGGTCACTGCCACGGGTTGATCGGGTTGATGATGTCGGCGGTGAGCGTGAGCACCATGAAGCCGGCCATGATCACGACGGCGGCGTAGGTGATCGGGAGCAGTTTGTAGTAGTCGACGGCCCCACCGGGTGCCCGGCCGAACCAGCGCCGCACGGTGTCGCGCCCCTTCTCGTAGCCGACGATCGCCATGTGGCCGCCGTCGAGCGGGAGGAGCGGGACCAGGTTGAACAGTCCCAGGAAGAAGTTGATGCTGATCAGGAGCATCCAGAACATGTCCCACAGTCCACGCTCGACGGCCTGACCGCCGAGCACCGAGGCGCCGTACACGCTGACCGGGGTGTCGAGGGCGCGCTCACCGCCGGTGACCGCCGTCCACAGCGCACCGATCTTCGAGGGTAGGGACAGCAGCGCGTTCCAGGTCTCGACCGCCAGTTCGCCGGTGAATCCGATCGCGCCGGGCACGATCTCGAGGCCGCTGTAGGTGATGACGTTCGGCGGGACGTCGTAGGCGATGCCGACCATGTTGTAGGTCTGGGTTTCGGAGGTGCCGTCGGCGTTCGTCGCCGTCACCGTGGTGGGCTCGGGGGTCATCGTCAGGTCGAGTCGCTGACCGTCGCGGTCGACCGTCAGCGCGACCGGGCCGCTGGACTCGCGGATCACCGGGGTCAGATCCGACGCCTGCCCGACCGGCTGACCGTTGATCGCCACGATGTCGTCACCGGGGAGCAGCCCGGCGGCGCCCGCCGGGCCGGTGCCGGTGCAGGGCGCGTCGGTCTGCTTGTTGCCTTCGATGGTGATCGTCGACGGGACGCACTGGGTCTCGCCGACGGTTGCCGGGGTCGGGCCGGGGTTGAGATTGGGCAGGCCGAACGTCAGTCCGACGATGATGATGAGGACGAAACCGAGGAGGAAGTTCTGGGCCGGTCCGGCGAACAGCACGACCAGGCGTTTCCAGGCCTTCTGCTTGTACATCGCCCGGTCCTTCTCGTCCCAGGCGAGTTCCTCGTGGGGGGTCATCCCGGCGATGTCGCAGAAACCGCCCAGCGGCAGCGCCTTGATCCCGTACTCGGTCTCGCCGCGCCGGGTGGACCAGATCGTGGGACCGAAGCCGACGAAGTACCGCCGGACCTTCATGCCCGTCGCCTGCGCGGCCCACATGTGGCCGCACTCATGCCATGCGACCGACAGCAACAGCGCCACGGCGAACAGCGTGACGCCGATCGCGAAACTCACGTACCCACTCCATCCGGATCACGGGGCGCACCCGCTCACGAGAGCCGCCGATCAGACGGATGCGGCCGCAACCAGCTGCGCAGCGCGATCCCGGGCCCACCGATCGGCGGCGAAGACCTCTTCCACAGTACCTGGCGTCCGGCGCCACTGGTCTGCCTCGCCGAGCACCTCCTCGATGACCTCGACGATGCGCGGGAACCGGATCGCACCTGCGAAGAACCCTGCTGCGGCGGCCTCGTTGGCGGCGTTGTAGACAGCCGTCAGACTGCCTCCCGCCGCACCGGCGCGTCGAGCCAGCTCGATCGCCGGGAACACCGCGTCGTCCACGGGCTCGAACGTCCACGCCGACGCGGTCGAGAAGTCGCAGGCCGTCGACGATCCGGGCACCCGGTCCGGCCATCCCAGTGCCAGGGCGATGGGTAGCTTCATCGACGGCGGTGAGGCCTTCGCCACCGTCGCCCCGTCGACGAAGGTCACCATCGAGTGCACGATCGACTGCGGGTGGACGGTGACGTCGATGCGGTCGTAGTCCACGTCGAACAGCAGGTGCGCCTCGATGACCTCGAGGGCCTTGTTGACCAGGGTCGCGGAGTTGAGCGTGATCATCGGGCCCATCGACCACGTGGGATGTCGGCCGGCCTGCTCGGGGGTGACGTCCTCGAGTTGCGCACGGGTCCATCCGCGGAACGGGCCGCCCGACGCGGTGAGGACCAGTCGGTCCACCTCGGCGGCCGTCCCCGCTCGCAGACACTGTGCGATTGCGGAGTGCTCGGAGTCGACCGGGACGATCTGCCCGGGCGCGGCGGCGTCGAGGACCAGTGCCCCGCCCGCCACGAGCGACTCCTTGTTGGCCAGCGCGAGCCGGGCACCCGATCGGAGTGCGGCGAGGCTGGGCGCCAGACCGATCGAGCCGACGACGGCGTTGAGGATCACATCGACCCCGGTGTCCGCGGCGACGACGTCGATCAGATCACACATGGCGTCCGGTCCATTCAGGACCCGGCCGCCGAGACGTTCGCCGAGTTCCTGCGCCCGCGTGGCGTCGGCGACGGCGATCCGCGAGGCCGGCACGCCGAACGCGGCGGCCTGATCGGCGAGCAGATCGGGATTCGACCCGCCGGCACCCAGACCGGCGACCTCGAAACGATCCGGATGTTCGGCGATCACCTCGAGAGCCTGGACGCCGATGGAACCGGTGGAGCCGAGGATCAGCACGCGTGTGGGCACGCACCCATTCTGGACCATGCTCGTCGACGAACCGCCGCCGCCGGTGACACCGGACCGACCTGCGGGCAGGAGGTGCCGCTATGCTGCTCGGAGAACTACTACCGATCGTCAGACATCTGACGTCCGCGCTGTGAGGAGTGGCTGTGGCAAGCACCGATGTGGAGCACACTGTGGGGCACGGCGATGGGGGGCATGGCGAAGTCGAGGTCATCGACACCGGCTGGCGCCGCGAGCCCGCCGATGCCCCGTCCGCCCGGTTCGGCTGGCACGGAGCAGCGACCAAGACCTTCTACGGTGCGGCCATCTTCTTCGCGCTGTTCCTGCTCGCGATGATCATCGGCAACCACACCGGGCACATCGAGGACCTGTATCTCATCGCCTTCGCCGCGGGCACGATCTTCCTCGTGGTGCGCGGCTGGTGGATGAACCGCGGAAAGTGGTCCTGACCAGCCAGATCGCCTCATCTACGACGAACGCCGAGCGGTGATCCGCTCGGCGTTCGTCGCATCTGCCTCTCAACACGCCCCGGGTCGGCGCCTCGGTGTCAGCGCTCTTCGGCCGCCAGCTGACCACACGCGGCGGCGATCTCCTGCCCGCGCGTGTCGCGAACGGTGCACGAGACTCCCTGCTCACGGACCCGGCGGACGAATTCGCGTTCGACCGGTTTGGGACTGGCGTCCCATTCCGAACCCGGCGTCGGGTTCAGCGGGATGAGATTCACGTGAACGAGTGACCCGAGGGCCCGGTGCAGCTTCTCCCCCAGCAGGTCGGCCCGCCAGGGCTGATCGTTGACGTCGCGGATGAGGGCGTACTCGATGGAGACGCGCCGTCCGGTGGTGTCGGCGTAGTAGCGGGCCGCCTCGAGCACCTCGGCGACCGACCACCGGTTGTTGACCGGGACGAGGGTGTCGCGCAGTTCGTCGTCGGGCGTGTGGAGGGAGACGGCGAGCGTCACCGCGAGCCCCTCGTCGGCGAGACGGCGGATCGACGGCGCGAGACCGACGGTCGACACGGTCACCGAGCGCGCGGAGATCCCGAGGCCCTCCGGCGCCGGCGAAGTGATCTGCCGGACGGCGCTGACCACGCGCTTGTAATTGGCCAGCGGCTCACCCATACCCATGAACACGACGTTCGACAGGCGTCCGGGCTCGCCGAGCTCCCCGTCGCGCAGCGCGCGGGCCGCGGCCCGCACCTGATCGACGATCTCGGCGGTCGACAGGTTGCGGTCCAGTCCGCCCTGCCCGGTGGCACAGAACGGGCAGGCCATGCCGCAGCCCGCCTGGCTGGAGATGCACAGCGTGTTGCGATCGGTGTAGCGCATGAGGACGCTCTCGAGGAGCGTGCCGTCGTGCAGGCGCCAGAGCGTCTTGCGGGTGGAGTCGTCGTCGCAGGAGATGTGCCGGACCGGGGTGAGCAGCTGCGGGAAGAGCTTGTCCCGCACCGATTCGCGCGACGCCGCCGGCAGATCCGTCATCTCGTCGACGTCACCGTTGAGGCGCGCATAGTACTGGCGGGCCAGTTGATCGGCCCGGAACTTCGGCAGCCCCAGGTCGGCCAGCGCCGCGACGCGACCGGCGGGGTCGAGGTCGGCGAAGTGTGTCGGCGGCCGCCCACGCTTGGGCGCGTCGAACACGAGTGGCAATGAGGTCATTTCGCCATTGTCGCATGTCATGATGAAGTGATGACGACACCCGAGGACCGACGGCACACGGGTTCGGTACCGGCGTGGGGCGAACAGCCCGCCGCGTCACCGCCACCGGCGACCGGTCACGCGCACACCCCGGAGCAGCACGCCCCTGACCCGGACCATCGCGATCGTCTCCGCCGCACGGTCGCCGACGTGGAGCACACGCGGACGCGCGCCACCTGGTTCGGCGTGGTGATCGGCGCGATCATCCTGGTCCTGTTGCTCGTCTTCATCGTGCAGAACCTCCAGTCGCAGACCATCGACTTGCTGTTCTGGGAGGTCAACCTGCCCCTCGGGGTCAGCCTGCTGATCGCGGCCATCGCCGGTGCACTGGTCGTCGCGCTCGTGGGCGGCCTGCGGATGCTGCAACTGCGGCGCGCGCTGAAGAAGGCAGCCAAGTAGCGTCCGGCGGCGCGGTGGCGCGTGCTCAGAGCAGCGCGGTGAGCACGACCCACACCACGAACGCCGACGGCAGCAGGCTGTCGAGCCGGTCCATGATGCCACCGTGGCCGGGCAGCAGCGTGCCCATGTCCTTGATCCCGAGATCGCGCTTCACCTGGGATTCGACGAGATCGCCGAGGGTCGCGCAGACCACCAGGACCGGTCCCAGGATGATGCCGATCCACCAGTGGCTCTCGAGCAGGAACACCACGCAGCCGACGGCACCGACAGTGCCGACGACGAGCGAGCCCACCATGCCTTCCCAGGATTTCTTCGGACTGATCGCCGGCGCCATCGGGTGCTTGCCGAACATCACACCCGCGGCATAGCCGCCGACGTCGGAGCACACCACGACGACCATCAGCGTGGCCACTCGCGCCGCCCCGTCGTCCTGCACGACCAGGTGGGCGCCGAACGACGCGAGCAGCGGTAACCACGCCAGCACGAACACGGTGACGGCGAGGTCGCGGAGGTAGTTGACCGGCGCCTTGTCGATGCCCTGCCCGAGCAGCTTCCACACCATCGACACCAGGGCCGTCGCCACGAAGGCGACGAGGGCTCCGGTCGGACCCCAGGGCCAGCTCGCCCAGATGATGGCCTGGCCGCCGATGAGCAGCGGCCAGAGGGCGACGTCGTAGCCGCCGGTGCGGAGACGTTTGATGACCTCCCAGGTGGCGACCGCGAACGCGACCGCCACGAGGCCGTACCAGACCTTCGGGACGAAGATCAGGATCGCGATGATGCTGATGCCGAGTGTGCCGCCGACCGCGATCGCGGCCGGCAGGTCGCGGCCGGCGCGCGACCTCTTCCCACCGCCCCGTTGCGGAACCTCGTTCACACCTCGAGCAATTCGTCTTCTTTGTGCTTGACCAAGTCGTCGATCTGGTGCACGTAGGTCGCCGTGGTCTTGTCCAGCTCCTTCTCGGCGCGCGACACCTCGTCCTCGCCGGCCTCGCCGTCCTTCTGGATGCGCTTGAGCTCGTCGGCAGCCTTGCGGCGCACGTTGCGGATCGCGACCTTCGCGTCCTCACCCTTGCCCTTGGCCTGCTTGACCAGATCGCGGCGACGCTCCTCGGTGAGCTGCGGGACGGCGACGCGGATGATCGTGCCGTCGTTGGTCGGATTGACCCCGAGGTCGGAGTTGCGGATCGCGGTCTCGATGTCGCGCAGCGTCGACGCCTCATACGGCTTGATCACGACGAGTCGCGGTTCGGGCGTGTTGATGCTCGCGACCTGGGTCACGGGGGTCATCGAGCCGTAGTACTCGATGTTGACCTTGTTGAACATGGCCGGGTTCGCCCGCCCGGTGCGGATGGAGCCCATGTCCTCCTTGGCGACGTTGACCGCCTTCTCCATCTTCTCCTCGGCGTCGAGCAACGCGTCGTCGATCATCTTCGTCCTTGTTCCGTTCGGTCGGTGTTCTCGTCGATCTCGGGGTCAGGCGCCGGTTCAGGTGCTGACCAGGGTGCCGATGCGGTCGCCTGCGACCGCACGGGCGATATTGCCCTGCTGGAGCAAATTGAACACCAAGATCGGCATCTTGTTGTCCATACACAGGCTGAAGGCCGTCGCGTCGGCGACCTTGAGCTCCTTGTCGAGCACCTCGCGGTGAGTGATCTCGGTGAAGAGGGTGGCGTCGGGGTTGGTGCGCGGGTCGGCGTCGTACACGCCGTCGACCGCCTTGGCCATCAGGACCACCTCGGCCTTGATCTCCAGCGCACGCTGGGCCGCGGTGGTGTCAGTGGAGAAGTACGGCATCCCCATGCCGGCGCCGAAGATGACGACGCGGCCCTTCTCCAGGTGCCGCTGGGCACGCAGCGGGAGATACGGCTCGGCGACCTGCCCCATCGTGATGGCGGTCTGCACCCGGGTCGAGATCCCGCGCTTCTCCAGGAAGTCCTGCAGCGCAAGGCAATTCATGACAGTGCCGAGCATGCCCATGTAGTCCGAGCGGCTTCGGTCGAGCCCTCGTTGCTGGAGTTCGGCGCCGCGGAAGAAGTTGCCGCCGCCGATCACGACGGCGACCTGGACACCGGAATTGACGACGTCGGCGATCTGGTCGGCGACGGTACCCACGACGTCGGGGTCGAGCCCGACGTCGCCGCCACCGAACATCTCGCCGCCCAACTTCAGCAAGACCCTACGGAATCCATCCCGCCGGATGGGGTCGGACGCTTCACTCATCGGCTTCCTCACTCGTCGGTTCGGTGAACTATCGTACGTCGTCACCGGAACCGACCCGCGATACGCGTCGTGCGCGCCGCGCGAGGGTGCCCTGTGGATTCAGCCGCGTAGGGCCGCGTCGAACTGCGGCCAGGCACGATGCAGTTCGTCCTGCCAGTACGGCCACGCATGGGTCCCGCCCTCGTAGAGGTGGAACGTCGCCGGCACACCGATGTCGCGCATCCGCCGCTGGAGGTTCCTCGTGCACTGCGCCGTGGCGGTCTCGATCACCGCCCCGACTGCGATCTGGTCGAACAGCTTGGAGCCGTTGCCCTCGATGCCGGGGCCGTCGAGGGTGTCGTACCGGCCCGGCATCCCGGATCCGTTCGAGACGTAGATCGGGCTTCTCCTGTCGCTCCTGTTCTTCAGCGTGTTCGCCGGGTTCTTCTTCACCGTGTCGATCTCGGCTCAGTTCGGACTCGGCTACTCGGCCTTCGGGACCGGGATGCTGGCCCTGCCCTTCGCGATCGGCGCCGCGGTCGGCTCACTCGCCTCACCACGCGTGGTCGCCCGCATCACCGCCCCGCACACCCTGATGGCCGGATCCGTCGCCGTCGGAGCCGGATTCGTCTGGCTCGCGATGATCATCGAACCGGCTGCGGAGACCCTGCCGGTGCCCGGCATCCTCGGTCCCCTCGTACTCGGCGGTCTGGGGACGGGTGTGTTCATCGCACCGCTGCAGGCCGTGATCCTGTCCGACACGACCGAAGCCACGGTGGGCACGGCAACCGGGACGATCCCCACTGTTCAGCAGATCGGCGCCTCGATCGGGCTGGCGGTCGTCACCCTCTTCTTCTTCGGTCAGGTGGCCGGCCAGACAAGCGAGACGGTTCCGGCGGTGAGAGCCGAACTCGTTGCGTCGCTGTCGGAGTCACCGGTTCGCCCGGTGCTGCACGGGGCGGTCGCCGATCGTTTCGCATCCTGCGCGAGCGATCAGCTGCGGTCCGCACATCCGGAGCGACCGGCGCCCGCCTGCGCGGGCGGACCGACCTCGCCGGCGGTCGCCGCGGTCGCCGCGCAGGCACGGCCCTCGACTCAGGATGCGGCCCGGTCGGTGACCGCTCGGACCTTCCTGGCCGCGCTGAGGACGACCTTGATGATGCTGGGTCTCGTCGCCGTGGCGATCGGGGCACTCGCCGCCGCTCTGCGGACGCGACGGACCCCATGAACGCACATCGCCCCGTCTCCTCGACGGAGACGGGGCGATGTGGAACGCGTTCGATCAGGCCTGGCCGACCTCGAACCGGGTGAATGCCTTGACGGTCACACCGGCGTCGTCGAGCAGGGCCTTGACGGACTTCTTCGAGTCCTGGACCGAGGCCTGGTCGAGCAGCACGACGTCCTTGTAGAAGCCGTTGACGCGACCTTCGACGATCTTGGGCAGGGCCTGCTCGGGCTTGCCCTCCTCCTTGGCCGTCTGCTCGGCGATACGACGCTCGTTCTCGACGACGTCCGCGGGGACCTCGTCGCGGGTGGCGTAGCGCGCCTTGAGCGCGGCCACCTGCATCGCGGCGCCGCGAGCGGCCTCCTCGGCGGCCTCGCCCTCACCGGTGTAGGACACCAGCACGCCGACGCCCGGAGGCAGGTCCGACGCGCGCTTGTGCAGGTACACGGCAACGGGACCGTCGTAGTAGGCCACGCGCCGGAGCTCGAGCTTCTCGCCGATCTTGGCCGAGAGAGCCGCCACGGCCTCGTCCACGGTGCCGTCGCCGAGCGGAGCCTTCTTCAGCTCGTCGAGGTCGTTGGTCTTCGCCGCGGCCGCCGCGTTCACGATGTCGTCGGCGAGCTGCTGGAACTCACCGTTCTTCGCGACGAAGTCGGTCTCGGAGTTGATCTCGATGAGCGCGCCGCCCTTGGCCGCGACCAGGCCCTCGGCCGTGGAGCGCTCGGCGCGCTTGCCCACGTCCTTGGCGCCCTTGATACGCAGCTCTTCGACGGCCTTGTCGAAATCGCCGTCGTTGTTGGCCAGCGCGTTCTTGCAGTCGAGCATTCCAGAGCCGGTGAGCTCACGGAGACGCTTCACATCAGCTGCGGTGTAGTTCGCCATCGTCGGCGAGCCTCCTTAGAGAAAGTGTTGGGACCGGACTGCGAGCAGTCGGGACTACTGAGCAGCCGGGGCGTCGGTCGCGGCGGCGTCGCCGGCCGGTGCCGCAGCCTGGGTCAGCAGTTCCTGCTCCCACTCTGCCAGCGGTTCGCCACTGCCGGCCTCGGGCTTGGCGTCGCCACTGGCGGCGCCGGCACGGGCCTGGACGCCCTCGGCCACGGCCGAGGCCACGACGCGGGTGAGCAGTGCTGCGCTGCGGATGGCGTCGTCGTTGCCCGGGATCGGGTAGTCGACGAGGTCGGGATCGCAGTTGGTGTCCAGGATCGCGATGACCGGGATGTTCAGCTTGCGCGCCTCGCCGACGGCGATGTGCTCCTTGTTGGTGTCGACGACCCACACGGCCGACGGAACCTTGGCCATGTCGCGGATACCGCCGAGGGTGCGCTCGAGCTTGTTCTTCTCACGCGTGAGCATGAGGATTTCCTTCTTGGTGCGTCCCTCGAAACCGCCGGTCTGCTCCATGGTCTCGAGCTCCTTCAGGCGCTGCAGGCGCTTGTGGACGGTCGAGAAGTTGGTGAGCATGCCACCGAGCCAGCGCTGGTTGACGTACGGCATGCCGACACGGGTCGCCTCCGCGGCGATCGATTCCTGTGCCTGCTTCTTGGTGCCGACGAAGAGGATGGTGCCGCCGTGGGCGACGGTCTCCTTGACGAACTCGTACGCCTTGTCGATGTAGGTCAGCGTCTGCTGCAAATCGATGATGTAGATGCCGTTGCGGTCGGTGAAGATGAATCGCTTCATCTTCGGGTTCCAACGGCGGGTCTGGTGCCCGAAGTGTGCGCCGCTGTCCAGCAGCTGCTTCATGGTCACGACAGCCATGATCGTCCTTTTCTCGCAGTTGTCGTCGGTACCGTCGGTACCGACCCTGGCGCCTGCGGCCGAGTGCCACCCGAGACGGCATGGGCCGTTCCGGGACTGCTCACTTGGCGTGTGTTTCTCGACTGTGCTGGTCAGGGCGTCGAAGCCCGGAGCGTCACAGACCTGAGTGCAGGCGCGCGAAGTCACCTCATCAACGAGCGATGAGGTGCGTGGGAGAGTTTACGCCGCGGCGGATGGAACACCAAAACGCCTTCGCCCACGTCGGAGACGGTTGTGGTGATGCCGTCGGCGGTCGAATCGGCATCGACCGCGCGCCCGGCGGATCCCATCCGGCTCCCGCCGCGTCCAATCAGCGTGCCATCCCGATTACCGCGTGTCCTCGCCGCGCTCCTGCCGACCGTCCTCAGCGTCGTCGGTCCGGTCCCGACCGCCGCGTCCGTCGGTGTGTACGCGGCGCCGTTGTCGCCCCGGCCCACCGTGGTGACCGCCTACGACGAGCCCGAGAAGCGATGGCAGCCCGGCCACCGGGGCGTCGACCTCGCGGCCGGGCCCGGCCAGACCGTCCGCGCGGCGGGCGCCGGTCGCGTGCGCTTTGCGGGAACGGTCGCCGGCCGGCCGGTGGTCTCGGTGTCCCATCCCGACGGCGTGACCACGACGTACGAGCCGGTGGAGGCGAGTGTCGACGCGGGTGATCACGTCTCACGAGGTGAGGTCATCGGGACCGTGATGACAGGTCATCCGGGATGCCCGGTGCCCGCCTGCCTGCACTGGGGCGCCCGACGCGGTAGCGGCCGTGCGGCGGACTACCTGGACCCGCTCGGCCTGCTCGGGGCCGTGCGCGTCCGACTCAAACCGGTCGACTGACGGCGGTCACGCTCGCGGGTGCGCCTGTCGATGGACGGCCCGCAGACGTTCGACGCTCACATGCGTGTAGATCTGCGTCGTGGCGAGCGACGAGTGTCCGAGCAGTTCCTGGACGACGCGCAGGTCGGCACCACCCTCGAGCAGATGAGTGGCGGCGCTGTGCCGGAGTCCGTGTGGCCCGGTCGCCGGGCCTCCGCTCGCCTCGACCGCGCGTGACACGACCGAGCGCGCCATCCGCTGGTCGAGCCGTCCCCCGCGGGCACCCAGCAGCAAGGCTGGTCCGGACGCGTCGGTCACCAGGGCCGGGCGTCCGGAACGCAGCCAGGCGTCGATCGCGCGGGCGGCGGGCTCTCCGTAGGGGACCGACCGTTCCTTGTCGCCTTTGCCGATCACCCGCACCACCCGTCGCCCGGCGTCGACGTCGCCGACGTCCAGCCCGCACAACTCCCCCACTCGAACTCCGCTGGCGTACAACAACTCCAGGATGACCCGATCCCGCAGGGCGATCGGGTCGTCGGGGGCACGATCCACTCCGGTGGCCGCGATCGCGGCTTCTGCCTGGGCGGGGGCCAGTACCGCGGGCAGGGTCCGGTGCGCCTTGGGAGCCTTCAACCGCTGTGACGGGTCGGCCGCCAGGTAGCCCTCGCGGACCGCCCACGCGCAGAACGTCTTCGCCGCGGAGACCTGCCGGGCCACGGTCGTGCGCGCGGCGCCGCGCCGGGTCAGTTCCGCGAGCCAGGCCCGCAGCAGCGGGAGATCGATGTCGGCCACCGCGATTCCGCGGGCACCGGCGAACGAGACGAGGGCGCGAGCCCCACCGACATAGGCGCGGATCGTGTGCTCGCTGCGCCCTTTCTCCAGGCGCAGGTGATCGGCGAAGTCGTCGAGCATGGTCACGACCTCACCGCGTCGGACACCCGAGTGCAACCGCACACGCGGCGTTGTGGCCGAATCGGTGCGGTGTCCGGTCGGTGGGCCTCAGCCCTGGGCGCCGACGGCCTCCTCCTCGGCCCGCAGGTCGGCTTTCCACTGTCGGAAGCCCTCCTCGGTCCGGCCGCGCCGCCAGTACCCGGAGATCGAGGCGTTGGCCGCACTCACGCCGCGTTCCTTGCGGATGTAGGCCCGCAGGTTGTGCATGACCGCTTGCGCCTCGCCGTGGATGAACACGTGCGGTTCGCCCTCGAGCCATTCCGTCGCGCGCACGGCCGCGATCAGCGGGGCGTTGTCACCGGCGAGCGAATCGTCGACGTCCGCCGCGGGTCCGCCGCGGTGCACCCACGAGACCTGTGCCCCGGCGGGTGCGTCCAGGTCGAGTTCGTCGTCGGGGCCGGCGACCTCGATGAAGACCTTGGCGACGGCGTCGGCGGGAAGGGCTTCGAGTGCGGCGGCCACCGCGGGGAGACCCGCCTCGTCGCACGCCATGAGATGCCAGGGGGCATCGGATCGCGGACGGTAGCCGCTACCCGGCCCGATGAAACGGATCGTCTCGCCTGGCTCCACCGAGGCCGCCCAGGGGCCGGCGATGCCCTCGGTGCCGTGCACGACGAAGTCGACGACGAGCTCGCGGGCCTCCGCGTCGACCCGGCGCACCGTGTAGGTACGCAAGACGGGTTGCCGCTCGGGCGCCACGTTCGTACGGATCTCCTGGAGATCGAACGGTTCGGGATAGCTGACACCCGGCGGTGCGAAGACGAACTTCACATACATGTCGGTGTCGGGTTCCCCGGACTTGCCCAGAGCCGGTCGGAAGTCGTCGAACCCCTCCCCGCCCAGGTACAGGCGTACGAAATGCGGGCTGATCCGCTCTCTTCGTAGCACCGTCATCGTGTTCACGCGTTTCGCCATCGAACCTCCCTTTCGGGTCAACCCTACGCCTACGAGATTAGGCCACCCTTAGCTTTAGGCCGGCGAACCACCCATCCGCGGTTGTAAGGTTTTCTATCGATCAAGCGATGTGAATTTGAGACTTTGCCATTGCTAAAGTCAGACGTCGCGAGACCCGACCAGAGGTGACTCCATGCCGGATCAGCCCGTGGACCAGTCCACCACGCGCCGCAGCTCGCGGCTCAGTGTGGACGACTGGTTGGAGGCCGCGACCCAGATCCTGGTCGACGACGGGATCGATGCCCTCAAGATCTCGCGCCTCAGCGCGCGCCTCGGTGTGACCAAGGGCAGCTTCTACTGGCACTTCACCGACATCGGGGCGCTGAAGACCGCGCTCGCCGAACACTGCCGACGTGCCCAGTCGGCGGCGGCCGACCGGATCGAGGCGCTGGAGGCCCTACCACCGGTCGAACGGGTCGAAGGGATGGCCCGTCTGCTGTCGGATCCTCGTCGCTGGGCGATGGAGTCCGCCCTGCGCCGCTGGGCCCAGACGGACGAGTCGATCGCGAACTCGGTCGATGCACTCGACTGCCGGATCTTCTCGATCGCGATCTCCGCGATGCGTGAACTCGGTTTCTCGGAGGCCGAGGCACACGCTCGCGCGACGACGCTTCTGTACGCGGGAATCGGTTACGTCCATGCTCATAGCCGTCTGAACGAGGCGACGGTCGAGGATCTGCATGTCATCATCGACGTCCTCACCCGCCGCTGAGGTCACGCCAGCCGCCATCGTCCGTCCACGTTCTGCACGTACCCCTTGATGTCGAGGTGCGCGAGCGCCGCGCGGACGGTTCCGATGTCGAGGCCGGCGGCGAACGCGATCTCGTCGATCCCCACTCCACCGCGGCCGGGAATGGCGTCGTGGACCCGTAGTTGCTCGGCGTCGAGCGCGTCGGTCGGTTTCGCGCGGCCGCGGCCGATGTCGCCCCCACCGTCGGGTCGTACCAGGTTGATCACCGACGCGACGTCGGACACCAGTACGGCGAGCTCGTCGGCGATCATCCGGTGACATCCGACCGAGGTCGCCGAGGTGACGGGACCTGGAACGGCTCCCAGCGGCCGGCCGAGCTTGCGCGCCCAGGCGGCGGTGTTCGCCGCGCCGGACCGTCGCCCTGCCTCGACCACGACGGTCGCGCCGCTCATCGCGGCGACCAATCGGTTCCGGGTGAGGAACCGATGTTTCGCCGCTGTCGTCCCGGGCGGGTACTCGCTGATCACCGCGCCCGTGCGCGCGATCGCGGTCAGCAGCGACGAGTGTGACGCCGGGTAGTCGCGGTCGATGCCACACGCCATCACCGCCGCGGTCACCCCGCCCGCCGCGACGACCGTGCGGTGAGCGGCGCCGTCGATGCCGAACGCCCCGCCGGACAGCACTGCGAAACCCTGGGCCGACAACCCCGAAGCGAGCGTCTGCGTGACGTGTTCGCCATACGACGACGCGGCACGGGACCCGATCAACGCGATCGACGCTGCGGCGAGGTCGTCGAGCCGGGCCGGACCGCGCACCCACAGGGCCAGCGGTTCGCCTCCGCGCGCGGCCGTGTCCGCCTGCCCCAGCGCCAGCAACGACCAGGCCGGCCACTCCGGATCGGCACGGGTCACCAGGCGCGCACCGACCCGCTCGGCGGCGTCCAGATCGTCGACCGCACAGTCTGATTCGCTCCGAGCCGCGGTGGCGGCGAGCACCGTCTCGTGGCCGCCGGGCACGGTGCGTCGACGGATCGCCGCAGCCGCCTCGACCGGACCGATGTCGTCGACGAGCGCGATGACCGCGGCGCACGGCGGTTCGGCGACCCGCGCCAGATAGGCCCAGGCGATGGATTCCGGCGACCGGGGTTCCGACGAATGGGCGGAGATCACCAGGTCGCTCCTCGGTCTCGGTACAGAAGTGCCTGTGCGACATCGTCTTCGACGGGACGCCCGGACCCGCTCAGATCGCTGAGGGTCCATGCCAGCCGCAGAGCGCGATCGGCACCGCGGGCGGTCACGCGGCCGTCTCGGAGGAACAGTTCGATGGGCCGCAGCACGTCGGGCGGCAGCCGGAACCGCTGCCGCAGCGCGGACCCGGGAACCTCGGCATTGGTGCGCCACCCGAATTCCGACCAACGCTCGATCGCAGTGGCTCGCGCCGCGGTGACGCGGGCCCGGACGTCGGCACTCGACTCCCCGGCACCGCTCATCAGCGCGGTGTTGCCCGGTGGGTCCATCCGCACGCGGATGTCCACGCGGTCCAGCAGCGGTCCGGACAACTTGCCCAGATAGCGCCGCCGCACGACGGCCGTGCAGACGCAGTCGACGTCGTGGGCGGGCGCGCACGGGCACGGGTTCGCCGCGAGGATCAGCTGAAAGCGCGCGGGGTAGACCGCCATGCCGTCACGCCGGGGCACCCGGACCTCGCCGTCTTCGAGGGGTTCCCGCAGGGATTCGAGCGACTTGACACTCATCTCGGCGCACTCGTCGAGGAACAGCACTCCCCGATGCGCCTTGGACGCCGCGCCCGGCCGGGCGAAACCGGTACCGCCACCGAGCAGGGCCGTGATCGATGAGCTGTGGTGCGGGGCGACGAACGGCGGTTCGGTGATCAGCGGACGTCCGGGCGACAGCTCCCCCACCAGGGAATGGATCGCCGTCACCTCCAACGAGTCCTCCAGACCCAGCGGCGGCAGAATGCCCGGCAGCCGCCGCGCGAGCATCGTCTTGCCGATCCCCGGCGATCCGGTCATCAGGACGTGATGAGCTCCCGCGGCAGCGATCTCGAGCGCGTGCCGGGCCTCGTGCTGCCCCACGACGTCGGCCATGTCGGGGGCCGGCGGCGCCTGCGTCGTCGTCACCGCGTGCACCGTGTCGAGCACGTGGTCACCGGCCAGCCACTGCGTCACCTCTTTCAGACTGCTCGCTCCACCGACGTCCATCCCCTCGACGAGCGCGGCCTCGGCAACGGTCTCGATCGGCACCACCGCCCGTCGATACCCCTCCTGCCGCGCCGCGATCACCGCCGGCAACACCCCGCGGATCGGCCGCACGGTGCCGTCCAGACCGAGCTCGCCCAGAAAAACCGTCGACGACAACTTCTCCGCCGACACCTGTTGCGTGGCAGCCAGAATGGACACGGCCATCGACAGATCGAACCCCGGACCGATCTTCGGCATATCGGCCGGCGACAACGCCACCGTCACCTTCAACTCGGGAAAACTGAACCCGGAGTTCTTGATCGCAGCCCGCACCCGATCCCGCGCCTCCCGAACCGACGAATCCGGATTACCCGTCACCGCGAACCCCGGCAGACCCGAACTCACACTCGCCTGCACGTCGACGACCTGCGCGACAAAGGCATTGAGCCCCACCGCCTGTGTTTGCCCCAACATGGGCACAGTCTCACCGGAAACACGCGTGGCGGGCGGCGCCGAACCACTCACACAGCCGATCTGTGGATGACCTCGCGGTTGTGCACCACCGTTCACAGCAGCCCGACTAGGCTCGACAACCGATGGACGACGGAACATTCGACGATGCGTTCGTCGGCGATCTCGACCGACTACTCCGATGGCGGCGCGACGTCCGTTGCTTCCGCCGCGAACCACTCGAACCCCACGTGCTCCCCGACATCCTCGACGCAGCCGAACTGGCTCCGTCTGTGGGCAACAGCCAACCGTGGCGCTGGGTCGAGGTCCGGTCCGCCGAAGCCCGGCAATCGGTGCGCGACAGCTTCACTCGCTGCAACGCCGACGCGCTGGACGGTTATACGGGCGAACGCGCACAGCTGTATTCGTCGCTCAAGCTCGCCGGTCTCGACGACGCTCCCGTCCACCTCGCCGTGTTCTGCGAACCCGGTGTCGAGCAGGGCCGGGGACTCGGCCGACAGACAGTGCCCGAGACGCTGGAGTATTCGGTCGTCACCGCGATCTCCACACTCTGGCTGGCGGCGCGGGCCCGAGGCGTCGGGGTGGGGTGGGTGTCCATCCTCGAACCCGAGGAGGTTTCCGAGGCACTTGCGGTACCGCCGGCCTGGAAGCTTGTCGCCTACCTGTGTATCGGCTACCCCGCGCACGACTCGGAGACACCGGAACTCGAACGTGTCGGCTGGCAGTCACGGACGTCCGCCGGGGAACGCTTCTTCGTGCGCTGACACCAGATCGTGACCCCGCGGACCGCGCGATCCGCATGTAACTCCAGTAACAATAGTCACGTCAATCACTTCTATCGCAAGAGTAACTGGAGGACGCGCGTGTCGAGCCGTCTCACCACGAGTGTCCGACTGGCCCTCGCCGGGGTCATCGCATTCAGCGGCACCGCGGTCGCGCTGACGACCGGTGCCGGTGTCGCGCACGCCGCGCCGTGCGGCAACGCGACCACGGGCTCTAGCTTCCTGGGCTTCGGTTCCAGCGGTTCCAGCGGCTCGAGTGGCTCCAGCGGGTCGGAGGGCTCGTCGGGCAGCTCGAGCATTCCGAACCCGGGACCGCAGCGACCACTGATCCCGTATGTCGGTTCCAAATCCCGCACCGTCGGGTGGGTGACGGGCCCGCTCAGCGCGAACCGCACATTCAGCCGGTTCGGTATCGGCGGCACCGATCTCGGCGTCTCCTGGGACAACGGCCGCGGCCAGACGCTGATGGCCTTCGGAGACACCTTCGGCAACTGCAACGCGCCGGGACAGCAGTGGCGGCACAACGTGCTGCTCCGCACCGACGACGACAACCTCGCGAACGGACTCTCCGTCCCGGCCGGTCGCGCCGGCGACGTGACGTCGGGTTCGGTGATCGCGCCCGGCCAACCGAACTACGCGCAGGAACTGATCCCGTCGCTGGGCATCTCCAATGTCGAGGTCACCACCATCCCGACGGCGGCCATCTCCCTCCCGCACGGCGACGGCTTCCGCCAGTACATCAACTACATGTCGGTGCGCTCCTGGGGTTCGCCGGGCAACTGGGTCACCAATTTCTCGGCGATCGCCCATTCCGACGACAACGGCCAGACCTGGGTCACCGATCAGGACACCATCCTCATCAATGCTCCGGTCTCGCTCCGACTGCCCGGCGAGTTCCGTCCGATCGAGTTCAACAACGGCAAGTTCCAGCAGAACGCGTACGTCCGCGGCCGGCCCGGGACACCCGAAGCCGAGTACGTCTACCAATACGGCACCCCGAACGGACGATTCGGCGCCGCCTTTCTCGCGCGGTTCAAACCCACGGACATCCTCGACCTCGACGCGTACGAGTACTGGGCCGGCAAGAGTCGCGGTTGGGTGGACGACATCGCCGCGATCCCCGACGACGGCTCGGCGGTCGTCGTCAGACAACCGGTCACCGAACTCTCGGTCGCCTGGAGCCCGTACCTCGAGAAATACGTCATGCTCGATGGCGACAACGACATCACGCTGCGCACCGCCGATCATCCCGAAGGCCCATGGAGTGCACCGAAGACCATCGTGCCCCGTGGTGCGCTCGTCGTCTACGGACCGATGATGCTCCCCAACTCCCCCGCGCTGCAGGGAGATTCGAAGGAGCTCTACTTCAACGCATCGCGGTGGAGCGACTACAACGTGATGCTGATCCGGACCGATCTGAGCAAGCTCTGACACCCGGGTTCACACGTGCACGCCCTGGTGATGCCGCACCTGCGCACGAGCCAGATCGTCGGGAGCGGCCTGGTCGAGGCGCACGCTGAGGACGTCGAACCGGATCTGCGTCCATCGCCGATCCTGCGCCGCCAGCCACATCCCCGCGAGTCGGCGCATCCGGGCGAGCTTCGTCGGCGTGACCGCCATGACCGGATCGTCGTACGTGCGGCTCGCGCGGGTCTTGACCTCGACGATCACCAGGACCGACCCATCCGCGGCCACCAGATCCAGTTCGCCATAGCGGGTACGCCAATTGCGCTCCAGGACAGTCCAGCCGAGGGATATCGCGTAGTCTGCGGCCACGTCTTCACCGAGCCTGCCGATATGACCGCGGCGATCGGGGCGAGGATGGTCGCGCGCTTGTGCACTCATGCCGATCAGATTCGCGCAGAATCGATTTTGTCGACCTTCCGAAAGCGAGCAACGCCCTGATCTGTGAACGATCAGGGCGTTGTCAACAGGTTGCGCGTGGTCAGGGCTCGTCGGGCAGGCGGAGTTCCGACTTCTCGAGTTCCTCGATGTTGACGTCCTTGAACGTGATCACGCGGACCTGCTTGACGAACCGCGCCGGGCGGTACATGTCCCACACCCAGGCATCGCTCATGCGGAGTTCGAAGTAGACCTCGCCGTCGGTGTTGCGCGGGATCATCTCGACCGCGTTGGCGAGGTAGAAGCGCCGCTCCGTCTCCACCACGTAGGTGAACTGCCCGACGATGTCCTTGTACTCGCGGTACAGAGAGAGTTCCATCTCGGTTTCGTACTTCTCGAGATCCTCAGCACTCATCCTGTCAGCCTATCCCTGTTGTCGTTTGCGCTGGTGACCACACGTGCCGCGACATTACGGTACGACATGCGGTGTTGTGGTGTGGGGCCGGCGGCGTCGATGCGCGACATGTGCAACGCCGTGCTGTACCCCTTGTGGATGGCGAAGTCGTACCCGGGCAGGTCGTCGTCCATGGCGACCATGATGCGATCTCGGGTGACCTTGGCGATGATGCTGGCGGCGGCGATGCACGCGGCCGCCCCGTCTCCCCCGATCACCGGCAGAGACGGGGCCGTCAGTCCCGGCACCGCGAAACCGTCGGACAGCACGTATCCCGGTTTCACGTCGAGGGCGGCCACCGCCCGGCGCATGCCCTCGATGTTCGCGACGTGGATGCCGATGCGATCGATCTCGGCGGCTTCGATGATCACCGCACTCCAGCTCTGCGCGTAGCGCGTCACCGAGCGGTACAGCTCCTCGCGGGTGCGCTCGGTCAAACGTTTCGAGTCGTCGAGGTCGGCGAGGGAGACGAGCTGCGTCGGCTTCAAGACGCAGGCCGCCACGACCAGCGGGCCCGCGCACGCTCCGCGGCCGGCTTCGTCGACCCCCGCCACGGGCCCCAGACCCTGCCGGTGCAAGGCGAATTCGAACGTCCGCAGGCCCGCGGCACGGCGGACGGGTGAGCGGGGTGGCCATCGAGTCGTCACAGCTGTCTCACCCCTGCTGCGGATTGAACGAACCGACACCACCGATCCGCGAGAAGGGGTAGATGATGAACCGGACCTTGCCGCGGATGTCGCTGACCGGGACGGTGCCCTGGTACTGGTCCTCGACGTGGTAGCGCGAGTCCTGCGAGTTCAGTCGATTGTCACCCATGACCCACACGTTGCCCTCGGGCACGGTGATCGGACCGAAATCCGGCCCGAGACACGGAGGCACCTGGTCGCCCGGCCCGGCGACACCGGGCCCGAACGACGCAACCGTCTCCTCCTGGAGCTTCATGTCGATGTAGGGCTCGCGCAACGGGCGACCGTTGACCTTCACGCCGACGCCCTCGTCGTTGCGACATTCCACCGTCTGACCGCCGGTCGCGATGACCCGCTTGACGAGGTTGTTCTCGTCCGGCGGCGCGAACCCGAACCACGACAGCGCATCCTGCGCCTTGTGCATCACCGGATTCGTCGATCGGGGCGACACCCAGGCGCCGTTCCACGACTCCGACGGGCCCTTGAAGACGACGACGTCGCCGGGTTGCGGATCACCGAACCGGTACGTGAGCTTGTCGATCACGATGCGGTCGTTGGTGCAGCCGTCGCACCCGATGAGGGTGGACTCCATCGACTCCGACGGGATGACGTACTGCCGACCGATGAAGGTCTGCAGCACCCAGGTGAGGAGAAGGACGCACCCCACGATGATGACGACTTCGCGCAGGAGCGAACCCGAGCCGGACTTGCGCTTGCCGCGCTCGTCGGCATCGGATTCGGCCGGGTCGGTCTTCAACCTCCACGGACGCTTGGCGTCGTCGTCGGGGGCATCGTGGGGTCGCTGTGTGTCGGCCACCTCGTCAGGTTAGACGCGTCAGCGCTTTTCCTTGATCTTGGCTGCCTTGCCGCGCAGATCGCGCAGGTAGTAGAGCTTGGCGCGACGGACGTCACCGCGGGTGAGGACGTCGATCTTGGCGATGTTCGGGCTGTGCACCGGGAAGGTGCGCTCGACGCCGACGCCGAAGGACACCTTGCGGACGGTGAAGGTCTCGCGCACGCCGCCGCCCTGACGACGGATGACGACGCCCTTGAACACCTGCACGCGCTCCTTGCTGCCCTCGATGACCTTGACGTGGACGTCGAGGGTGTCACCGGGGCCGAAGTCCGGCACGTCGTCGCGGAGGGACTGCTTGTCGAGGAAGTCGAGCGTGTTCATGTGTCGTGGTCCTTGTCTGGCGGAGAACGTTGAGCAGAGGAACCTGGCGGCCCGTGGGCTCGACCGGTTCGTGCTCCGAGTCGTTGGCGTCGCAGCCGGCGGTCTCGGAGAGACAGCCCCGGACACGGGGCATCGTCGGCAGGCAACCCGACTATTGTGCCAGAGACACCCCGGGCCGACGAAATCGCGGAGCCGCTACGTCCGTGGCGCCACGATCACGACGTCGTCGGCCTGCAATGCCGAGATGGTGGCGGGCTCCATCGGCGTCGCCGCGGCGATCGCTCTCGGCGTCACACCGGCATGCACCATGTGGTCGCGGACCGCGAGTTCGGGCGCCTGGCCGTTGGCGGTGAGTGCCTCGTCGTCGGCGAGTTCCATCCCCACCCGCTGATACGGCTGCGGGTCGTTGGTCCCGACGACGACCACCGGGGCTCCCCGCGGGCCGATCCCGACGCCCACCGCGGTCCGGAACCAACCTGCGATCGATGCCGGGACCGTGGTCTGGAGTCGCTCGGCTCGCCCCCGCAACCAGGTCAGGTCGTTCGCGCCGATCACGTCGCGGTCGGCGCGAGCCCGCGCGCCGGCCAGACCCCCGAGACCGGCAGCCATCGCACCCGCCGCACCCAGTGCCCCGAGCGGCATCATCGGCATCATCCCGCTCGTCGCCGCGGGTGCAGCGGCGCTCTGCCCGGCCTCACCCGACCGTTCGGTGTGATCATCCCCCGCCGCGGTGAGGGCCATCCGGCCGGTGCTCGCGGCCTCGACCCGCCACGTGTCGTCACCGATCGCGGCGTTCACCTCGGCCCGCCGGATGTCGCGGTCGGCGATCAGTGCGACCACCGACATCTGCTGCTGCGTGTCGATCACCGTTCGGGCATACGCGTCCAGCGACGTCCCGAGCGCGCGCAGCCGTTCCGCCGCTCCGGGCAGATCGGCACCGGCGATCTGTCCGAGCCCGTCGACGACGGCATCGTGGAACCCGCCCGCGGTCGAGTCCCCCGTCGCGTACGAGTCGGTCACCGACGCCACCGCCTCGGCGAGGCCGGCCACCCTCTCGGCGAGTGCCCGCACGCGCTGTGCCGAGTCGCTCAGTGCCGCCGCGTCGGCGGTCGGCCACACCCCCGGGGCCAGTTCCTCGGCGATCCGCTCGGCCTCGCCACGCGCCGTCATGCGTCGGCCCGGCCGATACGCGCCGAGGCCTCGGCATCTCGGTCGAGGAGGTCGTCGATGCCGGCGACGAGGGCGCGGCGGCGTTGTCCGAGACGGTTCCCGACGTCGTGCAGACGATCCGTCGACGCCGCGGCCGCCGGCGAGAACCCCGCCCGGAACGCACCCGCCGATTTCCCGGTGCCTACTGCCATGTCGACGTCGATGAGCAGGGCGGCGAGCTCGGTCTGTATCGCCGTGAGTTCCGCCGCCGCTGCCTGCAGTCGCGTCGCCACGACGGCGGCGGCACCGGGGTCGGCGGCGACCCGGGGACCGGCGTCGGCCGCCGGCGAGAGGTCAGGGTCGGTCATCGGCGACCACACTGTCGAGGCGGGCGTCGGCGTAGTCGATCGGCAGATCCGGTGCGCCGGAGAGGATGTCGGCGGATCTGGTGCGCAGCGCGGTGTCCGCCTCGGCGATCAGCGTGGTCAGCAGGGCGGACAGTTGATCCGCGCGGTATCGACGCATTGCGGAGGGTTCGATCGTGATGTCCACCGCACGGCCGCGCGCGTCGACCGTCACCGCGACGAGCCGGTCGTGACTGGTCGCCCGGGAGGTCAGCTGCGACAACGACTTCCGGACCCGTTCGAGTTCGGTGCGCTGCCGGTCGAGTTCCTCGACCATGGCCGAATACCCCTGCATCGTCTGCTGGACCCCCGTCCGAGTCGAACCTCTGCCGAATCCTAGTCGGTATCGCCCGGATGGTCCGCGGAGGAGTCCACAGGGTCCGGGAGGAGATCAGGCCGGCGCGCGCGCGTCCGCTCGAGGGCCTGTTCGGTACGCCAGCGTGCCACCTTCGCGTGGTCGCCGCTGAGGAGTACGGGCGGGACGTCCAGACCGCGCCAGGACACCGGCCGCGTGTAACTCGGACCTTCGAGCAGCCCGTCGGAGAACGAATCCTCCTGATGCGAGCGGGGATTGCCGAGTACGCCGTCGAGCAGCCGGACGGTCGCCTCGATCATGGCCATGACCGCGACCTCTCCCCCGATGAGGACGAAGTCGCCGAGGGAGACCTCTTCGACGCGCACCCGTCGGGCCGCGTCGTCGAAGACACGCTGGTCGATACCCTCATACCGGCCGCAGGCGAACACCAGATGCTGCTCGGTGCTCCAGCGACGCGCGGTCTCCTGGGTGAACGGCACACCGGCAGGGGTCGGCACGATCAGCAGCGCGTCGTCGGGGCACACCTCGTCCAGGCACGGCCCCCAGACGTCGGGTTTCATCACCATGCCGGGCCCGCCGCCGTACGGCGAGTCGTCCACGCTGCGATGGACGTCGTGCGTCCAGTTGCGTAGGTCGTGGACCGCCACGGTGATCCGTCCGGCGTCGATCGCCTTGCCCAGCAAGGCAACTCGGAGCGGATCGAGGTACTCGGGGAAGATCGACACGACGTCGAGGCGCATCACGGCGCCTCGTCGAGCGAATCCGGATCCAGCAGCCCCTCCGGGGGGTCGATCACGATCAGCTCGCGACCGACACTCGGCACGATCTCGCGCACGAACGGCACGAGTACCTCACGGTCGTCGGTGGTACGTACCGACAGCAACTCGCCGCCGGGCAGATGCAGGACCGATTCGACGACGCCGACCGCGGAGCCGTCGGTGAGTTGTACGGGCACGCCCTCGAGTTCGTGGTCGTAGAACTCGTCCGGGTCGTCGGAAGGCTCCACCTGCGAACTGTCGATGAGGAACAGGGTGCCGCGCAGGGCGTCGGCGGAATCCCGGTCCGCGATGCCGGCCAGGGACACCAACAGCCGCCCGGAATGATCCCGGGCGGCTGTGACGGTGAAATCCCGTTCCCCGGCACCGCGCGGCAGACGGCCACGCAGCACCGAGTTCGGGGCGAAACGCATCTCGGGCTCGTCGGTGCGGACGTCCACGACGACCTCACCACGGATTCCGTGTGACTTGACCACACGGCCTACGACGAGATCCACGATGCGCTCGGTGTTCGGGTTCGCGGTCAGCGGTCGGTGTCGACGATGTCGACGCGCATCCCGCGGCCGCCGATCCCGGAGACCAGGGTGCGCAGCGCGGTGGCGGTACGACCGTTGCGACCGATCACCTTGCCGAGGTCGTCGGGGTTCACGTGAACCTCGACGAGCCGGCCGCGACGGCCGGTGACGAGGTCGACCCGGACGTCATCGGGGTTGGAGACGATTCCGCGGACCAGGTGCTCGACCGCGTCGGCGACGACTGCGCTCACGCGTCACCCTCGGCGGCGGGAGCCTCGGCAGCCTCGTCGTCCTTCTTGGCGGCCTTCTTCTTGGGGGTGGTCGCGGCGGCGACCGGCTCGTTGTCGGCGGCGGCGAGCGCGGCGTTGAACAGGTCGAGCTTCGACGGCTTGGGCTCGGCGGTCTTCAGGGTGCCCTCGGCGCCCGGCAGGCCCTTGAACTTCTGCCAGTCACCGGTCACCTTGAGGATCGCGGCCACGGGCTCGGTCGGCTGCGCACCGACGCCCAGCCAGTACTGCGCGCGCTCGGAGTCGACCTCGATCAGCGAGGGCTCTTCCTTGGGGTGGTACTTGCCGATGGTCTCGATGACCCGGCCGTTGCGGCGGGTGCGGGCGTCGGCGACGACGATGCGGTACTGCGGGTTGCGGATCTTGCCGAGCCGCGTGAGCTTGATCTTGACAGCCATGTCTACATCTCTTTCGTGTGGTCACTGCGCAATTCAGCAATCCGCCCGGAGTGGCGGACCCGGTTTTGCGTCTGTAGTGGTGTGACCGTCGGGCGGCCGTGACCGGATCCGACGAACCAGCGAATCATTGTGCCAGACCGGGCGGTGAGTTCCGAATCCGGTGATCGGCCTGCAGAAGGAACAGCCGATGGACCGGCATGTGGTCACCCACCCCGCGAGGACGACCACATGCCGAACGTCACTTCCGTCACTCTGTCGGTGTCGGCTCATCCGCGTCCTGATGCGCGACACCGCCGGAGCCTCCCTCGACCCCCGGCTCCGACGGGCCCGCGCTCTCGGATCCGGGCCGCGGATCCGAGGTGGACTGATCCGGTTCGTCCTGGCCGAACCGTTGCAACGCCGTTGCTACGTTACGCGGCGGTAAGGAAGGCAACCAGCCACTACCGTGTGGCTTTGCTCACACGAGGTGGCGACCAGACGAGACCACTGCCACCGGGTGTCGCAACGTGCCCAGGTCGTCGCACGGGTTGTCTGCGTACACGACGAAGTCGGCGCGGTGCCCGTCCTCCAGGAGGTCGGCGCCCAGCCAGGCGCGCGCATTCGTCGACGCCGCCGCGATCGCACCCGCCGGGCCCAGGCCCACGTCCGAGAGCGCCTCGATCTCGTCGACGATGCGTCCGTGCTCGACGAATCCGCCCGCGTCGGTCCCGGCGAAGATCTGGACACCGGCCTCACGCGCGGCGGCGAACACCGCCGGGGCGCCCGCATGCAGGGCGCGCATGTGCGCGGCGTAGGTCGGGAAGCGTTCGGCTCCGTCGGCGATCCCGGGAAAGTTCTCGACCTGGATCAGGGTGGGCACCAACGCGATCGAGCGGTCGACGAGCTGGTCGACGAGATCGGGAGTCAGCCCGGTGCCGTGCTCGATGCAATCGACACCGGCCCCGATCAGGTCGACTAGAGCATCGGTTCCGAAGACATGGGCGGTGATCCGGGCGCCGTGCTCGTGCGCCACCGCCACCGCCGCCTCTATCTGTGCACGGGTCCACAGCGGGGCCAGGTCGCCGACCTCGCGGTCGATCCAGTCGCCCACGATCTTCACCCAGCCGTCGCCGGCCTGCGCCTGCCGGGCCACCTCGGCCGCGAGTTCGTCCGGATCGTCGAGGTCGACGCCGTAGTCGCGCAGATACCGCTTGGGCCGGGCGATGTGCTTGCCCGAGCGGATGAAGCGCGGGCAGGCGGGGTCGTCGTCGAGCGGGTGTGTGTCGAGCGGCGACCCGACCTCGCGGATCAGCAGGGTGCCTGCGCGCGCATCGGCGTAGGCGTACCCACGGGCCTGCTCGATGTCGACCCCGAGGCCCGGCGCGATCCCCACGTGGTTGTGGGCATCGACGAGGCCCGGCAGGATCCAGCCGCCGTCGACGGCCGTCTCGGCGTCGGGAACCGCGGTGAGGCTGATGGTGTCGTCGGACACCCAGAACTCGACCGGTTCGGACGTGAGCGGATCGGTGCCCCGGTAGTGGCGGGCCATTGCACCCTGTTCCGGGCCACCCACCGTCATTTCTTCTTCTTGGGCTGCTGGAACTGCGACACGTCGATGCCCTCGAGACCCGGGGGCAGCTGATCGAGACCGGCCGGCATGTTCGACAGGTCCGGGAACCCGGCCGGCATGCCTCCGGGCATACCAGGGAAGCCGCCGCGCGCCGCCTTCGGCGGGGTGGGGCCGCGGCTCTTGCCCTTCTTGCCCTTCTTGCCCTTGCGGTTGGACTTGCGGTTCATCGCGCCCATGCCCATGCGACCCGACATCTGCGCCATCATCTTGCGGGCCTCGAAGAACCGGTCGACGAGCTGGTTGACCTCGCTGACGGTCACACCCGACCCGTTGGCGATCCGGATCCGGCGTGAGGCGTTGATGATCTTCGGGTTGTCGCGCTCGGCGGGGGTCATGCCGCGGATGATCGCCTGCACGCGGTCGAGCTGCTTGTCGTCGACCTGCGACAGCACGTCCTTCATCTGGCCGGCGCCGGGCAACATCCCCAGGATGTTGCCGATGGGGCCCATCTTGCGGATCATCAGCATCTGCTCGAGGAAGTCCTCGAGGGTCAGCTCGCCCTGGGTGATCTTGGCGGCCGCGGCCTCGGCTTGCTGCGCATCCCAGTGCTGTTCGGCCTGCTCGATGAGCGACAACACGTCGCCCATGCCGAGGATGCGGCTGGCCATGCGGTCGGGATGGAAGACGTCGAAGTCCTCGAGCTTCTCGCCCGAGGACGCGAACATGATCGGTTGGCCGGTCACCTCGCGTACCGACAACGCCGCACCGCCGCGCGCATCGCCGTCGAGCTTGGTCAGCACGACGCCGGTGAAGCCCACACCCTCCTGGAAGGCCTCGGCGGTGGTGACGGCGTCCTGACCGATCATCGCGTCGACGACGAACAGCACCTCGTCGGGCGAGGTGGCGTCGCGGATGTCGGAGGCCTGCTTCATCAGTTCGGCGTCGATGCCGAGCCGGCCGGCGGTGTCGATGACCACCACGTCGTAGTGCTTGCTCCGCGCCTCGTCGACACCGGCCTGCGCGACCGAGACCGGATCGCCCGAGGTCACACCGAGCACACCCTCGCCGCCGACGCTCGTGCCCGGATGCGGCGCGAAGACCGGTACGCCGGCGCGCTCGCCGACGATCTGCAGCTGTGAGACCGCGCCCGGACGCTGCAGGTCACAGGCGACGAGCAGCGGGGTGTGACCCTGCTGCTTGAGCCAGTTGCCCAGCTTTCCGGCGAGTGTCGTCTTACCGGCACCCTGGAGACCGGCCAACATGATGACGGTCGGGGGGTTCTTGGCGAACCGCACCCGCCGCGTCTCCCCGCCGAGGATTCCGATGAGTTCCTCGTTGACGATCTTGACGACCGTCTGCGCCGGGTTGAGTGCCGCGGAGACCTCGGCACCCTTGGCGCGCTCCTTGATCCGGGCGATGAAGGACCGGACCACCGCGAGCGAGACGTCCGCCTCGAGCAGGGCGAGCCGGATCTCGCGGCAGGTGCGGTCGATGTCGGCGTCGGACAGCCGCCCCTTGCCACGCAGATCCTTCAGGGCACCGGTCAACCGGTCGGAGAGGGAATCGAACATGGGTCCCATCCTTCCATGCGGGTCCCGGGACGAAACATCTAGGAGATCGGCACTCCGGACCGTCCCGTCCCGCCGTAGGACTGCGGTCCGTCGCCGTCCTCCTCGCGCGCCGGCTGCGGCGGCGGGCAGACCGCGACGACGGCCTCGGCCAGCTTTGCCCGTGCGTCCTCGGTGTCGGTCGCCAGCCGCAGGCCGAAGATGTCGACCCCGGTGGCGCCCAGGGTCGCCACCTTGGCCCACCGGATGTCGGCGCCGTGGCGTTCCAGGATGGCACTGACCCGGCTGAGCAGGCCGATCCGGTCGTCGGAACGGACCTCCAGCACCGCTTCCCCCTCCGGGGCGTCCAGCCACGTCACCCGCGGTGGCGCCACGGCGAAGAGCGCGGGTACCGCGTTCTTCGGATGCCCGGCCCCGTCGACCTCGGGATCGGTGCTCCCGGCGCTGGCGCCGATGGTCACCACGGTGCCGGGAATCGTGGTGACGGTGCCGATCGTCGGGATCGGCGAGTCCCGCTCGCGCGCGTCGAGCCGCGCGAGGACGTCGATCTTGCCGTCGACGGCCGCGATCAGCTGCTGGCGCAACAGGCCGGCATCGGGCGGACTGCCGAACATCGGGACGACCAGGAACGAGTTGATCGCCTTCCCGTCGGCGCTCTGGGCACACGCCGAGTGGGACCGCAACCCGCCCAGGGCGAGGACCCCGGCCATCTTCGACAGCAGGCCGGGTTGATCAGGCGCCACCATGGTGACGCGGTACGTGTGTTGCCCGTCGGCCCGGACGAGCCGGACCGCGTAGTCCCCTTCCGCCGCCGTGGCCAGGTCCTCGGCCGTCAGCGGCTCGGGCGCGCTCGGCTCTTCGCCGTCGATGAGTCGCATCGACCGGCGGACGAGGTCGTGGATGAGCGAGGCCTTCCACTCCCCCCACACCCCCGGGCCGGTGGCCAGCGAATCCGCTTCGGCAAGTGCGGCAAGCAGTTCCAACAGCACCCGGTTGTGTCCCAGGGTGTCGGCGACCGACTCGGCGGTGGCCGGGTCGTCGAGGTCCCGGCGGGTGGCGACCTGCGGCAGCAGCAGGTGGTGTCGCACCATGTCGGCGAGGATCGCCACATCCTGCGGCCAGAGACCGAACCGGTTGCCGACCTGAACCGCCAGATCAGCGCCGACGATGCTGTGGTCGGCACCCCGACCCTTGCCGAGGTCGTGGATCAACGCACCGAGGACGAGCAGGTCGGGCCGGGACACCCGGGTGGTCATCGCACTCGCGTACGCCGCGGTTTCCACGAGATGCCGGTCGACGGTCCAGGTGTGGATGGCATCGCGCGGCGGGAGGTCGCGCACCGCACCCCATTCCGGCAGGAGCCGGCCCCACAGGCCGGTGCGGTCGAGCGCCTCGATCGGGTCGACCATGTGATGTCCCGAACTGAGCAGGACCAGCAGGTCGCTGAGTGCTTCGGCCGGCCACGGCTCACGCAGTTCCGGCGCGTAGTCGGCCAGCCGGCTCAGCGTCGACGCGCTGATCGGGAGGCCGGTTCGGGCCGACGCGGCGGCGACCCGCAGGATGAGTCCCGGGTCTTTGCTCGGAATCGCGTTGCGCGCCAACACGATCTCTCCGCTGTGCTCGACGACGCCTTCGTCGAGCGGACGGCGCAGCGGCGAGCGCCGCAGCTTGGCCAGTCCGCGACGCGGCAGGGCGTTGCCCGCGGTCCGCAGGCCGACGTCGATGGAGTAGCTGATGGTGCGGGCCGAGTCGCTGATGACGCGGGCGAGATCGAACCGGTCCCCGATCCGGAGGGCCGCCCCGATCTCGTCGGCGTCTTGGGCCTGCACGTGCTCGCGGGGACGCCCGGCGATGCGGTGCAGTTCGGTACGGATGTCGAGGAGCCGCGTGTAGGCGACCTGCGGTCCGGCACCGGGCGAATCGGGTCGCAGGCTCGCCATCCCGCTGGTGAGCTGGGCGATCGCCAGCGCTCCCAGGAGCTGGACGTCACGCAGGCCGCCCCGGCCGCTCTTGAGGTCGGGTTCGGCGCGATGTGCGATGTCGCCGGCTCGCCGCCAGCGGTCCTGCGCGTGCGTGACCACTTCGGGGAACCGATTGCGGATGTCGTTGCGCCACTGCTGGCGGACCCCGCCGATCAGCAACGTGGACAGATCCTCGTCGCCGGCTATGTGGCGCGCCTCGAGGAGGCCGAGGGCCGCGGTGACGTCGTCGCCGGCGACCTGCAGCGCCTGCGGCACCGTCCGCACACTGTGGTCGAGCGGGATGTTGGCGTCCCACAACGGGTACCAGAGTCCGTCGGCGACCTCGGACACCCGCTCGGCGGGCATGTCGTCGTGCAGCAGGATCAGATCGAGGTCCGAATACGGGAGCATCTCACCGCGACCGAGTCCGCCCACGGCGACGATCGCGAACCCGCTGTGCGGCTTGATGCCGAGTTCGGCGCCCTTGCTGGTCAGCCAGAATTCGTGCAGGTCGACGAGCACCTGGCGCAGTGCTGGTGCGTCGAGTTTTCCCGATCGGCCGGATTCGGTGAGTTGCCGTCGGGTCTTGGCCAGGTCTGCGGCGCTTACGACTGCCTCCAAAGTGTGTGGGAGAGAAGGGAATACGAGGTGTGGAACTCCGACGGCCCCGCGCCCGACTGGTCGTCGGGCACGGGGCCGTTCACCGGGATTTCGTCGACGCCTCGGCGGGCTCGCTACAGTGCGTCGCCACCGCGCTCGCCGGTTCGGACGCGAACCACGGACTCGACCGGCGAGACCCACACCTTGCCGTCACCGATCTTGCCGGTCCGGGCGGCCTCGACGATCACGTCGACGACCTTGTCCACGGCGGCGTCGTCCACCACGACCTCGACGCGGACCTTGGGTACGAAGTCGACCGAGTACTCGGCGCCGCGATAGACCTCGGTGTGACCCTTCTGGCGGCCGTAGCCCTGGACCTCACTCACGGTCATGCCCAGGATGCCGGCCTGCTCCAACCCGGCTTTGACATCCTCGAGCGTGAACGGCTTGACGATTGCAGTGATCAGCTTCATTAGTTATCCCTCTCCACAGGATTCAGCGTAGTAGCGAATGGCTTCGAGCGTCATGCCAGCTCATAGGCCGTCTCGGCGTGTTCTGCCTCGTCGATGCCGCTCTTCTCGTCCTCGTCGCTGACGCGCCAACCCAGCGGCTTGAGCACCAGGGCGATGATCGCGGTGAGAACACCGGTGAACACGAGGGCGAACAAGGCGATCACGACCTGGACCACCAGCTGCTTGTAATCTCCGCCCCAGAAAAGGCCCACGTCCTCGCCGATCAGGCCGATGGCCACCGTGCCCCAGAGGCCGGCGACGAGGTGGACACCGACGACGTCGAGCGAGTCGTCGTAGCCGAACTTGTTCTTCAGGCCGATCGCGACGGCGGCGAGAGCACCCGCGATGACACCGAGGATGAGCGAGCCGACCGGGGTCAGCGAACCACACGCGGGGGTGATGGCGACCAGACCGGCGACCACACCCGAGGCGGCGCCGACGCTGGTGGCGTGCTTGTCGCGGATGAGTTCCACCGCGAGCCAGCCGAGGATCGCCGCGGCGGTGGCAGCGGTGGTGTTGACCCACACCTGACCGGCGAGCAGGTCGGCGCCCAGCTCGGAGCCGACGTTGAACCCGAACCAGCCGAACCAGAGGAGTGCTGCGCCCAGCATCACGAACGGGATGTTGTGCGGACGGTAGGCGGTGCGGCCGAAGCCGACGCGCTTGCCGATGATGAGGACCAGGACCAGCGCCGCGATACCGGCGTTGATGTGCACGACCGTGCCGCCGGCGAAGTCGATCGGCGCGACGTTGGCCGCACCTTCCTCGTCGGTCCCGAACATCTTGGCCGCCAGACCGTCCTCACCGCCGCCGAGGAGGCCGCCGCCACCGACGAGCCCGCCCCAGACCATGTGGGACAGCGGGAAGTACACGATCGTCGCCCACAGGACGGTGAAGACCATCCAGGTGGAGAACTTGACGCGTTCGGCGAGTGCACCGCTGATGAGGGCGACGGTGATGACCGCGAAGGTCAGCTGGAACCCCATGAAGACGATCGCCGGGATGGTCAGGCCGCCGGTGACGTACATCTCGGTGTCGCCCTCGCCGATGGTGCTCATCAGCTGGTCGGACCCGAAGAGCGCGAACGGGTTCGCGAAGATGCCGCCGATGTCGCTGCTGCCGGTGATCCCGTCGCTGAACGACATCGAGAAGCCCCACAGCACGTACACGACGCTGATCGACGCGAGTGCTCCGAAGGACATCATCATCATGTTCAGGACGGACTTGCCTCGCGCCAACCCCCCGTAGAAGAACGCGAGGCCTGGGGTCATCAGCAACACGAGCGCGGCCGACACGAGCATGAATGCCGTGTTACCCGTGTCGATCGGGCCAAACGATTCGTTTGGCAACTGAGCCAACTCCACTACGAAACCTCCTCAGGATGCGCCGACGGCTCGGCGCCTCCAAAGAGATTGTCGGCAGTCGGTTTCGGCCGTGGTGCCCTGACGTTTCGGGCGCGTAACCCCCTGGGCGGTTTGTATTTCGCCCATGTAACATCCCAGTTCGGCTCTGAGCTGTCTCTCAGACTCCGCGGCCGATGTCTGACCCGACATTTCCGATCACAGATCCCGACTTCACGGCAGCGTCCGCCGGCGTCAGAGGAGGGCGTCGACGAATGCGTCCGGTTCGAAGGGCGCGAGGTCGTCCGCGCCCTCCCCCAGTCCGACGAGCTTGACCGGCACGCCGAGTTCCTTCTGGACGTGGAACACGATGCCGCCCTTGGCGGTGCCGTCCAGCTTGGTCAGCACCACGCCGGTGATGTTGACGACCTCGGCGAACACCCGGGCCTGCATCAGGCCGTTCTGTCCGACGGTCGCGTCGAGCACCAGCAGTACCTCGTCGACCGGCGCCTTCTTCTCCACGACGCGCTTGACCTTGCCCAGCTCGTCCATCAGGCCGGTCTTGGTGTGCAGCCGGCCGGCGGTGTCGATCATGACCACGTCGACGCCGCTCTCGATGCCCCGGTCGACGGCGTCGAATGCGACGGCGGCGGGATCGGCCTGTTCCTTGCCGCGCACGATCTCGGCGCCGACCCGCTCGCCCCACGTCTGCAGCTGGTCGGCGGCGGCCGCGCGGAACGTGTCCGCCGCGCCGAGCAGGACACGACGCCCGTCGGCGACCAGGACGCGTGCCAGCTTGCCGGTCGTGGTGGTCTTGCCGGTGCCGTTGACGCCGACGACTAGGACGACGGCGGGACGGCCCGCGTGTGGCAGCGCCCGGATCGACCGGTCGAGCGTCGGGTCGAGCTGCTCGACCAGGACCCGCTTGAGCAACGCCCGGGCCTCACCCGCGGTGCGGACCGGGTTGGCCGCGAGCTCGGTGCGCAGGGTCTCGACGACGGTGGCCGTCGTGGACGCACCGAGATCGGCCATCACCAGCGTGTCCTCGATCTCCTCCCAGCTGTCCTCGTCGAGATCGCCGGCGCCCAGCAGGCCCAGCACACCCTTGCCGATCGCGCCCTGTGACCGGGACAGCCGGCCGCGCAGCCGACCGATCCGGCCCGCCGTCGGCGCGATCTCGTCCAGCGGCGGCGCGGTGGTCGCCTCCGCGACATCGTCGGGTACCCGGGTCCCGGGCTCGGTCGTTGCCGGCTCGGTCGTTGCCGGCTCGGCGGTGGCCGGTTCGGGTTCGGTGACCTCGGGTGCGGCGGTTGCGGCTGTGGCGGACGCGGGCTCGGCCACGTCCGGCTTCGCCGTCTCGGGCTCGACGGTTTCGGGGCGGGCGGTGGCAGGTTCTGCGGTCTCGGGTTCGGTGGTGTCCGGCTCGGGCAGCGACACCTCGGTGACGCCGCGCCGGATCGAATCCCGCGGCACCGCGGAGTCGTCACCGACGCCCGGCTGACCGTCGACATCGGTGCGCTCTCCGGGCGGCCGGATCACCTCGGGTGCCGGCGTCGCAGACTCCGGAGCCGGGGGTTCCGGCCTCCGTCGCGGCGGTTCCGCGAGGGCGGTGTCACCCGCGGCCTCCCCGCGACTGAAGCTGAACCCCGATCCGGCCTGGTAGCCCCCGGACCGGTCGACCTGGCGGGTCGTCCCGTCGACGATCTCCGGTTGCCGCTCGTCGGTCAGCGAGATGCGCCGGCGGCGCGACAGCACCAGCCCCAGCACGATCAGCGCGATCACGACGAGCACCGCAACGACGATGCCGATGATGATTCCGGTGTTCACTGGCTGGTGTCCTCCTGTTGACCGACGGGCATGTTCACTCCGCGCATGCGTTGCGAGATGACCGTCGTGATGCCGTCGCCGCGCATGCTGACTCCGTAAAGCGCATCCGCGACCTCCATCGTGGGCTTCTGGTGGGTGATGACGATGAGCTGCGACTTCTCCCGCAATTGGGCGAACAACGTGATCAGTCGCCGCAGGTTGGTGTCGTCGAGCGCGGCCTCGACCTCGTCCATGACGTAGAACGGCGACGGGCGGGCGCGGAAGATCGCCACCAGCATCGCGACCGCGGTCAGCGACTTCTCCCCGCCCGAGAGCAGCGAGAGCCTCTTGACCTTCTTACCGGGCGGACGCGCCTCGACCTCGATGCCCGTCGTGAGCATGTCGCCGGGTTCGGTCAGGACGAGCCGGCCCTCGCCGCCGGGGAACAAGGTCTGGAAGACCTGGCCGAACTCGCGTTCCACGTCGGCGTACGCCTCGGTGAACACCTGCAGAATCCGGGCGTCGACCTCTTCCACGACGTCGAGGAGGTCCTTGCGGGCCGCCTTGACGTCCTCGAGCTGCGACGACAGGAAGTTGTATCGCTCTTCGAGAGCGGCGAACTCCTCGAGCGCCAGCGGGTTCACCTTGCCGAGCGTGTTGAGATCCTTCTGTGCCTTCTTGGCGCGGGCCTCTTGTGTAGCCCGGTTGTAGGGCATCGGGGCCGGTGCGACGACCTGCTCGCCGCGTTCCCGGGCCTGCTCGTACTCGGCCATCTCCAGCGCCGACGGGGGCATCGGCACGTCGGGACCGTATTCGGCGATCAGATCGTCGGGCGCCATCGCGAAGGTCTCGAGGACCTGCTCTTCGAGCTGTTCGATCCGCAGCGCGACCTGGGCCCGCGCCACCTCGTCGCGGTGGACGGTGTCGCGCAGCGAATTGAGGGTGGTCGTCAGTTCGCCCGCCCGGACCCGGAGCGCGTCGAGGGTCGCGGTGCGGGCGGTCCGGATCTCCTCGAGTTCGTCGCGCCCGGCCTGCGCCGAGGCCACGGCCGCGGCGAGACGCTCACTGACCTGTGCACCGGCGCGTTCGACGGCTGCCGCCACGCCCGCGGCCTGGCGTCGGATCTCGTCCTGCCGACGAGCCCGCTCGCGTGCCTCGCGCTCGCGCTGTGCGGCCCGCCGCAGCGAGTCCGCCTTGCCCCGGACGGATGCCAGGCGTTCCTCGGCTGTCCGCAAGGTCAGGCGCGCCTCCATCTCGGCGCTGCGTGCCACGCCGACGGCGGTCGCGGCGTTCGCGCGGTCGGTGTCGTCGGCGGACATCTCGGTCCCCACCTCGGACTCATCGCGGGCGAGACGCAATCGCTCGGTGAGTTCCTGCAGGTTCTCGAGGGTTTCCTCGCGACCCTTCTCGAGCAGGTTGCGCTGTCGGGTCAGCTTGTCGGCCTCGGCACGCGAGGCTCTGATCTCCTGGCCCAGCCGGGCCATCTGCTCATAAGCGGCGCCGACGCCGGCGTCGGACTCGTGCAGCGCCGCGAGCGCCTCCTCGGCCGCCTCCCGCCGATCGTGCTGCTCGGTGAGCGCACCGGCGAGCGCCGCCTCGAGTTCTTCGACGCGCCTGCGGGTCGAGGCGAGTTCGGCGGTCGCCGCATCGATCGCCGACTGGACCTCCAGCGTGGAGGGGCGGCGTGACGAACCGCCCTCGACCGACGCCGCCGAGATGCGGTCGCCGGCGGGCGTCACCGCGCGCACCCCAAGACGGCGGGCGAGTTCGAGCCCCTGCGCAGGGTCGTCGACGATGACGGTGTCGGCCAGGACGGTGTCGATCGCACCGCGGATCTCCGGCCGGGTGTCGACCACCGAGGCCGCCCACCTCGCCCCGTCGGGCAGCGCCACGTCGGTCGATCGGTCCGGGCCGGTGAGTCCGCCGCAGATCAGCGCGGCCCGTCCCCCGTCGCCCGACTTCAGGGCCGCCAGCGCCCGCACCGCGGCGATCCCGTCCACGGTGACGATGCCGTCCACGGCGGGTCCGAGCGCCCCGGCGATGGCCGTCTCGAAACCCGCTTCGACCGTGACCAGCTCCGACATCGGTCCGAGCAGGCCGTCGGGCGCGTTCTCCAGGAGCCATGCGCCGCCGTCGCCCCGCTCGAGTCCCATGGCGAGTGCGTCCACCCGGGCCGACAAGGAGGCGATGGCGTGCTCGGCGTCGCGGTGTGCGGCCTGCAGGGTGGCCACGCGCTCGTTGGACAGGTTCAGCGCGGCCACGCATCGTTCGTGGTGTTCGTCGAGCGCCTGTTCGGCGGCTTCCAGCTGTGCCAGCTCGCTTGCCGCCGAATCCTGTTGCGTGACTGCGACTTCGGCGCGTTCGGTGGCGGCCGAGATGGCCGCGGTGAGGCGTTGCGCCTCGGCGTCGACCGACTCCGAGCGCGTCCGCAGGTTGTCCACCTGCCCTTCGAGGCGCGCCAGACCCTCGCGACGGTCGGCGATGGCGCGGACAGCCGCGAGGTGAGCCGCCTCCGCGGCCTCCGCAATCGACTCGCGTTCGCCAAGCACCTCGCGGGCGCTCTCGAGCTGTTCGGCGGCGATCTCGACACCCTCGGTCAGCTCGGCTTCGAGTTCGGCGGCCTCGAGGGCCTGCTCGTCGAGCTCCTCCGGGTCGGGCCCGGACGCCTCGCTCGACGGCTCGCTGAGGTACCGGCTGCGTTCGGCGGCCACCCGGCGGGTCGCGTCGACGCGCTCGGCGAGCGCCGACAACCGGAACCAGGCGCGGTTGGCCGCGGCCGCGGCGGGCGTGATCTCGGCGAGATGCTGTTCGTGTTCGGTCACTTCCGCGTTCGCACGGTCGAGTTCGGCGGCCACCTCGTCCTGCCGACGCCGGACCTCGTCCTCGACGGCGGCGTGTTCGGCCATCTCGGCGCGGCGGGTGACGAGGTCGTCGGCGGCCAGGCGCAACCGTGCGTCGCGGAGATCGGCCTGGACGGTCTGGGCCCGGCGGGCGACCTCGGCCTGGCGTCCCAGTGGTTTGAGCTGACGACGGAGTTCGGCCGTCAGATCGTTCAGACGCGCCAGGTTGGCCTGCATCGCGTCGAGCTTGCGGACCGCTTTTTCCTTGCGCTTGCGGTGTTTGAGGACCCCGGCCGCCTCTTCGATGAACGCGCGGCGGTCCTCGGGCCGGGACTCGAGGATCGCCGACAACCGTCCCTGGCCGACGATCACGTGCATCTCGCGACCGATACCGGAGTCCGACAGCAGCTCCTGCACGTCCATGAGGCGACAGGAACTGCCGTTGATCTCGTACTCGCCGGCGCCGTCGCGGAACATCCGGCGCGTGATGGACACCTCGGAGTACTCGATCGGCAGCGCACCGTCGGCGTTGTCGATGGTGAGGGTGACCTCGGCGCGGCCCAGCGGAGGACGGCCCGAGGTGCCGGCGAAGATGACGTCCTGCATCTTCCCGCCGCGCAGTGCTTTGGCGCCCTGCTCGCCCATCACCCAGGTCAGGGCGTCGACGACGTTCGACTTACCGGAGCCGTTGGGGCCGACGACGCACGTGATACCCGGCTCGAAGCGCAGGGTCGTCGCCGAGGCGAACGACTTGAAGCCCTTCAGGGTCAGGCTTTTGAGGTGCACGACGGTACAGACTACTCACCATCGCGACGTGTTTCGGCTCTCCTCACCGTTCGACGAAGCCGTCGAGGTCCCCGCGCGGTTCATCCACACGCTCGACCACCAGGTCCACCTGTCCGGGCGTGGTTCCCGACCGGAGCGCGTCGAGCAGGGCGAGGGCCTTGTCCCGTGGCCCCTCGGCAACGACCAGCACCCGGCCGTCGGCCTGGTTCGACGCGTAGCCGACGAGCCCGAGTTCGAGAGCACGCGCTCTGGTCCACCAGCGGAAGCCCACGCCCTGCACGTGCCCGTGGACGTGCGCGGTGAGCCGGACGCGGTCGGTGCCGTCCTCGCTCATGCGGTCACTCCGTCTCGATCCGCAGATCCACCTCGGCGCCGGCCTTCACCGTGCGCCCGACCGTGCACACCGCGTCGATGGCGCGTTCGACGACGACGAGCAACCGGGCCGCGGCGTCGGGCTCGAGTTCGGACAGGTCGATCTCGAGGATCTCCTCGATGCGCGGGTACACCTCGTTCTCGCGGTCGGCGTCGCCGCTGACGCGGATCGTCGCGTCGTAGTCGTCACCGAGGCGTCGCGCCAGCGGCCGGTCCGACGACATGCCGGTGCAGGCGGCCAGCGCGATCTTGAGAAGTTCACCCGGGGTGAAGACGCCCTCGACGTCCTGCGAGCCTATCAGCACCTCCGCGCCGCGCGAGCTGCGACCGGTGTACCGGCGCGTGCCGGTTCGCTCGACCCACAGATCGGTGTGGGCCTGGTCGGCGGGAACCCCGGACGCGGGGGCAGTTGCTTCGGTGGTCATCGAAGACGGGTCCTCTCAAGATGTTGTCGGCCGGCGCCGCCGGCATCGCGACCAATAGTAAGAGCCCCGGCACGTCGATTGTTCCCGGCGCATGTCTGCCGAGGTGAGTCTGCCTGGTGGCTAGGGTCTTCCGCATGCGTCGCAGAACCGCAGTCACGAGGACCCACCGACCGACGATGCACGTGCTGGATCCGTTGAGCCGTCGGTGGTGGCGAGCGGTCGGCCGGCGGGTCGACATGTCGACGCCTGAGTTCGCATTCCTGGGCGCGCCGCACAATGGCCGGCACGAGGTCGGCGACGCCTGGCTGCGCCAGTACGAGAAGCAGGGTGCGGTCGCGCCGCCGTCGCCGACCGCCGGCCTGTTCGAAGACATGGCAGTGCTCGACGGACCGGACTTCCGGGCATCAGCGCTGCACCCCGCGGTGCGAGACTTCTACGAACGGACCGGATCGTGGCGGATGGAGGTCTGGTCGCAGTGGAACCCGCTGTTCGCACCCGGCGGGATGGCGGTCGCAGCGTTGTTCGGGCGGCGCGTCGAACAACTCGCTCTGCCGACCGAACCGCTATCTGTCAGCCGTGGCATGTCCAGCGAGATCCGGGTCGTCACCGACCACTCAGGACACAGAGTGGGCGCGGCGTGGCTGCGACGGCTCCGCCTGGACAATTCCCCTGTGTACAGCGGGTTCTATCGATCGGCTTCGCTTCCAGGACAACCGCAGCCGCACGTCGCCGTCGCGTTTCCCCTGGAACTCGGCAACATCCACGTTTTCCTTGCTCCACGCGCCGAGGCCGACGGGGCGCTCACCTTGACATCCCGCTCTCGACGATTCGGGGCGGACGGCGCCTACGTGTCGGTCCTGTTCGGCGATCAGTGGTATTCGGCGCAGCCGACACTGGCGGAGTCGTTCCGGGTATACGTCGACGAGGAAGGCGTACTCCGCACCGATCATGAGTTGAAGGTCGGACGATTCCGGGCGCTTCGCCTGCACTACCGCCTCGAACGCCAGGCCTGATACTCCCGATGCAGCACCGCCGCGGATACCGGACGGTCAGCCCGGGTTCGCCTTCGACGCCCGCTGGCATCGCGGACACGAGAACGAGCCACGGTTCATGAACTGCTCGCGGCGCATGATCGCGCCGCACCGACGACACGGCTCCCCCGCCCGTCCGTAGGCGTTCAGGGACCGCTCGAAGTAGCCGGACTGTCCGTTGACGTTCACGTAGAGCGCGTCGAACGAGGTACCGCCGACCTTCAGCGCATCCGCCATCACGTCGGTGACGGCATCGATGAGTTCGCGCAGTTTCTTGCGACTGATCGTCTCGGCGATCCGCGAGCCGTGCAGACGTGCGCGCCACAGCGCTTCGTCGGCGTAGATGTTGCCGACGCCGGAGATCACCGTCTGATCCAGCAGGACCCGTTTGATCTCGGAGTGTTTGGCGCGCATGCGATCCACCACGCGGACGGGATCGAAGGCCGGGTCGAACGGATCGGTTGCGATGTGCGCCACCGAGACCGGGATGTCGGCGGGCGACGGGTCGGTCGTGTCCGTACTCCCCGAGGGCGCATACACATCGGGTGTGTAGTCGTCGAGATGCCAACCCCCGAAGGTCCGCTGATCGACGAAGCGGAGTTCGTTCTCGTCGTCGAGGACCGCGCGGATCCGCAGGTGCGTGTGATCGGGAGTTCCGGTCCGGGCGATCAGCATCTGGCCACTCATCCCGAGGTGGACGACGAGCGCCGCACGGTCGGCGGAGTCGGCGACATCGATCCACAGGTACTTGCCGCGGCGCCGGACGCCGGTCACCCGCTTGCCGGCGAGCCGACCGATCAGATCCGGCTCACCGCCGGCGTGACGACGGACCGCGCGCGGATGAAGGACCTCGGTCGAGGCCACCACCCGACCGACGAGATGGGTCTCGAGACCGATGCGGACGGTCTCGACCTCGGGGAGTTCAGGCATCGCAGATCGCGAAAAGCCGGCTGACAGAAGGGTTCACGACGCCGACGCGCGCTCGGTCAGCACTTTCCAGGCGTGTGCGGCGGCCTGCTGCTCCGCTTCCTTCTTGGTCCGGCCGACACCCTCGCCGAGGCTCTCGCCGGCGACCAGCGCGGTCGCGGTGAACTCCTTGTTGTGGTCGGGACCGGTCGCGCTGATCTGATACTGCGGCGGACCGAACCCGCGCTCCGAACTCAACTCCTGCAGCGACGTCTTCCAGTCCAGCCCTGCGCCGAGGTTGCCGGCACGTTCGAGGCGCTCGTCGAACAGACGCAGGATGACGCGCTGCGAGGTCTCGAGTCCGTGACTGAGGAAGACCGCGCCGAACAGCGACTCCAGACCATCGGCCAGGATCGAGTCCTTGTCGCGCCCGCCGGTCATCTCCTCGCCGCGGCCGAGGAACAGGTACTTGCCCAGACCGCCCTCGTCCCCGAGACCACGCGCGACGTCGGCGAGCGCATGCATGTTGACGACGCTGGCCCGGATCTTCGCCAGCTCGCCCTCGGGTCGATCGGGATAACGCAGGTAGAGACGCTGGGTGATGACGACACCGAGCACCGAGTCCCCGAGGAACTCCAGGCGCTCGTTGGTCGGCAGACCGCCGTGTTCATACGCGTAGGAACGATGGGTCAGTGCCAGCGTCAGCAGGTCGTCGGGAATGTCGGTGTCCAGCGCGTCGAGCAGGGCCGCACGCGGACCGTCCGCACGCACGGCCTCAGTCACGATGTCGTTCCGGGTCGGGGTCGTTTGCGGCACCGTCCGTCGGCGAATCGTCCTTCCCGAGGTCGGCGAACTTGTCGGCGAGTCCGGCCCAGCGCGGGTCGATGACCTCGTGGGAGTGACCCGGTTCGGCGATGGCCAGACGCACCCCGCAGGTCTGGCACAGACCCTCGCAGTCCGACGAACAGAGGGGCGACATCGGCAGTTCGAGTGCCACGGCGTCGATGATCGACTGTTCGAGGTCGATACGGTCGTCGGCGATGCGATGGATGTCGTCGGCGTCGGTGGTCTGCTCGGTCGCGCTGTCCGGGTAGGCGAACAACTCGGTGAGGAAGACCGTCACCGTGCCGTCGATCGGCTCGAGGCAGCGCGAGCACTGACCGACGGTTTCACCGCACACCGTCCCGGTCACCAGGATTCCCTCGGACACCGCCTCCAGACGGAGGTCGAGGTCGACATCGGAATCCGCTGGGATCCCGACCATCTCGACGCCCAGCCGTTCGGGTGTCCGGACAGTACGGTGCACCTCCGACATCGTGCCCGGGCGGCGTCCCATCGAACGCACATCCAGCACGAAGGGCTCGCGCCTGGGAGTAGAACCGGGACCGTGCGACGGCTCTGATGTCACAGCATGATCAGCCACAAACGCCCACCATACGCTCGCACCCGGGAATGATCGACCGACGCCGGCGGCGTGTGGACAGCCGGGTCGACGAGCGTGTCACACCGCGAGCGGCGAACCGTGGTCGCGGTCGTAGGTGTGGCGGGCCGAGGTCTCGCGCGAGCGGGGATCGTCGCCACGGGACTCGCGCGAACGCGCACCGTCGCCACGCCCGGACTCGTCGACACCACGGGGGTACTCGACATAGTCGTGCATGCCGGCGCCGGTCCGTAGCTGGTGCCGACCCCGGTTCACCGATCGCAGCGTGCCGGTCAGGATCTCCTCGAATTGCGCGAGCTTCTCGTCCACGTAGACGTCACAGTCACCGCGCAGGCGGTCGGCCTCGGCGTGGGCGGCGTCGATGATCCGCTCGGCCTCGGACTTCGCCGCGCCGACGACCTCGGTCTCGGAGACGAGGCGCTGCTGCTCGGCGATACCGTCGGCCACCGACTTGTCGTAGGAGTTGTTGGCGGCGTCGATGGTGCGCTGCGCCTCGGCCCGCGCCCGGCCGGTGACGGCCTCGAACTCGCGCGCCGCGCTGGTCTGCAGACGGTGTGCCTCCTCGGCGGCGTCCTCCACCAGCGAGCCCGAGTGCGCGCTCGCCTCGTCGACCATACGGTCGGCCTGCGCCTTCGCCTCGGAGAGGATCCGGTCGGCCTCGGCGCGAGCGTGCGCGAGCACCGCCTCGGACTCCGAATCCGCCTTGGACACCGTCGTCTCGGCGTGCTCGCGGGCATCACCGATCAGCGTGTCACGCTGGTCGAGGACGTCCTGCGCGTCGTCGAGCTCGCCGGGGATGGAGTCCTTGATGTCGTCGAGGAGTTCCAGCACGTCGCCGCGCGGCACGACGCACCCGGCGGTCATCGGCACACTCCGCGCCTCTTCGACGATCGCGACCAGCTCGTCGAGAGCCTCAAATACCCGGTACACAGCCACCCCAATCCGGCGCTTGCCTGGTTGCAACAGTTGGTGATTCTGTGACTATTGTGCCGAATGTTGCGCTTGTGACTCGTGAAGCGCGTGGGGTGTGTCGCGCCCGACCGGTGGGTCAGGCCGAGCGCTCGCCGGACAACCGGCTCATCAGGCTCTTGTGGACATGTGCGGACAAGAATGGCGTCACGTCTCCACCCAACTTCGCCACCTCCTTCACCAGCGAGCTCGAGACGTGGGCGAATCGTGGGTCGGTCAGCAGGAAGATCGTCTCCACATCGGCGAGCTCGCGGTTCATCTGGGCCATCGGCACCTCGTAGTCGAAGTCGACGGCGGAGCGCAGCCCCTTCATGATGGTGTGGATCGACTCCTGCCGCAGGTAATCGACGAGCAGGCCCTCCCACCGGTCCACCCGCACATTCGCCAGGTCCGCACAGTCCTCTTCGATGAGTTCGATCCGCTCGTCCACACCGAACATGCCGCGCTTGTTGGGGTTGACCACCACGGTGATCACGACCTCGTCGAAACACGCCGCAGCGCGTTCCACCACGTATCGGTGACCGAGGGTGAAGGGATCGAAGGAACCGGGACACACTGCCGTCGTCATGGCCCGAACTTACCGGTCAGACCAGGCGGGCGATCTCCACCCGGGTGTCGCCATAGGACTTGTCGACGACCACCTCGTACTCGGATGGCCAGATCTCGCCGGTGGACCGCGTCGAGCGTTCGACGACGATCAGCGCGTCGTCGTCCAGGTGTGACCGCAGTAGCTCCAGGTCCGCGGTGATCCGGTCGGCCCGGAGGTCGTACGGCGGATCGGAGAAGACGAGGCCGAACCGCCGTTCCGCGGCGCCGGCGAGGTAGGCCGACACCGTGCGCGTATGTACGGTGGCGTTCGGGGCCACCCCACAGGCCCGCACGTTGGCGGATATCGTGACCGCGGCCCGGCGCCCGGAGTCGACGAACGTCGCCCCTGCAGCACCACGCGAGATCGCCTCGAGACCCAGCGCCCCCGATCCCGCGTACAGGTCGAGGACCCAGACTCCGTCCAGATCGGATCGGGCGGCCAACATGTTGAACACCGATTCGCGGACCCGGTCAGAAGTGGGCCGGGTACCCTCGCCCGGAACACGCAGTCGCCGCCCACCCAGCCGGCCGGCGATGATCCTCGTCATGAGGCCATTCTGCAATCCCGGAAGCCACCCGAACCAATCCGGACTCACGTCTTTGTGACCCGCTTCACATTGTATGTCTGAACAGGGACAAGGTAGGCGTTCCGCGGACCAATTTCCGCAGGTACATGACTTCTACGACACGCATTGTTAACGTCGTTTGCGTTATGAGCCCTTCCCAAACAAGAACGGCCCCGACAACAACCCTCACCGTCGATTACCGGGTTCCCACGGTCGACGACGGTATCCGCCTCTGGGAAATCGCTTCGGACTCTCAGGTTCTCGACGTCAACTCGAGCTACTCCTACGTGCTGTGGTGCCACGACTTCGCCACCACCTCGATCGTCGCCGAAGTCGATGGCCGCGCAGTCGGTTTCGTCACCGGCTACCGGCGGCAGAGCGACCCCTCCACCCTGATGGTCTGGCAGGTCGCCGTCGACGACGAGGTGCGCGGACACGGCATCGCGGCGACCATGCTGCACGAGCTGTTCGACCGCGTCAACCGTCAGGGCATGGTCGCCATGCACACGACGATCAGCCCGGACAACGTCCCGTCCCAACGCTTGTTCGCCTCGGTGGCCAAGGCCCGCGGACTTCGTTTCGAACGTCGAGACCTGTTCGCGGCGAACGCATTCCCCGACTCCCACGAGCCGGAAGATCTCTACATGCTCGAGCCGGAGATCCCCGAGCCCTGAGTCCTGCGCGATCCCGGTCGTCGCCATGACCACAGGGCCGACGCCTCAGATGCGGCACGCGCGCTAGGTTTCCATCCTGCCGACCCCGTAATCGGTAGTCCCGCATGACATCCCGACCAAAGGCCGACCCCAGCCCGTAGGGCTCAGCCGAACCCGGCGATCGCGATGAGGCGACCTCGAGCCGGGCACATGAACCCCACGTTGTCACACCAGAAGGAAGCACACGACATGCCACTTCTCGACACCCACATGGACGATTCAGTCTTCACCGCCCACGAATCCGAGGTGCGCAGCTACTGCCGTAACTGGCCGGCTGTGTTCACCACCGCCAAGGGCTCCTACATCACCGATCAGGACGGCCGCGAATACCTCGACTTCTTCGCGGGCGCCGGGTCCTTGAACTACGGCCACAACAACCCGGTCCTGAAGAAGGCCCTTCTCGAGTACATCGAGGCCGACGGCATCACCCACGGTCTGGACATGGCGACCGTCGCCAAGGGGAACTTCATCGAAAAGTTCACCAGTCACATCCTCGAGCCGCGCGGACTCGACTACAAAATCCAGTTCCCCGGCCCCACCGGTACGAATGCCGTCGAGTCGGCACTCAAGCTGGCGCGCAAGGTGACCGGTCGCGAGTCGATCATCAGCTTCACCAACGCCTTCCACGGCATGACGCTCGGATCGCTGTCGGTGACCGGTAACTCGATGAAGCGTGCCGGCGCTGGTATCCCGCTCGTCCACGCGACGCCCATGCCCTTCGACAACTACTTCGGCGGCGTCATGGAGGACTTCGCCTGGTTCGAGCGTGTGCTCGACGACTCCGGCAGCGGCCTGAACCGCCCGGCGGCGGTCATCGTCGAGACCGTCCAGGGTGAGGGCGGCGTGAACGTCGCTCGTGCCGAGTGGCTGCGGGCACTGTCGGATCTCTGCCGGCGACGCGACATCCTGCTGATCGTCGACGATGTCCAGATGGGCTGTGGCCGCACCGGCGAGTTCTTCTCGTTCGAGGAAGCCGGCATCAAGCCCGACATCGTCACACTGTCGAAGTCGATCAGCGGCTACGGGCTGCCGTTCGCGCTGACCCTGTTCAAGCCCGAGCTCGACGTGTGGACCCCCGGCGAGCACAACGGCACCTTCCGCGGGAACAACCCGGCCTTCGTGACCGCCGCCAAGGCGATCGAGACCTACTGGGCCGACGACGCGCTGACCCGCGACATCCATGCCAAGGGCGAGCGGATCCACGAGGTCTTCACCGACCTGTGCAACCGCTACGACGGCATCTCCACCCGGGGGCGTGGCATGGTGCGCGGACTCGCGTTCGAGGACCATACCGCCGCGGGCAAGGTCTGCGCGCAGGCCTTCGGCGCGGGACTCTTGGCCGAGACGTCGGGCCCGTCCGACGAGGTGGTCAAGCTGCTCCCGCCGCTGACCATCTCGCGCGAGGACCTCGACCGCGGCCTGTCCATCCTGTCCGATGCAGTCAAGGAGGTGCTCGGATGATCGTCCGAACCACTGAAGAAATCACCGGGACCGACCGCGACGTCGCCGACCCCAAGGGCAACTGGGTCTCCAAGCGCATCATCCTCGGCGGCGACAATGTGGGCTTCTCGTTCCACGAGACCACGATCAAGGCCGGCTCGGTCAACGAGTTCCACTACGCCAACCATGTCGAGGCCGTCTGGCTCGTCGAAGGCACCGGCACGCTCCTCGACCGAGAGACCGGCGAGACCTATCCGCTCGCGCCGGGCACGATGTACCTGCTGAACGGCCACGAGCGGCACACCGTCACCGCCGACACCGAGATGCGCATGCTGTGCGTGTTCAACCCGCCTGTCGTGGGCACCGAAGTCCACGACGAGAACGGCGTGTATCCGCTGGTGACCGTGCCGCAGCCGGCCGGCAAGCACGCGGAGACGCCCGTCACCTGACGGCTCTCGCAGACACCTCGAGTACGCACCCTGCCTATCCTGGGCAGGGTGCGTACTCGTCTCCAGCTCGGCTCCGCCCCGGCCGAACACACCCCCCTCGACGATGACGTCGCGGACCGGATCGCACTGGCCGCCGACATCCTCGCCGGACGCCGTTTCGCGGTTCTGACCGGCGCCGGCATCTCCACCGACTCCGGCATCCCCGACTACCGGAGTCCCGGCTCGCCGCCGCGGACGCCCATGACCCTCGAGATGTTCCTCTCGTCGCCGGACTTCCGACGCCACTACTGGGCACGCAACCACCTCGGCTGGCGGCACATGGACGCCGCGGTCCCCAACAGAGCCCATCTGGCGCTCACCGAACTCCAGCAGCGCGGGTGGATGTCGCGGGTGCTCACCCAGAACGTCGACATGCTGCACACCAAGGCCGGCACCCGCGGGGTCATCGAACTCCACGGATGCTACGGCCGTGTCCGCTGTGTGAACTGCGACTGGCGTATCTCCCGTCACCGGCTCGCCGGACAACTCGAAGAGATCAACACCGAGTTCGCGCGTCGGGTCAGCGGCCGCGGTGCCATCGAAGTCGCGCCGGACGCCGACGCCACCCTGTCCGACACGTCCGACTTCATGATGATCGACTGCCCGAACTGCGGCGGCATCCTGAAGCCCGACATCGTCTACTTCGGCGAGACGGTCACGAAAGACGTTGTGGACGAGGCGTATTCGGTGGTCGACGAGGCCGACGCCCTGCTTGTCGTCGGGTCGTCGCTCACCGTCATGTCCGGCCTGCGATTCGCGCGGCGCGCGCACCGCGCCGGCAAGCCGCTGATCATCGTGAACCGCGGGGTCACCCGTGCCGACGAGATCGCGACCTTGAAGATCGATCACGAGGCCGGTTTCGTGCTCCCGGCGCTGGCGACGTTCTGACCTCTGGTCAGCGGCCCACGACCACCAGATCGTCGGCGTGCACCACCGGACGCTGTAGTTCAGGTGGGAGGTCGCCGGTGGAGCGGCCGACCATCGACGCGATGTCGTCGACGCCGTAGGCCGCGACTCCCCTGGCCCGCACCGTGTCGTACTGGTCGACGAGTTCGACGACGTCGCCCTCGTAGAACCTGCCGGTGACCCCGACGATCCCCGCGGCGAGCAGTGAACGCCGCCTGCGCGACACCGCGTCCACGGCGCCGTCGTCGAGCACGATCCGACCCCGCGCGTCGGCGGCGTGACGCACCCAGAACCGACGCGCGGACAGCCGCTCGGGCCGGGCGGCGAACACCGTGCCCACCGAGGCGTCGGCCAGCGCCTGCGCCGCCGACGAGGCGGCCGCCAGCAATACGGGCACGCCGGCATCCGCCGACAAGCGGGCCGCGGCCAGCTTGGAGGCCATGCCACCCGTACCCAGCGCGCCGCCGGAGCCGGCGATCACCCCGTCGAGATCCTCGGGGCCGTTGACCTCGGGTATCAACCGGGCGCGACGGCCGTCGACGTCGACCCGGCGCGGATCACCGTCGTAGAGGCCGTCGACGTCGGAGAGCAGGATGAGCGCATCGGCACCCGACAGGTGGGCGACGAGCGCGGCCAGCCGGTCGTTGTCCCCGAAACGGATCTCGTTGGTGGCCACGGTGTCGTTCTCGTTCACCACCGCCACGGCGCCGAGTGAACGCAGACGGTCAAGTGTCCGTTGGGCATTCGCGTGGTGACTACGGTTGGAGATGTCGTCGGCGGTGAGCAGGACCTGACCCACCGTGCGGCCGTAGCGCGCGAACGACGTACCCCACGCATGCGCGAGGGCCAGCTGCCCGACGCTTGCCGCCGCCTGCTTGGTGGCGAGATCCGTGGGCCGTTTCTTGAGTCCGAGCGGGGCGATCCCGGCCCCGATGGCCCCCGAGGACACGACGATGACATCCGAGCCGGCCCGCATCCGGGCCTCGAGCGCGTCGGCCAGTGCGTCGAGGCGGTTGCGGTCGAGTCCCTCGGTGAGGTCGGTGAGTGCCGACGAGCCGATCTTCACGACCACGCTGCGCGCGTGCGCGATCCGGTCGCGTACCGACCCCTCGTGAACGCGGTCGGCGGAACCGGTGCTCACGGGAGGTCCCGCTCCCCGCCGTCCTCGTCCGGCAGCCCGCGCCGCAGGCGACGCGCCTGTTTGCGTTCGGCGGCGCCGACGCGATCGGAACGATCGAGCCGGATGTCGGTGCCGCGCCCGGTGACTGGGACGTCGTCGCCCATCGGCGTGGACGGTTCCCAGTCGAACGTGACCGCACCGATGGTGACGGGCGCACCCGGTTGTGCACCCCGCTTCACCAGTTCGTCTTCGACGCCGAGCCGGTTGAGCCGATCGGCGAGGTAGCCGACGGCCTCGTCGTTGTCGAACTGCGTCTGCGCGATCCACCGCTCCGGGCGCGAACCCCGGACGATGAAGCCGCCCTCGTTGTCCGGGTCGGTCTCGATCGTGAAGCCGGTGTCGTCGACGGCCTTGGGGCGGATGATCGCGCGCCGGGCGACCTTGGCGGGCTGGGCATCTCGGTATTCGCGCACCATCCGCGCCAGTGCGAAGGTGAGCTCGCGCAGACCTTCGTGGGCGACCGCCGAGATCCGGAACACCGGCCAACCACGTTCGGCCAGTTCGGGTTCGACGAGGTCGGCGAGCTCGGCGGCGTCGGGTACGTCCAGCTTGTTGAGGATCACCACGCGGGGGCGGGAGGCGAGGTCGCCGAGTCCGTGGTCGTCGTCGAGTGCCGGGACGTACGCGGCCAGCTCGGCTTCGAGCGCATCGATGTCGGAGATCGGGTCGCGCCCGGGTTCCAGTGTGGCGCAGTCGACGACATGCGCGAGCACCGCGCAGCGCTCGAGGTGGCGGAGGAACTCGAGGCCGAGCCCGCGGCCGGTCGAGGCGCCCGGGATCAAACCGGGGACGTCGGCGATGGTGAACACGTCGCCCGCGGTCTGCACGACCCCGAGGTTCGGGACCAGCGTGGTGAACGGGTAGTCCGCGATCTTCGGCTTGGCGGCCGAGAGCACCGACACCAGCGACGACTTGCCGGCCGACGGGAAACCGACGAGCCCGACGTCGGCGACCGACTTGAGTTCCAGGACCAGCGAACGCTGCTGCCCCTCTTCGCCCAGCAGGGCGAAGCCGGGGGCCTTGCGCGCCTTCGACGCGAGCGCCGCGTTCCCCAGCCCGCCGCGGCCCCCCTGCGCGGCCTCGAAGACCGTCCCCTCGCCGACCAGATCGGCGAGGATCGTGCCGCGCTCGTCGAGGACGACCGTGCCGTCGGGAACCTTGAGGACGAGGTCGCCGCCGGTGGCGCCGTCGCGGTTGTCTCCGGCCCCGGGCTTGCCGTTGGAGGCCTTCGCGTGCGGGTGGAAGTGGAAGTCGAGGAGCGTGTGCACCTGGGGGTCGACGACGAGCCGCACGGACCCGCCGTTGCCGCCGTTTCCGCCGTCGGGTCCGCCGAGAGGCTTGAACTTCTCGCGATGGACCGACGCGCAGCCGTGGCCGCCGTTCCCCGCGGCGACGTGGATGGTCACGCGGTCGACGAACCGAGACATCGAAATCCTTCTTCCGTCAAAAAAGAACAGGGCGGGCGGGGTACGCGATGACCCTGCCCGCCCTGTGTAAGAGCTTGTCGTGCCGGTTGCTCAGGTCAGACCGAAGCGGTTTCCGGGACGATGTTGACCGTCTTGCGGCCACGCTTGGAGCCGAACTCCACCGCGCCCGCGGCGAGCGCGAACAGGGTGTCGTCGCCACCGCGACCGACGTTGACGCCGGGATGGAACTTGGTGCCGCGCTGGCGGACCAGGATCTCACCTGCGCTCACCTGCTGGCCGCCGAAGCGCTTCACGCCGAGTCGCTGGGCGTTGGAATCGCGACCGTTGCGCGAGCTGGACGCGCCCTTCTTGTGTGCCATGTGTCAGTCCTCCTGAGGTCTTCTCGAAGCGGGTCGAACTACTTGATGCCGGTGACCTTGAGGACCGTCAGCTTCTGACGGTGACCCTGGCGCTTGTGGTAGCCGGTCTTGTTCTTGAACTTGTGGATGCGGATCTTGGGGCCCTTGACGTGGTCGACGACCTCGCCGGTGACCGAGATCTTGGCCAGCTTGTCGGCATCGGTGGTCAGGTTCGACCCGTCGACGACCAACGCGACCGGCAGGCTCACCGTGCTGCCGATCTCTCCGTCGATCTTCTCGACCTTCACAGTGTCGCCTTCAGCGACCTTGTACTGCTTACCGCCGGTCTTGACGATCGCGTACGTTGCCATCGAAGTATTCCTCTTACTCGTCTACTCGGACCCTGGGGGCGCGAGCGCTCCTGGGGCGTTTGTGTTGTGCGTGCCGGGGCGGGCCGCAGGGCACCCGGGCATGTGGCCGGGGAAGCTGCGGTTCGCACCAGAGGGCCTGCCGACGGACTACGCACCGTTGCTGTGCCGAAGCGGGCAGAACAGCGCAGACCCTCCGCGGGAGGCGACTTTCCAAGGTTACGGGAACGTCGGCGGTCGGGTCAAACTAGCCCGACCCGGGTCCGACGCGGCCCGGTCACCCGGATCAGTCGTCGGCCGGTGGCGGTCCCGCGGGACGGCCCGCGCTGCGCTTGCGCGGCCGGCGCCGTACCGCGACCGCCGCCTCCGAGTTCCCGGTGGAGACCGGACCCGAGGTCGTCACCGGCGTCTCCGCAGCGACATCCGCCGCGGTCATCACCACGGTGTCCGGCGGTGTGGTCGTCTGCGCCGGACGCCGGACGACCCGTCGACGACGCCGTGCGGCCGCCGGAGCCTGTCCGTCGGTGGCCGAGCCGGCCGGCTCTGGCTCCGTCTCGACCGCCGCAGGTTCGGACTCAGCCGATTCCGTCCCAGCCGAATCCATCTCAGCCGGTTCCGTCGCCACCGGATACGGCAGGGTCTCGGTCGGCTCGGCAACAGCGGTGTCCACCCGGCTGTCGGCCGTCTGCTGCGGCGACGACGCCTCGACGACGGGCTTCGGCGCGTCCTCGGCCCGACTCGTGGTGTCACCGTCGGTGGTCGCGCCGGACTCCTGGTCGTGTTCGTCGTCGTGCGCGTGCGCCGCCATCGCCCGGAACATCGGGTGTTCGGCCGGCTTGTGAGCGGGCGCGACGGCCGGGGCGACTGCCTCCGGTTGCGCGTCGGCCTTCTTCTTGCCTCGACGGGACCGCTTCGAACCGGCACCGTCGCCACGCGAAGAGTCGTCGGTCTTCACCTCGACGGGATTCGCGTGCACGATGATGCCTCGACCGCTGCAGGCGGTGCAGGTGGTCGAGAACGCTTCCAGCAGACCGGTTCCCAGACGTTTACGTGTCATCTGGACGAGGCCCAGCGAGGTCACCTCGGACACCTGGTGACGGGTGCGATCACGAGCGAGCGCCTCGGTGAGCCTGCGGAGCACCAGATCCCGGTTCGACTCGAGGACCATGTCGATGAAGTCGACGATGATCATCCCGCCGATGTCGCGCAACCGCATCTGCCGCACGATCTCCTCGGCGGCTTCGAGGTTGTTGCGCGTCACCGTCTCCTCGAGGTTGCCCCCCGAGCCGGTGAACTTGCCGGTGTTGACGTCGACGACGGTCATCGCCTCGGTGTGCTCGATGATCAGCGTGCCGCCGGAGGGCAGCCACACCTTGCGGTCGAGCGCCTTCGCGAGCTGCTCGTCGATGCGGTGCACGACGAACGAATCCGGCGCGTCGGCGTGCGGCTTGTCGAATTTCTCGACCCGCTCCATGAGATCCGAGGCCACCGAGCTGACGTAACCCTCGACCAGGTTCCAGGCCTTGTCACCTTCGACGACGAGCTTCTTGAAGTCCTCGTTGAACAGGTCACGGACGACGCGCACCAGGAGGTCGGGCTCCTCGTACAGCGGCTTCGGGCTCGACGACCCGCCCTTCTTGGCCTGGGCCACCGCCTCGTCGATGGACTTCCACTGCGACTCGAGGCGGGCGATGTCGGCACCGAGTTCCTCGGCGCTGACTCCCTCCGACGCGGTGCGGATGATGACCCCGGCCTCGTCGGGGACGAGCTTCGCCAGGATCTGCTTGAGACGTTTGCGCTCGACGTCGGGCAGCTTGCGGCTGATCCCGGTCGACGAACCGCCGGGCACGTACACCAGGTAGCGGCCGGCGAGGGAGATCTGCGTGGTCAGACGGGCGCCCTTGTGACCCACCGGGTCCTTGCTGACCTGGACGAGCACGTTGTCGCCGGGCTTGAGCGCCTGCTCGATCTTGCGCGAACCGCCGTCGAGTCCGGCAGCGTCCCAGTTGACCTCACCGGCGTAGAGCACGCCGTTGCGTCCGCGACCGATGTCGACGAATGCGGCTTCCATACCCGGAAGGACGTTCTGGACGCGTCCGAGGTAGATGTTGCCGACCATCGACGACGACGTCGCGGTCGTCACGAAATGCTCGACGAGGACACCGTCCTCGAGGACCGCGACCTGCGTGTAGTCCTCGACCGCGGCGTGCTCGTGCCCGTCGTTGCCGGAGATGCGGCTGTTCGCGCTGCGCTCTCGGACGACCATGACGCGGTCGACCGCCTCACGGCGTGCCAGGAACTCCGACTCGGTCAGGATCGGCGGACGACGCCGGCCGGCATCGCGCCCGTCGCGCCGGCGCTGACGCTTGGCTTCGAGTCGGGTCGACCCCGAGATGCCCTGCACCTCGTCGCGGGCGCGCTTGCTGCGCGGCTCGCGCTCGTGCACCACCGTGTTCGGCGGATCGTCGGGAGACGCCTCATCGGGTTCGCCGCCACCTTTGCGACGGCGACGGCGACGGCGGCGGCGAGTCGACGAGGAGTCACCGGAGTCGTCGTCATCGGATGCGTCTTCGGCGTCGGCGGAGTCGGCATCGTCACCGGACTCGTCGGCGCGGTCGCCCGTGGCGCCGGACGCCTCGGAGTCCTCCGCCTTGTCCGCACCCGAACGACGGCTGCGGCGGCGGGTGCGTTTGCCCGACGGACGGCCCTCCTCCGAGCGCGAGTCCTCGGCCGACTCGTCGGACGTGGTGTCCTCCGAGTCCGTGTCGGCATCGGTTGCCCCGTCACCGGTCGACTCGTCGGCATCGGACGCCTCGGCGTCGGACTCATCCGTGTCCGAATCAGAGTCGCCCCCCTGGTCTCCCCTACCGCGCCCGCGTCCACGACGTCCGCGTCGACGCCGGCGACTCCGGCCCGACCCGGAATCATCGGCGTTGGAATCATCGGCGTTGGAATCATCGGCGTCGTCGGCGCCGGATTCGTGAGGGGTCGAGACGTCGGCGTCCCGGTCGGCCGCAGTCGAATCATCGGCTCTCGACCTGTCCGAGCGGGCGGGCGCGTCCGCTGATGTCGAGGTCGAGGTCTCGGCAGCGACGGACTCGTCTGCCGGGGTGTCCGCCGACTCGTCCTTCGCGCCCGTCTCAGCGCGGGTCTTCGCACGACCCGAGCGGGCGGCGCGGGGCTTGTCGGCCGGGGCCTGAGGCTGCAGGAACAGCGGCTGCGCGCCGGTCGAGGCGTCGGTCTCCGCGGCCGGGGTCGCCACCGGTGCGTCGTACTGGGCGGCCGAGAACAACGTCGGGGCTGCGGTCGGTGCCGCGGGCGAGTCGTCGGCGGTGGTCTGTGCAGCATCCTCGGTCGATGCGACTTCGGCCGTCGGTGCGTCGTCGGCGGGCGCCGCTTCGGCGGACACCGCCTCGGTTGGTGCGGCTTCGACCGATGCCGCCTCGGCCTGTGCCGCGTCCGTCGGCGGGGTGTCGGCAGGGGCCTCGGCCGGCGTCGTGTCGGCAGCGGCGTCAGGCAGAGCCGCGTCGCCGGCCGGGGCGGCCTGCGGCGGCGTCTCGCCGGTCTCGTCGACGCCGGAGCGCACCCGTTCGGCCACGGCTTTCGCCAGGTCACGATCGACGCTGGATTGCGGGCTGCGGGTCTGCACGCCGAGATTCGCCAGGTGAGCCAGAACCTGTCGACTCGTGAGGCCCAGGAAGCGGGCCAGGGCGTGCACACGAAGTTTGCTGGGAAATTCTTCCGCCGATTCCGACGCTGCGTTCGCGTCAGCCGGCGACCCGTTGTCGGTCACTCAGTCTCCTCGAACCCCCGGGCGCGTCGGGCTGACGCGGCCACGCGAGGGTCTGCTCTGTGTCCCGGTCCTCGTCGGACCGGTGTTGTGTGGTCTGCGCGTCGTCGCGGCGGTCCGTCTCACGGGTCGTCTGACGACGCTCTTGCTGTGTCGATGACCGCGTCCCTGATCGCTTTCCACGCCACCGGGCACAGGCGGAACCTGAGTGTTCGCCCGCTGGCAGCAGGGCGAACTCGGTGGGGTCAGCTGCGGTTCCGTGGCGTCGCGGTGCGTCAGTGCCGCACCGCGACGCGCCGGTACCGGGGCGCGTCATCCGGTCGTCGTCGACAAAGTGTGTCGGCGATAACTGTGCAAGTATCCCACACCGCGGTCGGATGACCGCAAAGGATGAGCGTTTGACGTTGCGCGTCGAGCCGAGGCGCTCGCGTTCAGCCCTCGAGTCCGGGGAACCAGAGAGCGATCTCGCGCTGTGCCGATTCGGGCGAATCGGACCCGTGGACCAGGTTGTACTGGGTGTCGAGCGCGAAGTCGGCACGGATCGTTCCGGGCACGGCCTTCTCGACCGGGTCGGTACCGCCGGCGATCTGGCGAAACGCCGCCACCGCGCGGGGCCCCTCGAGAACGGCCGCGACCAGCGGACCGGACGTGATGAACTCGAGCAGCGAGGGGTGGAACGGCTTGCCCTCGTGCTCGGCGTAGTGCCCGCGAGCGACCTCGTCGCTCGCGGTCTTGAGTTCGAGAGCCACCAGGGTCAAGCCCTTGCGCTCGATACGGCTGATGATGTCGCCGACGAGGTTGCGTTCGACGCCGTCCGGCTTGATGAGTACGAGAGTGCGTTCAGTCACGACTGACACCCTATCGACCGGCTACGGTCACGTACCGGTCAGGAGCAGTACTCGCCGGCGACCGGGAAGAAGCCGTAGTCGAAAAGGCTGCCGGTTCGCGAGCGCGGATCGACGACCACCTGCAGACAGCCGCCGGGCGAGGCGAGCGCGCCGGCGAGCGCGAGATCGAACTGTTGCGCCAGACCGAGATTCGCGGGCCGGTACTGGCGGGCACCGGGAGGCTGGCGATGGCCTCGGGCGCCTTCATGGTCGCGGCACGCTGGGTGATCTCGTGGGTGGCGACATAGCTGTACTCCCCCGGACCGACGGGAACAGGTGCGTCCGCGGCGGGTATGAGGTTCGCGATCCCGATGGGTGCCTGGTCCTGCTCCGGTTCGGCCGCCGCCGTGGCCGGGACGGTCAGTGCGAGCGCCGCGCCCGCGAGGACGACGACGGGGAGCACGGGGCGTCGGGTTCGGGCGGAGGTGGTCCGGAAGAGCTGGAACTGCACGTATGTCCTCACATCGGGTGTCTCGAGAAGGGGTTCGACAAGCTGCGAGGATCGACTTGTCGGCCCCCGCGGCATGGGCCATTGTTACAGCAAGCCCACCTGGCCGCCCGGGTTCGGCGATAACGGTCCGGCCACAGGTCTTGCGGCCACCAAACCCCGCCCTGAGCAACGAGAACACCGCTGGTCGGACAGCCGGCGGCGAGACGGCCGTGGCCGCCGGACCGATTACTCGATCGGCTCCTGGCCGGGCAGCATCCCGCGTTCGACCCGTTTCTCGACGTCGGCCTTGATGTAGCGGATGTACAGCCAGACCGACCCGAAGACGACTCCCACCACCGCGATCGACCAGTGGAAGAGCCCCCCGATGATCAGGACGACCTGCAGGCCGAGATCGAGGTTGATCGCGTACGGCCGGCCCTGCATCCCGGCGGCCAGGATCATCGCGATGACGACGAGCGTGAGGTATCCGCCGGACAACCAGGTCAGCCCGTCGCCGAGGCGCCACACGATAGGGAACGCCAGGATCACGACGATGACCTCCAGGATCATCGTGCCGGCCATCACGCCGCGGAGCCCCTTCCACGGATCGTTCGTGGGTGGGGTGTACCGGGTCATGAGGGTTCCTTACCGAAGAGTGTTCGCGCGGCACCGGCGGTCACGACGGACCCGGTGATGACCACGCCCGCACCGGACACGCGTTCGCCGTCGGCTTCCTCGGCCAGTGCGATGGCCTCCTCGACGGCGTCGGGCAGGAAGGGTTTGACGACCACGCGGTCCTCGCCGAACACCTCCCGCGCGTACTCCGCGAGCGTCTCGGGCTCCAGGGCCCGTGGCGACCCGTTGTCGGTGACGACGACCGCGTCGAGCACCGGCTCGAGGGCTTCGAGGACTCCGCGGGCGTCCTTGTCACCCAGCACGCCGATGACGCCGACGAGTCGACGGAAGTCGAACTCCTCGGCCAGCGCCTGCGCCAGCGCCGCGGCTCCGTGGGGATTGTGCGCCGCGTCGGCGAACACCGTCGGGGCGCTGCGCAGTCGCTCGAGCCGTCCGGGGTTGGCGACGGACGCGAAACCCGTACGCACCGCGTCGATGTCGAGCTGACGATCGGCGCCCGCACCGAAGAACGCCTCCACCGCCGCGAGCGCCAGCGCCGCGTTGGCCGCCTGATGTGCACCGTGCAGCGGCACGAAGATCTCGTCGTAGACACCGCCGAGGCCCTGGATGGTGAGCATCTGCCCACCGACGGCGATGACCGAGTCGAGGACCGCGAACTCCGATCCCTGGCGGGCGACGATGGTGCCCGCATCGACGGCCGCGCGCAGCAGGACGTCCATCACCTCGGGGCTCTGTTCGGCGATCACCGTGACGGGATCGACGGTGCCGGCCGCATCGGGTTCGGCGGGCTTGATGATGCCGGCCTTCTCCCCCGCGATGGCGGTCAGGGTGTCGCCGAGATAGTCCGCGTGGTCCATCGCGATCGGTGTGATGACCGAGACCGTGCCGTCGATGACGTTGGTCGCGTCCCATCGACCGCCCATGCCCGTCTCGACGACGGCGACGTCCACCGGCGCCTCGGCGAAGACCGCATACGCCATCGCGGTCAGCACCTCGAACTTGCTCATCCGGGGTCCACCCGCCGCTGTCGACGAATCGTCGACCATGGTGATGTACGGCTCGAGTTCCCGATAGGTGTCGATGTAGGTGCGTGCCGGAATCGGCTTGCCGTCGACCGAGATCCGCTCGGTGACGCGCTGCAGGTGCGGACTCGTGATCCGGCCCGTGCGCCGGTGCAGCGCGGACAGCAACGCGTCGACCATCCTGGTGACCGACGTCTTGCCGTTCGTCCCGGCGATGTGGATCGCGGGGTATCCGTGCTGGGGGGATCCGAGCAGATCCATGAGCGTCGCGATGCGGGTCAGCGACGGCTCGATCTTGGTCTCGGGCCACCGGGTGTCGAGCTCGGCCTCGACCTCGGCGAGTTCGGCGAGATCGTCGGCGCTGTCAGTGACGCGCAGCCGCGCCGGCTCGGCGTCCGGATCGGGTTCGTCCTCCCCCAGGATCGCCGAGAGACCCAGGGGGTCGCCTGCCGCATCCATTCCCAGGACGGCTGGATCCTCTTCGGGGAAACCGGTGTCGTCGCTCACGCGCCGGCCAGACTCGCCAGCTTCGCGTTCAACCGTTCGACCTCTTCGGTCGCGATCCGCTGACGGTCCCGGATCTTGGCGACCACGTGGTCGGGCGCCTTGGACAGGAACTGTTCGTTGCCCAGTTTCGCCGAGGTCGTCGACAGTTCCTTCTCGGCCACCGCCAGGTCCTTGGCGAGCCGCTTGCGTTCGGCTTCGACGTCGACGGTGCCCGAGGTGTCGATCGCGACGACCACGGTGGCCACGCTCAGGCGGACCTCGATGGTCGCGGTCGCGCCGAAGTCGGGACCGGCCGGGTCCAGGCGCGCGAGGGAGGTCACGTACGGCAGCAGGTGTTCGAGCCCGGCTTCGCCGAGTCCGTCGAACTGCACGGCGACGCGCTGGCCCGGACGGAGACCCTGATCGCTGCGGAAACGCCGCACCTCGGTGATCAGTCGCTGCAGATCGTCCACGCGGGCGGCCGAATCCGACGACCAATCGCGTCCGGAAGTGGTCGGCCAGGGGGCGACCACGAGCGATTCACCCCCGGTGAGCGCCTTCCACAGCACCTCGGTGACGAACGGCATCACCGGCGACAGCGCGCGCAGCAACGGCTCTAGGACCGCGCCCAGCACGAGCGACGTTGCTTCCGAACGCTTCTCGTCGTTCTCGGCGAACTGCACCTTCGCGAGTTCGAGGTACCAGTCGCAGACCTCGTCCCACGCGAAGTGGTAGAGCGCCTCGCATGCCTTCGAGAACTCGTAGGACTCGAACCCGGCGTCGATCTCGGCGAGCACCTCGTCGAGCCGGCCGAGGATCCACCGGTCGGCGTCGGTCAGCGTCTCGGCGTCGGGGAGCTCGCCGACCTTCGCGCCGTTCATCAACGCGAACTTGGTGGCGTTGTAGAGCTTGGTGGCGAAGTTGCGCGACGACTGGGCGTGGTCCTCGCCGACCGAGATGTCCGAACCGGGGTTGGCACCGCGGGCGAGCGTGAAGCGCAGGGCGTCGGCCCCGAAGCGCTCCACCCAGTCGAGCGGGTCGATGCCGTTGCCCTTCGACTTCGACATCTTGCGGCCGTGCTCGTCGCGCACCAGGCCGTGCAGGAACAGGTTGTGGAACGGGATCTCGTTGCCCGGACCCAGATCCTTGCCCACGTAGGTGCCGAACATCATCATGCGGGCCACCCAGAAGAACAGGATGTCGTACCCGGTGACGAGAACCGAGGTGGGATAGAACTTCTCGAGATCCGCGGTCTGATCGGGCCAGCCCATCGTGGAGAACGGCCACAGCCCGGAGGAGAACCAGGTGTCGAGGACGTCGGTCTCCTGGACGTAACCCTCGGGGGCCTGCTCGTCGGGTCCGACGCACACCACCTCGCCGTCGGGTCCGTACCAGATCGGGATGCGGTGACCCCACCACAGCTGACGCGAGATACACCAGTCGTGCATGTCGTCGACCCAGCTGAACCAGCGCGGCTCCATCGACTTCGGGTGGATCACCGTGGACCCGTCCCGCACCGCGTCGCCGGCCGCCGCGGCCAGCGTGGAGACCGCCACCCACCACTGCATCGACAGGCGCGGTTCGATCGGCTCGCCGGTGCGCTCCGAATGCCCGACGCTGTGCGGGTACGGACGCACCTCTTTCACGATCCGGCCCTGTTCGGCCAGCGCCTCGCGCACCTTGACACGCGCCTCGAAGCGGTCCATGCCGTCGAATTCGGTTCCGGTGTCGGCGATCCGGGCGGATTCGTCCATGATCGTCGGCATCGGCAGGTTGTGTCGCTGACCGAGCGCGAAGTCGTTGGGGTCGTGTGCCGGCGTGATCTTGACTGCGCCACTACCGAATTCGGGGTCGACGTAATCGTCGGCGACGATCGGGATCATCCGGTCGACAAAGGGGTGCGGCAGTGCGGTGCCGACCAGGTGGGCATACCGTTCGTCGTCGGGGTGCACCGCGATCGCGGTGTCGCCGAGCATCGTCTCGAGTCGGGTCGTCGCGACGACGATGTGAGGCTCGGTGTCGTCGAGTGACCCGTAACGGAAGCTGACGAGTTCGCCCTCGACGTCGGCGTAACTCACCTCGATGTCGCTGACGGCGGTCTTGAGGACCGGCGACCAGTTGACGAGGCGCTCAGCCTGATAGATCAGCCCGTCGTCGAACATCTTCTTGAAGACGGTGTGCACCGCGCGCGACAGGCCCTCGTCCATCGTGAAGCGTTCGCGCGACCAGTCGACGCTGTCGCCGAGCCGGCGCATCTGCTCGCCGATGTTGCCGCTGATCTCGGCCTTCTCGGCCCACACCCGGTCGATGAACGCCTCCCGGCCGAGGTCGTCGCGCGTCTTGCCCTCGGCGGCGAGCTTGCGCTCGACCATCGTCTGCATCGCAATCGCCGCGTGGTCCATGCCGGGGAGCCACAGCACCTCGTAGCCCTGCATCCGACGACGACGCGAGAGCGCGTCCATCAGGACGTGCTCGTAGGCGTGGCCCATGTGCAGCGAGCCGTTGACATTCGGCGGCGGGATCACGATGGAGAACGGCGGCTTGTCACTCGCCGCGTCCGCGGTGAAGTACCCGGCGTCCACCCAGCCCTGGTAGAGCGACGCCTCGTGCTCAGCGGGGTCCCAGGACTTCGGCAACCCGGTCTCGGGTACGGCAGTCCGGGGCGACGCTGTCTCGGGCAACGCGGATGTCTGGTCGGGTGATGTCACGGCCGCTATTCTATGTTTTCGCCGGGCCGGACCTCGCCCGGGACCCGTCCGCGCCCGAGCGCTTCGTGCTAACCCGCAGAGACGCGCAATCTGTGCAGGTCCTCAGGCGCGTTGACGTTGACCAGCCAGTCCGGATCGGAGATCCCCACCCGATGGGTGTTGAGCGCCTCGATCGCGCCCAGCATGCGCCGTTCACCGCCGGCGACGACATCCGCGATCATCGCCGCGGCATCCGTGCGGTAGATCCCCGCCATCGGATGATCCCGCTGGGCGTCGTGGGCGATGACCGCCTGGGTCGAGTCGGTCAGCCCCAGCCGCAGCTCGTCGATCAGCTCCGGAGCGATCAGCGGCATGTCCGTGGCACAGACGAACGCGAACTCGGCACCCGCGGCAGCCGCTGCGGACAGGCCTGCGACGAGCCCGCCGAGCGGACCCGTCCCCTCCTGTTCGTCGGTCACCCAGTGCACCTTCGACGAGTCGATCCCCGGCGCCGCCCGGTCGCGGATGTCGTCGACGCCGCGGAATGCGGCGGACGTCTCGCCCGCGACGACCAGCACCGGATCGCAGCGCTGGGACACCACCCGCACCACTCGCGCGAGCATGGGTTCACCGTCCCAGTCGAGCGCGGCCTTGTCGCTGCCCATCCGTCGCGAACGTCCGCCCGCCAGCACCAGGCCGGCGAGCACCGAGGTATCCGATCCGTGTTGAGTCACATCGCTCAGTGTGCGCGATCTGGCGCACGGGCGGGGCAAGATGGACATCATGAGCAACACTCGCAACACCGAGACTGCGGCGACGCACCCCGCCGACGAGCCGCGCGAGGTCCGGCGCACACACCCGAAGACCTACGCCGCCGGAGTCCCGGCCGTCGCAGTCGCCCTCAAGCGCGGAGTCGAGCAGATGGGCGCGCTCCGGACAGCACAGACCTTGATCAAGCTCAATCAACGTGATGGGTTCGATTGTCCCGGATGCGCCTGGCCGGAGACGCCGGGCCACCGCAAGCATGCCGAGTTCTGCGAGAACGGCGCCAAGGCGGTCGCCGAGGAGGCCACACGTCGAGCCGTCGCCCCCGAGTTCTTCGCCGCCCACAGCGTCGACGACCTCCGGACACGCAGCGGCTACTGGCTCTCGCAGCAGGGACGCCTGGCGCACCCGATGTACCTCGGTCCGGGCGACACCCACTACCGCCCGCTGAACTGGGACGAGGCCAACGCCGTCATCGCCGACGAGTTCGCCGCGATGGACTCGCCTGACGAGGCCGTGTTCTACACGTCGGGTCGCACCAGCAACGAAGCCGCTTTCCTGTACCAGCTCTTCGCCCGGAGCCTGGGTACGAACAACCTCCCCGACTGCTCGAACATGTGCCACGAGTCCTCCGGCGCCGCTCTCGGCGCGTCGATCGGCATCGGCAAGGGTTCGGTCACCGTCCCCGATCTCGAGGCGGCCGATCTCATCCTCATCGCCGGCCAGAATCCCGGCACCAATCACCCGAGAATGCTCGCCACCCTGGAGAAGGCGAAGCACAACGGGGCCCGGATCGTGGCGATCAACCCGCTGCCCGAAGCAGGCCTGATGCGTTTCAAGGATCCACAGAAGGTCGGCGGGGTCATCGGCGCGGGTACCAAGCTGGCCGACGACTTCCTCCAGGTCCGGCTCGGGTCCGACATGGCTCTGTTCCGCGGCGTCGCACGTCTGCTCCGTGACGCCGAACGAGCCGCCCCCGGAACGGTTTTCGATCACCAGTTCCTCGACGAGTCGTGCGCCGGGGTCGAGGAGTACCTCGACCTGCTCGACGACGTCGACCTCGACCGGGTCGTCGAGGTCACCGGCGTGACCCGCACCCAGATCGACGAGCTCGCACGGACGGTCGCCACTTCGCGCCGCATCGTGCTGTGCTGGGCGATGGGCTTGACCCAGCACCGCCACGGCGTCGCGACGATCGCCGAAGGCACGAACCTGCTGCTCCTGCGCGGCATGATCGGCCGCGTCGGCGCCGGCCTCTGCCCCGTGCGCGGTCATTCGAACGTGCAGGGCGACCGCACCATGGGGATCTTCGAGAGGATGCCAGAGTCCTTCCTCGCTGCTCAGGACGCCGAGTTCGGCATCACGTCCCCACGCGAGCACGGGTACGACACCGTCGCCGCCATCACTGCGATGGCCGCCGGGAAGGTCCGCGTCTTCGTCGGGATGGGCGGCAATTTCGTGTCCGCCTCACCCGACACCGACGTCACCGCCGACGCCCTGCGGCGCTGCGCACTCACCGTGCACGTGTCCACCAAGCTCAACGAATCCCACCTCGTCACCGGCCGTCGCGCACTCATCCTGCCCACCCTCGGGCGCACCGACCGGGACATCATCGACGGTGTGGCACAACGTGTCTCGGTCGAGGACTCGATGTCGGCGGTCCACCTGTCCCGTGGGTCGCTGCCGCCGGTGTCGGCGCACCTGCGCAGTGAGGTCGCGATCATCTGCGACCTGGCGACCCGGGTTCTCGGTACCGCTCACCCGGTTCCGTGGCAGGAACTGAAACGCGACTACGACCGCATCCGCGACCGGATCGAGCGGGTCGTCCCCGGCTTCCACGACTTCAACATCCGCGTCCGCCGCAGTGACGGTTTCGTGCTGCCGCACCCGCCGCGCGACACCCGGTCGTTCGACACGCCCAACGGCAAGGCCAACTTCGCAGTCCATCCCCTCGAATGGGTGGACGTCCCGGCCGACCGCCTCGTCCTGCAGACACTCCGCAGCCATGACCAGTACAACACCACCATCTACGGCCACGACGACCGTTACCGGGGCATCTCCGGCAACCGCCACATCGTGATGGTCAATCCCGACGACATCGCGTCCCTCGGCCTGCGCGCCGGGCAACTCGTCGACATCGTCTCGGAGTTCGACGGCGAGGCCGGAGTCGAGGAACGACGGGTCCGCGGCTTCGAGGTGGTCCCGTATGACACACCGCGCGGCAACGCGGCCGCGTACTACCCCGAGACCAACCCGCTGGTCCCGCTCGGATCGGTGGCAAAGGAGTCGAACACACCGGTCTCCAAGGCGGTGGTGATCCGCATCGAACCGGCCGAATCCGCCTAGCCGGAGACGACAGCAGCGAGCCCCGTCCGGTCGTCCGGGCGGGGCTCGCTGCTGTCGTCGGGTGAGTGGTGAGCTGCGGGTCAGGCGCTCTTGTCGCGACGTTCGTCGCTGGAAGCCTTGCGGGGCACGATCGTCGGGAGGACGTTGTCGCGGACTGTCTCCCCGGTCACGACGACCTTCTCGACGTCGTCACGGCTCGGGATGTCGTACATCACCGGCAGCAGGACCTCTTCCATGATGGCCCGCAGGCCGCGGGCACCGGTGCCGCGGTGGATGGCCTGATCGGCGACCGCCTCGAGGGCGTCCTTGGTGAACTCCAACTCGACATTGTCCATGTCGAACAGCCGGGTGTACTGCTTCACCAGCGCGTTCTTCGGCTCCGAGAGGATGCTCACCAGCGAGTCCTTGTCCAGGTTCGTCACCGAGGCGACGACCGGCAGACGGCCGATGAACTCCGGGATCAGGCCGAACTTGATCAGGTCCTCCGGCATGACGTCGGCGAACTGATCCGAGGTGTCCACCTCGTCCTTGCTCGCCACTTCGTTGCCGAAGCCGAGACCGCGCTTGCCGATCCGCTCGGACACGATCTTCTCCAGACCGGCGAACGCGCCGGCCACGATGAACAGCACGTTCGTCGTGTCGATCTGGATGAACTCCTGATGCGGATGCTTGCGTCCACCCTGCGGCGGCACCGACGCCTGCGTGCCCTCGAGGATCTTCAGCAGCGCCTGCTGGACTCCCTCACCGGACACATCGCGCGTGATCGACGGGTTCTCGCTCTTGCGGGCGATCTTGTCGACCTCGTCGATGTAGATGATCCCGGTCTCGGCACGCTTGACGTCGTAGTCGGCGGCCTGGATCAGCTTGAGCAGGATGTTCTCGACGTCCTCGCCAACATATCCGGCCTCGGTCAGCGCGGTTGCGTCGGCGATCGCGAACGGCACGTTGAGCATCTTCGCCAGGGTCTGCGCCAGGTACGTCTTGCCGCATCCGGTGGGGCCGAGCATGAGGATGTTCGACTTCATCAGCTCGACGGTCTCACCCGTCCGGGCGTCCTTCTTCTCGCCCGCCTGGATGCGCTTGTAGTGGTTGTAGACCGCGACCGCGAGCGTCCGCTTCGCCGTGTCCTGGCCGATGACGTACTTCTCGAGGAAGTCACGGATCTCCGTCGGCTTCGGCAACTCGTCGAGCTTGACGTCGCCGTTCTCGGCCAGTTCCTCTTCGATGATCTCGTTGCACAGGTCGATGCACTCATCGCAGATGTACACGCCGGGGCCGGCGATGAGCTTCTTCACCTGCTTCTGGCTCTTGCCGCAAAAAGAGCACTTGAGCAGGTCGCCGCCGTCTCCGATTCGTGCCATCTCGCGCTGTACCTACTTCCTCGTTGCCGGACTGTCGTGTCTGGTCCGTCGCGTCGCACGCAGCCGGGCATGGGTCATTTGATCGACACTCGAATGCCCAGTAACCCGACGGTACCCGCGTGTCGCTCGAACTTCGACCGATAAGGCCAAATGTCGCGGCAGAAAATCACCGGGACTTCTGCACTGCCACAACTACTTCTTGGCCAGGACTACTTCTTCATCGACTTCTTGCGGTACTCGAAGACCTCGTCGACGATGCCGTACTCCTTGGCCGCGGCCGCGGTCAGGATGTTGTCGCGGTCGGTGTCCTTGCGGATCTTCTCCTTGTCCTGACCGGTGTGGCTGGCCAGGATCTCGTCGAGGCGGTCGCGGATGCGCTCGATCTCGGCGGCCTGGATCTCGAGGTCGGAGACCTGACCCTGGTAGGCGCCACCGGTGCGCGGCTGGTGGATCAGGACCGTAGCGTTCGGCAACGCCGCACGCTTGCCCGGGGTTCCGCCGGCGAGGAGGATCGCCGCCGCCGAGGCCGCCTCACCGAGGCAGACGGTCACGATGTCGCAGTGCACGTACTGCATCGTGTCGTAGATGGCGAGCATGTCGGGCACGCTGCCACCGGGCGAGTTGATGTACATGGTGATGTCGCGGTCGGGGTCCTGCGATTCGAGGACGAGCAGCTGCGCCATGACGTCGTTGGACACGACCTGGTCGATCGGCGTGCCGACGAACACGATCCGCTCTTCGAACAGCTTCGCGTACGGGTCGTACTGTCGCTGGCCGTTCGGGGTGTGCTCGATGAACGACGGCAGGATGTACCGCGCTTCGATGTTCTTCAGCGCGAGGGCCGACGCGGGGATGCCGGCGGCGACCTCGGCGGGCATGCCGTCGAAGGAAAGGGAGTTGGTCATCTGTTGCTCCATTGGGTAGAGGTGGCTCGGCGGTGGGTACGGGAGCGGTCGTCGGACCGGGGTCTCACCGACCCGGGCGCGCGATCACCTTGTCGACGAAGCCGTACTCCTTGGCCTCTTCCGCGGTGAACCACTTGTCGCGGTCGGCGTCGGCCTCGATCTTCTCGAGCGGCTGACCGCTGAACTCGGCGTTGAGCCGGTTCATCTCCTTCTTGGTGAGCGCGAATTGCTCTGCCTGGATGGCGATGTCGGCCGCGGTACCACCGATGCCGGCGGACGGCTGATGCATCATGATGCGCGCGTGCGGCAGTGCATGTCGCTTGCCCTTGGCGCCGGCGGCGAGGAGGAACTGCCCCATCGACGCCGCCATACCCATCGCGTACGTCGCGACGTCGCATTCCGCGAGCTGCATGGTGTCGAAGATCGCCATTCCGGCGGTCACCGACCCACCGGGCGAATTGATGTAGAGGTGGATGTCCTTCTGCGGGTCCTCGGCCGAGAGCAGCAGGATCTGCGCGCACAGCCGGTTCGCGATGTCGTCGTCGACCTGGGTGCCCAGGAAGATGATGCGCTCGCGCAGCAGACGCTCGAACACCGAATCGGTCAGGTTCAACCCAGCCACACCCGAACTCATCGTGGGTGTGTGGATGGTCGGCTCACTCACGGGTTCCTACCTTTGCCTTGTTGTCATGACCTGCGCGTCACCCGCGGGTGACGCGCACGCACATCGAATGCTTCTCTGATGACGTCCTCACCGACACTAACCAATCGACACCCGCGGACACTCCCGAGGACACGCCTCTTCGCTGAGAGCAGAACGGCCTTCGGCACCGTGAACGGCCCGTGCGTGATGGTGGACCGACGGCGATCGCCGGCCCTCGTACTTCGAGGACCGGCGATCGCGGAGGAAACGTGCGGGCTGTGCTGGACCGCGGGAGCCCGATCAGTTGTCGGAGTCGGACTCGTCCGCAGCGGACTCGTCGGCGTCGTCATTGCCGCCGAAGTACTCGGCGGTGTCGACGGTGGCGCCCTTGGTGTCGGTGACGGTCACGTCGCCGACGATGCTCGCCAGCGACTTGCCGCGCCGGACGTCGGCGTAGACCGCACCGACCTGGTTGGCCTGCGTCAGCTGCTGGATGAACTCCTGCGGCTGCATGCCGTAGCGCTGGGCGGTGAAGATGATCTGCTGGGTCAGCTCGTCCTGGCTGACCTCGGTGTCCTGCTGATCGGCGATCGCGTCGAGCAGCAGCTGCTGCTTGACCGACTTCTCCGCCTCAGCACGGGACTCGGCATCCCACTCCTCGCGGGTCTTACCCTGCGCCTCGAGGAATTTGGCGACCTGCTCGTCGTCGTGTCCGAGCGCGTGGATGACCTGGTGCTGCTGACCCTCGACCTCTTCGTCGACGACCTTCTCCGGCAGCGGGATCTCGACGGTCTCGAGGAGCTTGTCGAGCACCGCGTCGCGGATCTTGTTGGCCTGCTCCAGCTTCGCGGACTGCTCGACCCGCTCGGCGAGGCTGGCGCGCAGCTCCTCGACGGTGTCGAACTCGCTGGCCATCTGGGCGAACTCATCGTCGACCTCGGGCAGCTCGCGCTCCTTGACCGACTGCACGGTCACCTTCACGAGGGCCTCCTCGCCCGCGTGATCGCCGGCGACGAGCTTGGTCGTGAACTCTTTGTCCTCGCCGGCCTTCAGGCCGATGAGCGCCTCGTCGAGTCCGTCGATGAGCTGGCCGGAGCCGACCTCATGGGACAGCCCCTCCGTGGTGGCCTCCTCGACGGCCTCGCCGTCGACGGTCGCGGCCAGGTCGATCGACACGAAGTCGCCGTTCTCCACGCCGCGCTCGACGCCCTTGAGGGTGCCGAAGCGGGCGCGCAGGCCTTCGAGCTGCTCGTCGACCGCCGCCTCGTCGACCTCGATCGCGTCGACCTCGACCGACAGGGTCGAGTAGTCGGGCAGGGTGATCTCGGGACGGACGTCGACCTCGGCCGTGAAGGTGACCGACTCGCCGTACTTCAGCTCGGACAGGTCGATCTCGGGCTGGCCGATGGCCTTGGTCTCGGTCTCGGCGACGGCCTCGGAGTACTTGGCCGGGATGGCGTCGTTCACGACCTGCGCGAGAATCGAATCGCGGCCGACACGGGCCTCGATCAGCTTCGCGGGCGCCTTGCCCGGACGGAATCCGGGGATCCGGATCTGCTGGGCCAACGACCGGTAGGCCCGGTCGAAGTCTGCCGACAGCTCCTCGAACGGGACCTCGACGTTGAGCTTGACCCGGGTCGGGGTGAGTTGCTCGACAGTGCTCTTCACGCCTGAATACTCCTTATATCTACGGTGGTGGAAGTTCGGTCGTTCGCGGGCCGTGCACCGGGTGACCGGTCGGGCCACATCGATCAAGTCGGGATGACAGGATTTGAACCTGCGACCCTCCGCTCCCAAAGCGGATGCGCTACCAAGCTGCGCCACATCCCGGGGTCCGAACACGCGAGGGAACCCCGGAGGGCGACCGCGCATCAGGGCCAACAAGAGATAGTACGTGCCACCGCGGCCGGGCCCGCGCACGGGTGCCGCGGCGACGCCGGAACCGATGGTCGTCCGTCGGATGCCACCTCGTCGCATCCACCCCGATTTCGGTTCCGGCGCCGCTGCCGGTACAGTCACTCATCGCACGCGACGCCGGGATCTCGACGGTCACCGCGAGCAACGCGGGTGTAGCTCAATGGTAGAGCCCTAGTCTTCCAAACTAGCTACGCGGGTTCGATTCCCGTCACCCGCTCCACCGGCTCGGAGACACTATCTCCGAGCCTTTTTCGTCGGTCCGGGCTACTCCGTGCGCCTAGTTGGGCGGCTCCGGCGGCTTGTTCCACGGCAACGGCAGGGGCGCGTACTCGTAGACGATCTCGGGAGTCGCCTCCTCCTCCGGGTGCCCGGGTGCCGACGAATCGCCGGGGCCGGTCGAGACGATCGGTGGTGGGCAGGGCGCGAACTGGCCTGGCGTTTCCCTCACGTTCCTCCGCTGTCTGCGAACCACATGCGATTCGGGTCGGCGATGTCACAGATCCCCGCCCAAGTCACCCAACCGGACCACATCCCGCCGGTCCGGACTCGTCCTGTGATCCACGCCACACCTGGCGTACCGTTGACCCATGTCCTCCAGCCACACGAAAACCCAACGCCGGTGCGGATCCTGCGGCGCACCCCTGTACGTCCGCCGAGACGTGACCGAGTCCGAGGCCGGCATCGGTCGCGTCGACGTGATGCTCGTCTGCCGGGACGAGGCGTGTTCGCAACCTGCGCAACACCTTCGCACCGAACATCCACAACCCGCCTGAGCGGGAACACGGCGCCCCGAACGAGCAGTCCCCAGTGGGACAAACGATCCTGTTGCATACGAGGGTCCAGCGGCCACAATGAGTCCACGCCGGAACCCGCTGCGTATGCGCGACCTCGAATGTGACGACCGTCACACGCGGTGTCGACAACGGCGCTACCTCGGGTTTTGCCACGTCGTACTGAGGGTTCGCGATGGCGGCGTCATTCGGCGTGACCCGCTCCTTGGACCCAAGGCAACGGTTGTGTAACGATGGTTCCGCGCTCAGGCCGATGCGCGAACGAACCATCGAACCGAAGGTACGACCTGTGTTGAACTCTCACCTGCCGACCCCGCGCGCCTCGCGCCGCCGTTCGGCTCGACGACTCGCGGCTGTCGTCTTCGGCGTCCTGGCCATGACCCTCGCACTTCCCGGCGTCGCCAACGCCGTCCCGGTCACCGTGATCCCCGGCCTGCCGCCGGTCGAGATCCCCGCGGTCCCCGGTCTGCCGACCCCGCCGGCGCCGACCACCCCCGAAGCTCCGCAGCCGCCGCCGTCGACGACCGAGGAGAAGCCGGCCGGGCCGGTCATCCCGAACGTCAAGACCGAGACCGGTTACATCGCCCTGGCCGACGACAACACCCACACCATCACCTGGTGGCACAACGGCAAGGTCGTCCGGACGATGCCGATCTCGATGGGTTCGGACAAGAACCCCACCTCGAACGGCGTGTACTACACCAAGGAGAAGTACCGCGACATGTACATGGACTCGTCCACGTACGGCGTCCCGGTCGACTCCGCCGAGGGCTACCGCACCTACGTCGAGTACGCGACCCGGATGTCGTGGGACGGCATCTTCATCCACGGCGCCCCCTGGTCGGTCAATCAGCAGGGTCGCAGCAACGTGAGCCACGGCTGCATCAACGTCACCAACGATCACGCCAAGTGGGTCTACGACAACGTTCCCCGCAACACCCCGATCGTGGTGCGCAACACCATCGGTGGGAAGTATCAGAACACCTAGTCTCGAGCAGACTACGAGGGCCGGTCACCGTCAGGTGACCGGCCCTCTGTCGTGTGACCAGGTGGCGGCCTGGTCGGCGAACGTCGCCTGGACCTGAAGCCACTGGGCGATGACCTGACAACCGGTGGACGCCGGATCGGTGACCGAGGTCCGCCGATAGGGGTCGCTCCGATACGACGTGTGCCGGCCACCCACGGCGTTGGTCAGCCACACACCACCCACCCGGATGCGCGACGGGAGGTAGCACCTGACCTCACGCCACGCCGCCAGCATCCGCCCGGGGTCGCGCCGCCACTGCGCCGGCCGGACCGACGTCCGCCGTGCGTTCTGCAAGTCGTTGGCGCGCAACACATCCCACGCACTCCTCCCCCATCGGCCGAGCCCGGCCAGCGTCATAGAGCCGGTGAGGTCGGCGACGTCGCGGACAAGCGAGTCCGCGTCGGCGTTGCAGATCACGTCCTGGGACGCGCCCACCCAGTACACGGGCAGCCCGGTCGGCAGATCCGCTCCCGGGCCGGCGACTCCCCACCCGTCGCAACCGGGCACCACGCCCGGCGGCTGGTGCGGGTCGGCGACCAGCCCGACACCGAGTACCCGGTCCAGGTCGGATGCAGTCTCGGCGTCCCCGGTCGCCAGATCGGCGACCGCGGATCGGATGACCACGGCCCCCTGCGAGTAACCCACCAGCGCGACCGGTCCTGCCGTGGCGCGGATGGCCGCCCGCAGTCGGCCCGCACCGATCCCGACGCTCTCGACGAAACTCATCCCGCCCGGACGCGGGGCGGGACCATAGCTCGCGGGGTATCCGATCCACCGACAGTCGAAGCGGTCATCGAGTTCGTCGGCCACTCCGGTGAGGAGCCCGGACACCTCGGCCCGTGGGTCACCGGGGTACGACTCCCCCGTCCCGCCGACCACGAAGACGGTGATCGTCGGCGTCCTGCCGGGCCGGGGCCGGGTTCTGACATGCTGCACCTCACCCATGGTGGGTCCCGGACGTATGAACCGCCCGCAGGAGCGCTGAGGGCTCCCTGAGATTCCCACCTCGACCGTGTCATGGCGCCGCGGCCCGCACCTCGCAGCCGTGACCGATCAGGATGCTTGCGCCGGTGGCGGTTTGGCGACGTAGTCGGCGGTCTCGATGATCGCCACGAAGAAACCGCTGCCCTCGATCACGTTGGCGCTGTGCACCAGGCCGGCCGGTATGTAGATGCTCGCGGGCGCCTCGACCTCATAGACCTCGTCCCCGAGCGTGATCTCGTAGACCAGACGGTCGAGCGACAGCAGGATGTTGATCTCCGGGCAGTCGTGTACGTGCGGCTCGCAGTAGTCACGTGAAGCCGCCGAGACGGCCCGCATCTCATGTGCCACGACGCGCTTCTCCGCCTCCGGGAAAAGGTCCCCACCGGCCAGCACACGACGGGTGATCGGCGCGTCGGCCGCGCCGTGGAAAGGTACGCCTCGGAGTGGGGACACCTCGCCCCGCGAGATCAGTCCGGCATGAGACCGGATGCTTTCGCTGATTGTCACACTGCCCCCTCTTGTCTCCCCGACCGTTCGCATGAGTAAGAACCTCACGGCTCCGCACATGCTACTAAGGTTCGGCTATCCACACCGACCGGGCAGTAACCTGTCAGGTCTGGCAGACGGGGCACCAATACAGTTTTCGGGCCTCCAGATCGGCGATCAGGACGGGTGTCCCGCAGATCCGGCATGGCTCGCCCGCCCGCCGGTACACGTAGGTCCGCGGACGGTTCGGGGCGTAGGACGGCGCCCCGGAATCGTCTTCGGGCCGGATCACGTGAATGCGTCCACGACGCACGCCGATCTTCATGAGAGTCACCAGGTCGGACCACAGAGCGTCGAATTCGTCTCGGAGAACACGCTTTCCGGGCCTCATCGGATCGATGCCGGCGCGGAAGAGGATCTCGGCGCGATACACGTTGCCGATCCCGGCGATGACCTTCTGGTCCATCAGCAGGGCGCCGACGGGCCGCGCGGACCGCGAGATCGCCGACCATGCCCGGTCGGGATCGGCGTCGCGTCGCAGCGGATCCGGACCGAGTCGGGCGACCAACGCCTCGAGATCGGCGGGGTGGTAGATCTCACACGCCGTCGGACCGCGAAGGTCCGTTCCGGCGGTCTCGGTCTCGATGCGGAGTCGAACCTGCCCGACCGGTTCCGGCACGGGCACCGCGAGTTCGGTGAACGAGCCGTACAGCCCGAGGTGGATGTGCACCATTCGTTCGGCACGCCCGTCCCGGTAACGATGGACGAGATGCTTGCCCCAGGCCTCGGCCGCGTGGAAGGTGAGTCCGTCCACCATCGCCGCACCGTCGGCGAACCGACCCTGCGGGCTGCTGACGCGAACCCGCTGCCCGCCGAACAGTCGCTGCTGCCGGCGGGCCAGTCGATGGAGAGTGTGGCCCTCGGGCACGAACTCGGCCGAGACCTACTGGGCCGGGGCCCCCGGCACCTCGGGAGCCTCGCCGGTGCGCTCGTACTCCGCGAGGATGTCGATGCGCCGCTGGTGCCGCGCCTCTTCCGACCACGGGGTGGCCAGGAACGCGTCCACGATGGCCAGCGCCTCGGCAGTGCTGTGCATCCGGCCGCCGATGCCGATGAGCTGTGCGTTGTTGTGCTGCCGGGCGAGCTGGGCGGTCTCGACGCTCCAGGCGAGTGCGCAGCGCGCGCCGGGGACCTTGTTCGCGGCGATCTGTTCGCCGTTGCCGCTGCCGCCGAGCACGATTCCCAGGCTGCCCGGGTCGGCGACGGTCTTGGCCGCGGCGGCGATGCAGAACGCCGGGTAGTCGTCGGCGGGGTCCATCTCGTGGGCACCGCAGTCCACGACCTCGTGGCCGGTGGCCTCGAGATGGTCTGCGATCTGGTTCTTGAGTTCGAATCCGGCATGGTCGGCACCGAGGTAGACACGCATGGCGTCACTATAGATTGAGGGCGTGGACACGCCCCTGCCCGTCCCCCGCGAGCCGGCCGCCGGCACACCCGCCTCCGGGGCACCGATCCCCAACGTGCCCGGCGTCGCCGACCCGCCGCCACCCGCGCCCGCCGACCCCGGTCGACGGTGGCTGCGCCCGGCGCACTACGCCGCGCGGCCGCGGCTGCACCCCTGGGAGATCCCCACCCTCGTGCTGGTGATCCTCGCGACGGTGGTCGGGTACGCGGCGATCATCGTCCTCGTCGCGCTGGGCACCCTCGACCAACTCCTGTTGGGCGCGTTGCTGTTTCCGCTCCTGCTGTTCGTGATCCGCGGCCTGACCTATGCATCACCGCGGGTCAACGGCGTACAGATGACGCCGACCCAGTTCCCCGACGGACACCGGATGGTCGTCGAAGCCGCAGCCCGCTTCGGACTGGAGTACGTGCCGGATGCCTACGTCGTCCTCGGCAACGGCGCGATCAACGCATTCGCCTCCGGGCACGGGTTCCGGCGATTCGTCGTCGTGTACTCCGACCTGTTCGAGGTGGGCGGCGCCGCCCGGGACCCGCAGGCGCTCGAGTTCATCATCGGCCACGAGGTCGGGCACATCGCCGCCGGGCACACCTCGTACTGGCGACAGCTCTCGACGATCGTCGGCATGAACATCCCCGTGCTCGGCGCCGCCCTGTCCCGCGCGCAGGAGTACAGCGCGGACAACTACGGGTACTACGCCAGACCCGGTGGGGCGCCCGGGGCGATGGGGGTCCTGGCCGCCGGCAAGTACATGCTCTCGGCGGTGGACTTCGACCAGTTCGCCGACCGGGCGACCCACGAGCGCGGGTTCTTCACCTTCCTGACCAACGCGATGTCGTCGCATCCGGTGCTGACCTGGCGGGCAGCCGCACTTCGCGACCGGACCCGCGCGGGGGCGATGCTGCTGCGTCCCAGCCAGATCGTCCGGGGCGTCGGGAGCGGAAACGTGGTGGCGGTGCCGCCGCCTCCCCATCCGGCGACCCTCGGGCCCGACGGACTGCCCAACGGCATCGAACCGCCACCACGCTTCTGACGTACGGAACCGCAAGCGCGCAACCGAACCCGATCAGTCGAACTGCGGATCCTCGTTGCGGGTGCGCTTGAGCTCGAAGAAGTGGGGGTAGGACGCGAGTGCGCGCGCACCGTCCCACACCGTCCCGGCGTCCTCACCACGCGGGATCCGCGACAACACGGGGCCGAAGAAGGCGACGTCGTTGACGTGGATGGTGGGCGTCCCGACATCGTCGCCCACCTTGTCCATCCCGGCGTGGTGGCTCTCGCGGATGACCTCGTCGAACTCGGTGCCGTCGGCGGCCTCGGCGAGCGAGGCGTCGAGGCCGACCTCCTCGAGCGCGCCCGCGATGACCTCGTCGAGATCCTTGATGCCCTGGTTGTGGATGCGGGTCCCCATCGCCGTGTACAGCGGCGCCAGGATCTCGTCGCCCTTCTGCGCGGCGGCGGCGGCGATGACCCGGACCGGACGCCAGGCGTGCTTGAGGCCCTCGCGGTACTCCTCGGGGATGTCCTTGCCCTCGTTGAGGACGGCGAGGCTCATGATGTGGAAATTGACCTCGATCGGCCGGACCTTCTCGGCCTCGAGGATCCAGCGTGAGGTGATCCAGCACCACGGGCAGAGCGGGTCGAACCAGAAATCGACGCGATCGGTGGGCTGGGCCTGCTCTGACATGGAACATCCTCTCGAGAGTCGACATTGAACACGTGCCGCCGACGATCGGCCGGTGGCGCCGTCGGACGGCTCAACACCCCGGCGGTTCGAACTGTTCCCGATGCGCGGAGCAGTCGCCGGCGCTGTGGATTCGCGGGGCCCGGTCCGGGCACGGTGTGAGATGGTGCAAGAACCGCCGAGGAAGAGGACCCGGGATGCCGTCGTCGCCACCGTCCGATCCGGACGAACCCGCCCGGGTGGTCGCGCGTCTCCGGCCGCTCGAACCCCGATCTCTCGGACAGCGCTCGGCACAGATCGTCCGGGCCGCCACAAGACTGTTCCAGGACGCGGGATTCCGAAACGTCAGCATCGAGCAGATCGGCGCCGCGGTCGGTCTCACCGGGCCGGCGGTGTACCGACATTTCCCCGGCAAACACGACATCCTCTCGCAAGCGCTGACGACGCAGGTGGAGCTCGTCGCGACACTCATGGCCGACGCCGAGGAGCACGGCCGCTCGCCGGTCGAGCAGCTCGCACTTCTGCTCGACGGGCTCGGTGACCTCACCGCCCATCGGGACGTGTCGACGCTGTGGCGTCGCGAGCAACGGCATCTGCAGCCGGCCGAACTCGACGTCATGCGCGGATACTTCGCCCAGTTGAGTGAGCACTTCGCCGCACTGGTCGCAGCGGCGCGTCCCGACGTCGCGCCGTCGGACGCGGCGATGCTGGGTGCCGCTGCACTCAGCGTGTACTCCAACACCTCCGGGATGCGGGGCTCCTTGTCGCCCGCCCGCCTCATGGAGGTCCAGCGCGCCGTGGCGGACTCCATCCTCGCGTGCCGGCTGCCGGGGCCACCGGAGCCGGACCCCGATGCCGAGCGCGCACCCGCGCACCGTCGCCCCGCCTCCCGTCGCGAGCGCATTCTCGACGCCGCCACCCAGTTGTTCTCCGAGCGGGGGTTCCCCGACGTCCGGATCGACGAGATCGCCCGCACGGCCGACGTCTCGATCGCGACGCTTTATCAGGAGGTGTCGGGCAAATCCGATCTCCTGCTGGCCGTTCTGTGGCGCGGCGTGCAGGGAATCCTCTACGTCACCGCCCATGCGTTGAGCCGCGCCGGTTCCGACGACCCCCTCGACGTGCTCATCCGCGTATTCGTCGAGTACGCACTCGACGTCCACGGCCGCATCATGCCCGTCTTCACCAGTGACCTCATGTATCTGCCGGACACCGAGCAGACGCAGCTCCGGAACGCGCAGACGGATTACCGGGCCGAATGGATCGACGCGATCCGGTCCCGTAACCCACTGCTGACCGCGGCCGACGCGAATGCGCTCGCCCAGGCGTTGTTCGGCTACACGTGCGAGATCATCGAGTCGCCGCAGCTGCGGTCCCGGCCCGGGGTCACCGCTGAACTCGAGACGATCGCACGGGCGATCCTGAACCCCGCCGGACTGCGTGGAGCACCGCCGGAGTCCTGACCTGGATAAGCTGGCCTGCGTGACTGCTCCGAACCTCACCAGAGACCAGGCCCGCGACCGCGCAGCGATTCTCGACGTGTCGAACTACCAGATCGACCTCGACCTCACCGACGGTTCCGGGGCGCCCGGGACCGAGACCTTCCGCTCGACGACGACGGTGCGGTTCACCGCGACGGAGGGCAGCGAGACGTTCGTCGATCTCGTGGCACCCACGCTGATCTCGGCCACCCTCAACGGAGCCGACCTCGACGTCTCCGGTTTCGACGAATCAGTGGGTATCCCGCTGTCGGGCCTCGCCGCCGAGAACACGCTCACCGTGGTCGCCGACTGCGCGTACTCCAACACCGGCGAAGGATTGCACCGGTTCGTCGACCAGTCCGACGACTCGGTGTACCTGTACTCACAGTTCGAGACGGCCGACGCCAAGCGGATGTTCGCCTGCTTCGATCAGCCCGATCTCAAGGCGACCTACACGGTGACCGTCACCGCTCCCGCGGACTGGAAGGTCATCTCCAACGCCGCGCACGCGGAGGCTCCTGGCGAACCGGACGGCTCCACATCCGCTGTGGTGCACCGATTCCGGGAAACAGTACCGATGAGCACCTACCTCGTCGCACTCATCGCGGGGCCGTATGCGGAGTGGACCGACGTCTACTCCGACGAGCACGGCGACATCCCGCTCGGCATCTACTGCCGCGCATCGCTCGCCGAGCACATGGACGCCGAGCGCCTGTTCACCGAGACCAAACAGGGCTTCGGCTTCTACCACCAGAACTTCGGGATCCCGTACGCCTTCGGCAAATACGACCAGCTGTTCGTCCCCGAGTTCAACGCCGGCGCGATGGAGAACGCCGGCGCCGTGACGTTCCTCGAGGACTACGTCTTCCGGTCCCGCGTGACCAAATACCTCTACGAGCGCCGCGCCGAGACCGTCCTGCACGAGATGGCCCACATGTGGTTCGGCGACCTGGTCACCATGCAGTGGTGGGATGACCTGTGGCTCAACGAGTCGTTCGCTACCTTCGCGTCCGTGCTGTGCCAGGCCGAGGCGACCGAATACGCCAGCGCCTGGACGACTTTCGCCAACGTCGAGAAGTCCTGGGCCTACCGGCAGGACCAGCTGCCCTCGACCCACCCGGTCGCGGCCGACATCCCCGACATCGCGGCCGTCGAGGTCAACTTCGACGGCATCACCTACGCCAAGGGCGCGTCGGTCCTCAAACAGCTGGTCGCCTACGTGGGCCTCGAGGACTTCCTCGCCGGGTTGCGCAGCTACTTCGCCGCGCACCAGTTCGGCAACGCCACCTTCGCCGATCTCCTCGGCGCATTGGAGAAGTCGTCGGGCCGGGACCTGTCGGACTGGGGCGACCAGTGGTTGCGCACCACGGGCATCAACGTCATCCGGCCCGACTTCGAGGTCGACGACTCCGGCGCCTTCACGCGGTTCACCATCGTCCAGGACGGCGCCGCCCCGGGCGCCGGCGAGACCCGGGTACACCGACTGCGCGTCGGTGTCTACGCCGACAACGGATCCGGTGCCATCGAGCAGACGCACAGTGTGGAACTCGACATCGAGGGCGAGCGCACCGACGTCGCCGACCTCGTCGGTGTGCATCGTGGAGATCTGGTGCTGCTCAACGACGGTGACCTCACCTACGCCTCGGTTCGGCTCGATCCGGAGTCGCTGGCGACGGCGACCGCCCGGATCGGCGACATCAGCGATCCGATGCCGCGCACCCTGGTCTGGTCGGCGGCGTGGGAGATGACCCGTCAGGCCGAGATGCGTGCCCGTGACTTCGTCGAACTCGTTCGGCAGGGCATCGCTGGGGAGTCGGAAATCGGTGTGGTGCAACGAGTTCTGCTGCAGGCGACGACCGCCATCGAATCCTATGCCGACCCGGAGTGGGCGGCCACCACGGGCCGTCCCGGATTCAGCTCGCGCATGCTCGAACTCGCCCGCGCGGCCGAGCCGGGTTCCGACCATCAGCTGGCGTTCGTCAACACCTGGCTCGGCGGCCTTATCAACGACGACCACACCGAGGTGGCCCGGGCGCTGCTCGAGGGCGCGGATCCCGCCGACCACGGGCTCGAGGGTCTCGCCGTCGACACGGACCTGCGGTGGAAGCTGGTGACCGCGCTGGCCACCGCCGGGGCGATCGACACCGATCCGGAGTCGACCCCGGTCATCGACGCCGAGGCCGAGCGGGACAACACCGCCACCGGCACGCGTTCGGCGGCGCTGGCGCGGGCGGCGCGTCCGCTGGCAGAGGCCAAGGCGGACACCTGGACTCGCGCCATCGAGGACGACTCGTTGTCGAATGTGTACACCCGCACCATGATCGGCGGATTCGCCCGTCCCGGCCAGGGCGAACTCCTCGAGCCCTACGTGGAGAAGTACTTCGAGGCGGTTCCGAAGGTGTGGGCACGCCGGTCGAGCGAGGTCGCGCAGACCGTCGTCATCGGCCTGTACCCGAGTTGGGCGATGTCGCAGCATGCCCTCGACCTCGCCGAGGACTTCCTGTCCGGGGACCACCCGTCTGCGCTGAAGCGGCTGATCTCCGAGGGCCGCGACGGCGTCGCCCGCTCGCTGCGGGCGCGCGCCTACGACGCGCAGGAGAGCTGAACCCCGCGGACGCCGGGTTCAGCGCCGTCGCCACCGGTAGCGCACCTGCGGGCGGCCCGCCGAGCCGTACTCGGTATCGCGTTCGAGTACATGGTCGTCGGCGAGCCGCTCGAGGTAGCGCCAGGCGGTGACCCGCGACGATCCGAGGGCGCGCGCCACTTCCGAGGCGGTCAGCCCGTCGGGGCTGTCACGGACCGCCCGGCTGACCGCGTCCTCGGTCTGCGGCGCCGCGCCCTTCTTCGCCGATCGACGGGTGTCGCTCGTGCGCAGCTCGGCGAGCGCCCGGTCGACGTCGCGCTGACTGACCGCGTCGGCGTCGCCGGTGAGGGCTTCGCGGTAGCGCAGGTACTGCTCGATCTTCTCCCGGAACGCGGCGAAGGTGAAGGGTTTCAGCAGGTAGAGCAGCACCCCGCGCGACATCGCGCTCCGGACGGTGGCGAGGTCGCGCTGGGCGGTGATCGCGATGACGTCGGGCGCCGGGCGGACACCCGACAGCGCCGAGGCGAGGTCCACGCCACGTGCGTCGGGCAGACCCAGATCGAGCAGCACCAGATCCACCGGTCCGGCGGTGGCCATCCGCAGCGCCTCTTGCGCGGTGGACACGGCACCGACGACCTCGAATCCGCCCAGCCGGACGAGATAATCGCGGTGCGCCTCGGCGATCACGGGTTCGTCCTCGACGATCAGGACGCGGATCATCGTCCGCGCTCCCCCGCGTCGGCGCGCACGCGTACCGAGATGACCGAGCCGTAGGTGTTCTCGGCGCTCATCGTCCCGTGCCGACGCGCGACGACCTGGGCGACGAGGGCGAGACCGAGGCCGCGCCCGGCGGCGTCACCTCCGGGCTTCGTCGAGTAACCCCGAGTGGTCGCCAGTGCGAGCAGGTCGGCATCCATGCCGCTGCCGCTGTCGGCGACGACGATGTCGAGCACGCGGTCGTCCCCGACGACCGTCACCTCCACCCACGGGTCCGCGGGGTCGCAGGCGTCCAGGGCGTTGTCGATCAGGTTGCCCACGACCGTGATCATCTCACCGGGCGTGAGGAGCCCGGTGGCGGCGTCACTCACCTGCGATTCCTCGGTCAGGGACAGCGCAATCCCGCGTTCGGCCGCCTGCGCCGTCTTCCCCAGCAGGAGGGCGACCAGCGCGGGCTCGGCCACCGCCTGGGTCATCCGGTCGATGAGGTGCTGGGAGAGCTCGAACTCGGTCGTCGCCAGCCGGATCGCCTCGTCGGGCCGGCCCATCTCCACGAGGGCGACGATCGTGTGCAACCGGTTGGCCGCCTCGTGCGCCTGCGATCGGAGGGCCTCGGCGAACCGCGTCATCGAGTCGAGTTCGCCCATCGCCTCCGAGAGCTCGGTGCGGTCACGGATGGTGACCACCGACGACGCGCGTCGGCCGGCCACCGGGGAACGACTCACCAGCAGCACCCGGCCGCGGTCGGCGTAGGTCACGTCCGTCTCCTCGTCGCCGTCGGTGAGGAAGGCGGGCAGGTCCGCGGGGGCCGTGTCGGGTCCGATCTCGAGCAGGCGGTGCGCCTCGGAGTTGACGAGTGCCGGTCGCCCGTCCTCCACGACGACCAATCCCTCGCGCACGGAACGCAACACGGCGTCGTGGTGGTCGTACATCAGCCGTAACTCGTCGGGCGCGAGTCCACCGGTCTGCCGCAGCAGTCGTCGCCGGATCCACCACACGCCGCCGACGGCGGTGAGCAGTGCCGCGAACGCGGCGAGGGCGATCAGCGGCAGCTGGCCACGCCACGCCGACGTCAGCGAGCGCTGGGTGATCCCGGCAGCGACCATCCCCACCACCCGGCCGTCGGCATCACGGACGGGAACGATCGTCCGGATCGACGGGCCCAGCGTGCCGGTGTAGTTCTCGGTCACGGTCTGCCCGCGCAGTGCCGCGTCGATGCTCCCCAGATACGGTTCGCCGATTCGCGCCGGGTCGGTGTGGGTGTAGCGGGTCCGGTCGGGCGCCAGCACGGTGATGAACGCGATCCCGGTTGCCGCGCGCACCCGCTCGGTGACCGGCTGCAGCACCGCGCTGGGATCCGGAGACGTGAGGGCCGCGACGGTCGACGGCGACTCCGCCAGGCTGACGGCCACCGCTGTCACCTCGGCCCTCGCCGCGCGGTCCGCGTCGATGCGGGCGTCGACGGCCGCCAGAACGCTCTCGGCGACGACGACCACCGCGAAGACCGCCAATGCGAGCGCGGCGACCTGTCCGGCGAGCGTGCGCGGGTACCACCGCATCCCTGCCGACCTCGTTCCTGTCCGCAGTGATGACTCCGGACGTGCTGGGTATGAACGTAATGAACACAATCGTGACCCGCGTCACCACATCGGGCCACAATCCTCATCACTGTTGTCCGAGGTGTACGAGGAGAGAATCACCGATGAACATTCGAGGCAGGTCCGGCGACTCACCGGCCGGGGACGGCTCCGATCCCATCGTGACCACGCCCGACGATACGGCCGACACGCCATCCAAGACCAAGCGCGACCGCACCCACTGGCTGTACATCGGTGTCATCATCGCGGTGATCGCGGGCGTCGTGGTCGGGCTCGTCGCGCCGGGCGTCGGCAAGGACCTCGGAGTGCTGGGGACCATGTTCGTCAGCCTCATCAAGATGATGATCGCCCCGGTCATCTTCTGCACGATCGTGTTGGGCATCGGCTCGGTTCGCAAGGCCGCGACGGTCGGCAAGGTCGGCGGACTCGCGTTCGTCTACTTCCTGGCGATGTCGACGGTTGCGCTGGCCATCGGCCTGGTCGTCGGCAACATCATCCAGCCGGGCGACGGCCTGAACATCGACTCGGTGTCGGGCAAGGGCCAGGAACTCGCCGAGGACGCACACGAGTCCGGCGGAACCCTCGACTTCATCCAGGGCATCATTCCGGAATCGATGCTGTCCGCGCTGACCGAGGGCAGCGTCCTGCAGGCGCTGTTCGTCGCGCTGCTCGTGGGCTTCGCGATCCAGGCGATGGGCCGCACCGGCGAACCGATCCTCACCGCGGTCTCCTACTTCCAGAAGCTCGTCTTCAAGGTGCTCACCATGGTGCTCTGGGTGGCCCCCATCGGCGCGTTCGGCGCCATCGCCAGCGTCGTGGGACAGACCGGCTGGGCTGCGGTCCAGCAGCTGCTGACGCTGATGCTCGCGTTCTATCTGACCTGCCTGGTGTTCGTGTTCGGCGTGCTCGGGGTGCTGCTGCGCACCGTGTCGGGCGTCTCGATCTTCAAACTCGTCAAGTACCTCACCCGCGAGTACATCCTGATCTTCGCGACGTCGTCCTCGGAGTCCGCGCTGCCTCGCCTGATCGCGAAGATGGAGCACCTCGGCGTGGAGAAGACCACAGTCGGCGTCGTGGTGCCGACCGGGTACTCGTTCAACCTCGACGGCACCGCCATCTACCTCACGATGGCGTCGATCTTCATCGCCGACGCGATGGGCGACCCGCTGTCGGTCGGTGAGCAGATCGGCCTGCTCGCGTTCATGATCATCGCGTCCAAGGGCGCCGCCGGCGTCAGCGGTGCGGGACTGGCCACCCTCGCCGGCGGACTCCAGGCCCATCGCCCCGACATGCTCGACGGCGTCGGCCTCATCGTCGGCATCGACCGGTTCATGTCGGAGGCCCGCGCGGTCACCAACTTCTCCGGCAACGCGGTCGCGACGCTGCTCGTCGGCTCGTGGACCAGCACCATCGACAAGCAGCGCATCGACGACGTGCTGTCCGGCCGGGATCCGTTCGACGAGAGCAACATGGTCGACGACGAACTCGACGACGACCCCACCGGTCGCGGAGCCCACGAGAAGGTCCTCACCCACTGACGACCCGCGACGACGAAGGCCGCCCCACCGGAATGGTGGGGCGGCCTTCGTGTATCCGGGTGTGCGAGCGATCAGCCGCCGGCGGCGGCGGTGGCCATCACGCGCAGCGAGGCGATCAGCCCGTCGATCAGGTTGCCCTGACGGAAGCCGGTGACCGCGGCGGTGACACCGAGAGCCGCGACGCGATCGTTCACGCGGGTGGACACCTTGTTGCCGGAGACGATCACCACGTCACGCGAGTTCGGCGAGACGGCGATGAGGGTGCCGTACGCGGGCTCGGGCGATCTCGCGAGGATCGCGCGGGCGCTGGTCTCCAGCTCACCGTCGAGGTCGCCGATGTAGACCGAGAAGCGCACGAGGGCCTTCTCGCTGGCGGCCTTCAGCGTCTCGTCGAGCGCGATCAGATCCTTCTTGCTGAACGGCGGCGTCGTCGGAGCGTCGGCCGGGTAGCGTGCCGCGGAAATGCGACCGCTGTTGGTGAAGACGGCGCCCAGCGGCAGTTCGGCGGCCGACCGGGCCGCGACCTCGGCGCTCACATTTGCGTGCGTAACCTCACCATTTGCCACTGGCCGAGCTCCCATCGACGTCGCCGGGTTCCGCATGCCGCGGAAGTGCCATCGGTTCGATGTCGGTGGCACTGAAGAGAAGCGGTGCGTGTTCCCACTGCTGGTCGAGGGTGTATTCCTCGACCTTCGGGTACTTGACCCCGGAGGAGAACACCATCGCGACAACACAGAGCAGAACAGCAAGCACCGTGAGAATCGTGACTGGCACTCCGATGGGGACGATCAGGCTGTCGACGTCCATGTCACCCTTTCGATGGTCGCGCCGGACCCGCCCGGTTGTCGGCGCAGGTCATCGTTGATCAATCTAACCCACTGGCCGCCGCCCGGCCCACGGGGGCCTACAGCGCGTCGTAGACGTGTGAGGCGACCCCGTGCGACCGGATCATGCCCCTCACGCGGCGCCGGCATCGAGGTACTGCAGCCACGCCGGATCGATGTCCTTGATGGTGGCCAGCACACGCCAGTGCCTGCCCTTCGGCACGGTCGGAACCGTCCGCAGCGTCCACCCCAGCTCCCCGAGCAGACGATCCGCCTTCCGGTGATTGCACGAGGCACAGCACGCCACGCAGTTCTCCCAGGTGTGCGTCCCGCCCCGACTCCGCGGGACCACGTGGTCGATCGTCGTCGCCCGTGCACCGCAGTAGCCGCACCCGTTCAGGTCACGACGCATCAGAGCGGCCCGAGTCATCGGCACGGTCGCCCGGTACGGCACGTGGACGTATCTGCGGAGGCGGATCACGGTCGGAACCGGGACCGCACCACCCACGGAGTGCACCGCCTCGCCCTGTTCGTCGGCGTGCACCAGATCGGCGCGATCACGGAGGATGAGGACGACCGCACGCCGGACCGTCACGGCCGTCAGCGGCTCGTACGTGGCGTTGAGGAGCAGCACCCGGCGGCGTGTCCAGGCCCCGGCGCCGGGAGCGGGACGGATCTGCCCGCGTCCCGTCTTCGCGTGTGATCTGTGCGTCATCTCGCCTCCCGCCACCCCGCCGAGCACAAGTCCACCACGGTGGCGGTCCCCGTGACAGCTGTTTCACGGTGTCCGGCCAGCTCACGGGGCCGACCCGGCGTCGACGTTGAGACACCGCGCCCGGGTGAGGACAATGGCGAGGGTGACTGGCGAACCCAACACATCCCCTCCGACCGCACCGGCGCCGGCAACCCCCGCGCGGACCTTCTACGACGAGGTCGGCGGTGCCGAGACGTTCCGGCGACTCACGGCTGTGTTCTATCGCGAGGTGGCGCGCGACGAGGTGCTGCGCCCGCTGTATCCCGAGGAGGACCTGGGTCCGGCCGAGCGTCGGATGCGGATGTTCCTCGAACAGTACTGGGGCGGCCCGCGAACCTACTCCGATGAGCGCGGCCACCCCCGACTCCGCATGCGTCACAACCCCTTCCGCGTCGGTCCCATCGAGCGGGACGCGTGGCTGCGCTGTATGCACACCGCAATCGCCTCCATCGACGACGACACGCTCGACGCACCCCACCGCCAGGCGCTGATCGACTACATGGAGATGGCTGCGCAATCGATGATGAATTCACCCATCTGAGAGCGTTTTCTGTCCCGACACGCCGCCCGACTCGCCGACTGACCTGGATTTCTCCGAGAAAACTCAGGTAGGGCACAATGACCACGGTGAGCGATGAGACACCAGAGGTCGTCCCCGCCGAGCCATCCGACGGGGGTCAGCCCGACGACGTCGCGTTCGACGACGGCGCGATCGAGTCCGACGTCGCGTTCGACGACGGCGCGATCGAGTCCGACGACGGCGCGATCGAGTCCGACGTCGATGCGCTCGAGGAGCCGGCTGCCGGCGAGGCCGTCGTCGCCGCCGACGCACCGGTCGCACCACCCGTTGTGTCGCAGCTGGATCCGGCTGACACCACGTGGTGGAAGTCCGCGGTGTTCTATCAGCTCTATCCGCGCTCGTTCTCCGATGTCAGCGGTGACGGCGTCGGCGATCTCGCCGGTGTCATCGACAAACTCGGCTATCTCGAACTCCTCGGCATCGATGCGATCTGGCTCAGTCCGATCATGGCCTCTCCCATGGCAGATCACGGTTACGACGTCTCCGATCCCCGGGACGTCGATCCCCTCTTCGGCGACCTCGACGTCTTCGACGAGCTCATCGCCGAGGCCCACGAACGCGACATCCGGGTGACGATGGACCTCGTCCCCAACCACACGAGTGACCAGCACGAGTGGTTCCAGGCCGCGCTGGCCGCGGCCCCCGGCAGTCCCGAACGCGAGCGGTACATCTTCCGGGACGGCCTCGGTGACGACGGCGACGAGCCGCCGAACAACTGGCACAGCATCTTCGGCGGACCCGCCTGGACCCGGGTCACCGAGGCCGACGGCTCGCCGGGACAGTGGTACCTGCACATCTTCGCCAAGGAGCAGCCGGACCTGAACTGGGAGAACCCGGACGTCTTCGCCGATCTCGAGAAGACGCTGCGCTTCTGGCTGGATCGGGGTGTCGACGGCTTCCGCATCGACGTCGCGCACGGCATGGCCAAACCCGCGGACCTGCCCGACATGGACCTGTCGGCGACCAAACTGCTGCAGAACTCCGACGACGACCCGCGTTTCAACAACTATGCGGTGCACGAGATCCACCGCAAGATCCGCAAGGTCCTCGACGAGTATCCCGGGGCCGCCAACGTCGGTGAGATCTGGGTCAGCGACAACGAGCGATTCGCCGAGTACCTGCGTCCCGACGAACTGCACCTCGGGTTCAACTTCCGGCTCGCCAAGGCGCCGTTCGAATCCGGTGCGATCAGGGAGGCCATCGAGAACTCACTCGACGCGGTGTTGTCGGTGTCGGGTACTCCGACGTGGACGCTGTCCAATCACGATGTCGCCCGCGAGGTCACGCGATACGCCGTCGCCGACCCGGAGACCGGGGCACTCGACCTCGAGCGCGGCACGAGGCGCGCACGAGCGATGCTCGTCGTCGAAATGGCCCTGCCCGGAACGGTTTTCCTCTACAACGGGAGCGAACTGGGACTGCCGAACGTCGACGACCTGCCCGACGACGCACTCCAGGACCCGGTGTGGGAACGGTCCGGACGCACCGAACGCGGGCGGGACGGCTGCCGCGTCCCGATCCCCTGGGAGGGGACCGAGCCGCCCTTCGGGTTCAGTGCGACGCCCGAGACCTGGCTGCCGATCCCGGAGTCGTGGCGCGCGCTCACCGTCGAGGCCCAGCTCGAGGACGTGGGGTCGATGCTGTCGCTCTACCGCGCCGCCATCGACCTGAGGGTGACCCGTCCGGAGTTCACCGGTGAGCACCTCGAGTGGTACGGCGCGCCGGAGGGATGCCTGGCGTTCCGTCGTTCCGAGGGTCAGCTGGTCTGCGCGCTGAACGCCGGCGATGAGCCGGTGCCCCTTCCGCCCGGCGAATTGCTGCTCGTCAGTTCGCCTCTCGTCGACGGGATGCTGGCGCCGGACGCAGCGGCCTGGCTGGTGTGACTGAACTCGGGCAGCCGGCCGCGGACCACGTGAGGGGCACGCAGGCACCTCACCGCCGTCGATAGCAAGCAAGACAATCGTGAAACGCTGCTAGAAGGGCGGCGGGTTGGCGTCGTTCCAGCGCTTCTCGGCGCGTTGGTGGCGTCGGAAGTCGTTGTCGCGCTGCTTGGTGAGTCGGTCGCGGGCGGGGTGATCGGGTGATCGTCTGGGGAAGAGCTTGTTGAACAGGTCGCGTCCGCTGAAGGCGTTGCCGACGAACATGTGACCGGTGGGTGTGGTGAACCAGGCGGTGCGGGACTCGTCTTGGTGGTCCTGCCAGCTGGTGAAGGTCTTGATGCGGTGATGGAAGCGGCACAGCGGTTTGAGGTTGCGCGCATCGGTCGGGCCACCGCGCCGCGGGTCGGTGTGATCGAAGGGTTCGGTGTGGTCGAGGTCGATCTGCCAGACCGGGGCGTTGCAGCCGGGGAAGGTGCAGCACAGTTCGCCGGCACGCACCAGCGCCTGCAGCTTCTTCGACGGGGTGTACCGCGTTGTCGAACTGTCTGCCTCGGGAGCCGATGCCAGTGGCGCGGCGGGGGTCGGTGCGGGATGGATGTAGGTGCGTCGCGCTTCGGCGAGGAGTTCTCGCGCGGTGTCGGCGTCGATGATGCCATGGCGGTCGAGGAACGCGGGATCGTCGTCGAGACCGATCAGGGTCGACAGGTTCACCACGATGTGAAAGGTCGCGCGCGGCGCCAGCGAGTCCGACGCCGAGTCGGTCGGCGCGGCCGGGTCATCGGCAGCGGTGTCGGGGGCTGACGGGTCGACGAAGGTGTCCGCATCCACCATCTCAGCAGCTGGTGCAGGCGGCTCGGCGGTATCCACTGTCGCTGGGTCGAAATCTGGTGCTGTGTCGGGTTCGGTTGCGGCAGGTCGACAGTCGTCGCATAGGCAGGTGATGGCGGCTTCGCCGCGCGAAAGTGCTTTGAGGGCATCGACCCGGCGATTGGCCAACTTTCGAGGGTCACCGGCGTGGACCGCGGTGGCCATCGCCGTCAGGCGGGCGTCGAACTCGGCGGCATCAGCATCGGGCAGCGTCCCGGAGATCCGGGACTGCCCCGGCGTGAACCGATCGGGGGTGACCGTCACCTTGCGGTCGGACTTCACTCGCTCCTTGCGTCGGCGGATCGCGTCGGGTGCCCACTTGGCGACGATCGAATCGACCATGGCGGTGAACCGGGCCGTCGACATCGGTGGGCGGGCGAAGATCGCTTCGGCGAGATGGGCGTCGACGGTCTGCATCTCTTCGTCGTCGGTGATGAGATCGGTGCGCTTGAGAGCGATGAGGAAGCGGCGCTTGTCGATTCGACCGCACGCCAGTGCGTGCCCGGTGAAGGAGAGTCGGTAGCGCAGTGCGTCGCCGGCCTCGATGAGGTCTTTCGCCTCGGCCGGTGTCACGGTGAGGGTGGCGCCGACTTCGGCGATGGCTTGTTCGAGACCGTTGGGCCCGAACTGCTCGTAGGGGTTCTCGCCGGCGGCCACTCGCGCTGATAGGTGCTCGAAGGCTTCGATGGAGTCGAGTTCGCCGCTGTGCGTCTCGGCGCGGCGCTGCGCGTAATCCATCTCGCGTTCATCGTGAATGAGGCTGGCAACGACCATCATTCGATGCGCGGACGCTGCCGCCAAGCCCGCGCAGTGGTTGAGGACCTCGACGAGTTCGGATGCGGAGAGTTCATGGTCGGGACGAAAGCGCGGTTCGACGGACTCCTGTGATGGGTCCACCGCCGTGGATCCGGCCCCCGCCCCCGATGACATGACACCATCGTACTCGAAAATATGTTCGAGTCAAGGCTTGATTTTTCCAAGTCCCGGACGTCCTACAAATCGAACCACGACGTACTGACAGGCCTCCGACTTCGAGATAATCGTGTCTGCGTGGCGGCCAGTGCGAATCACCATGGCTGGAGCTCAGGCGACAAGAGAGATCATCGTGAGACACACCGTTTAGTTCAGGACGGTGACCGCGAGATCGCGGTGCCGGCGCTGGTACACCGAGCCGAAGCGTGCATCGATCCGAATCCACGCCGCCGACATCCGGATTCGTACCGGTTCGTCGGCTGCGATCGCCCCGGTGTCGGAGGTCTCGGTGACCGCTCGTCCGTCCGCGTCGCGGATGAATCCCATGCCGGTCAGGGCGAAGACCGATCGCATGCTCACCGCGGCCCGCAGCGCACCCTCCTCCGACGTGACCTCGAGGACATCCTGATCGAGCAGACCCGTTGCGGGACCGTGCCCGCTCCCCTCCTCGCGCGCCACCCGGGCGCCTTCCCGGGACAGTTCGACCACGCTGCGGGCGGGTACGTCGTCGATGTGCCGGAACCCGACCGCAGCGGGAAGCGCTCCGCGCCAGGCACTGTCGAGTGAGAAGCCGGGATCGACCGCGGTGCCCGGGCCGGCCGATTCGACGGTCGCACGCAGTGTCGAAGCGTCGCACACGATGTCGGTCGGCGCGATTCGTCCGGTCACCGACCGGGTGGCGAGGACGTCGAACCCGGTATGTGCCCACAAGGCCACCAGACCGTCCGAACGCGCGACCACCCGGACGACGGCGGCATCGTCGAGACGTACTGCGTGCGAGAGGAACGCGAGGGCGTTCGATCGGTCCGAGGACGCGAACTCGATGAACCGCTCCATCAACTCGGCCCGCCGCGTGTGGCCGATTCCCCGGCAGGGCGGCGGAATCCGGCGAGGTAGACCTTCTGTTCCGGGGTGAGCCGGGCGATGCGCTGGGCCGCCACGTCGAAGGCGACGAGCTGTGTGCTGGCGACCACGGCGGGGCGAGAGGCGGGGTCGGCACCCGCCGCGCGCACTTCGTAGCCGACGGTGAAGTCGACGGCCCGCAGGCGTTCGACGAACATGGTGACCTCGATCGGCCCCTCGGAATGACGCAGCTGCGCTTGATATCTCACGTGTAGGTCGGCGACGAGGCAGCCGTCGCGCAGGGGCGCGGTCGGTCGGCCGTCGTAGAAGAGCCAGGGAATGCGCGCCTCTTCGAGCAACGTCACCATCCGGGCGTGGTTGATGTGCGCGTAGACATCCATGTCCGACCAGCGCACCGGCACCTTGACCAGGTATCCGTCAGCGGTCGTGGTCCCGGCGTCCTCGTTGAGCACGTGCGTCATCCCCTGTCAGATCGGTGTCGGCGGGCGGCCAGCGCGGCCACCCCGGCCCAACCCTACGCACTACCCGACCCGGTCAAGCAGGCGCGATCTCCACCGGCAGACCGTTGAGGACGACGGTCCCCGAGAGCGGGTCCAGCAGGGCGCCGTCGTTCAGGTCGTTCACGTTCACACCCGGCTCGGCGGCAGCGACGCCCAGTCTGATGCCGTCGACATCATGACCCCACCCGTGCGGCAGCGACGCGACCCCGGGCCGGATGTCGGTGGTGATCTCGACGGGAACGGTCAGCGAACCGCCCGCACCACGGACCTTGGCGACGTCGGAGATGCCGAGTCGGTCGGCATCGTCGGGATGCATGAGCAGGGTGCATCGATTGGTACCGCCGGTGAGGGCCGGGAGATTGTGCATCCAGCTGTTGTTCGACCGCAGGTGGCGGCGGCCGACCAGCAGCAGGCTGCCGTCGGCGGCCGGCGCCGGGTCGCCCCCGGCGTCCACCGCTGCGCTCAGGCGTGCGAGGTCGCCGATGAGCGGGTCGGGAGCGAGTTCGATCTTGCCGGATGCCGTGCGGAGCACCCCGGGCAGGCGCGGCCGCATCGGCCCCAGGTCGATGCCGTGCGGCGCGGCCAGCACATCCGCGAACGTGAGGCCGTTGCGCGCGCCGAAGGCGTCGCCGTACGCCCCGAGGCGGAACAGCATGTCCAGCCGACGCTGGTGCCCGGGCGCGTCGGGCAACTTCGCGACGAGCGAGGCGACGTCACGACCGGCGACGGGCGAATAGGGGTCGGTGACCTCCTTCGACAGCGTGGCCGCGATGACCTGTTCGTCGACGAGGCCCGGGTCGGCGTCGACCCCGGCCCCGGACAGGCCCAGGATCAGCCGGCAGACGATCTCGATCTCGTCGGGACGGCCTGCCGGCAGCGGTAACACGGGCGGCGAGTAGCGGGCGGTGGCCCGGACCGCCAGGTTGTTCAGGATGGCATCGAAATGCGGACTCTGCGACGGGCGCGGCGGCGGCAGCACGACGTGTGCGTGCCGCGTCGTCTCGTTCAGATAGGGGTCGACGCAGACCACGAACTGTGCGTCGTCGAGTGCGCGTCCCAGTCGTGCGCCGTTCGGCGCGGACAGGACGGGGTTACCCGACACCGTCACCAGCGCCCGCAACCGCCCCTCGCCGGGCGTCTCGAACTCCTCGGCCATCGCGACGGCGGGGAGCTCACCGCCGACCTCCGCGTGACCGGAAACCCGGCTGCGCCACCGCCCGGTACGGAACCCCCGGCCCGCACGGGCCGGGCGGGGCGACGGAGCGGTCGGTGCGAGCGGGAACATCACTCCCCCGGGCCGGTCGAAGTTGCCGGTGAGGATGTTCACCACGTCGATGAGCCAACTGCCGATGGTCCCGAATTGCACTGTGGTGGTGCCCATCCGGCCGTAGACGGCGGCCGATTCCGACGCGGCGATCGACCGGGCGAGAGCCCGGATGTCGGCGGCCGCCACACCACAGAACGAGGCGACCCGTTCGGGAGTGAAACCGCTCAGCTCGTCGCGCAGCGCCTCCACGCCGGTGACATGCGTGGCGATCCCGCCGAGGTCGGCGGCGACGAGGTCCTCGTCGAACAGGCACTGCACCACCGCGCACAGCAGCGCCGCATCCGTTCCGGGCCGCGGCGCGATGTGGGTGTCCGCCAACTTCGCCGTGCGGGTGCGTGCCGGGTCGATGACGGTCAGGCGCCCGCCCCGGCGGCGCAGCGCGGTCAGTTTCCCGGGGAAGTCGGCGGCGGTGGTCACACTGCCGTTGGAGACCACCGGGTTCGCTCCGATGATCACGAGATGATCGGTGCGGTCGAGGTCCGGGACGGCAAAAGTCCCCGCATGACCGACGAGGTAACCGGTGGCCGCCTGCTTCGGCATCTGGTCGAGGGTGCTGGCGCTGAACACGTTGCGGGTACCGAGTGCCCGGATGAGCAAGGGCGCGTACATCGTGCCGGCGACGGTGTGCGCGGACGGATTGCCGAGGTAGAAGCCGATCGACTCGCCGCCGGAGGTCGAGATCACCTCGCGCAGCCCGTCGACCGCAGCGGTGAGCGCTGTGTCCCAATCGGTTTCGACGAGCCGACCATCGCGCCGGATGAGCGGACGGTCGAGACGATCGGGATCGTTGTCGAGCTGGGCGAAACTCGCACCCTTCGGACACAGGTAGCCGGCACTGAACACGTCGTCGGCGTCACCGCGCGCGGCGGTGACGATCTCGCCGCCGGTCGTGCGGTCCCGGCCGATGGTGAGGGTCAGACCGCAGGTGGCCTCGCAGAGCGGGCAGATGCGCGGTGCGGTTCGGGTCATGTGCTCAGGCTAGGCGCTCGGCACACCTGACTGCGACGGATTCGACGACGGCAGCCGTCGCCTGCGCATCAGCGGATCACGCTCCGCAGCTGCCGGGCCGCGACGGAGAGCGTGGCCAGGTCCGCGGTCCCGGTCTCCTCGATCTCCCGGAGCACGCTACGTACCCGGCTCAGCCGGTTCGACCGCGAGGACTCCCACTCGGCGATCTTGTCGGCCGTGCTCTCGCCGGGTTCGCTGACCTCCAGGATCCGCAGGGCCAGCGCACGGAGCGCACCGTGCATGTCGTCACGCACTGCCAACCGGGCCAGCGCATGCCATCGATCGCCGAATTCGAGTCCCGACACCGCCGTGAGCAGCTGTTCGAGACCGAAGTGCTCCATCACCCCGAAGTAGAGGTCGCCGACCTCGCCGGCGTCCCGGTCGGCGATCTCGGCCGCGTCGATGATGTCGAGCAGACAGAAGCGGTGCAGGCTAGCCGCGACGGTGTGGGCGAGGTTCTCGGGAACGCCGTGCTCGATGTAGGTGTCGGCGCGCTCGGCGATATCGCGTGCCGAACTCGGCCCGTACCAGTCGTCGATGACCTCGGACAGTGCTGCCACCCGCTCGCCGTAGCGGGTGATCTCGGCGGCCATGGCCAATGGTTGCGGCCGGAAGGCGAGCAGCCACCGCGAGGCGCGGAACAGCAGACGGCGCGCGTACAGCATCATCTCGTCGACAGCTTCGACCGGAGCCGGTGCATGCCGGATGCCCTCGAACACCTCATTCATGCCGAAGACCTTGTTGGACACCACATACGCGCGGACGCCCTCCTCGGTACTGCAGCTGCTCCCCTCGCTCAACCGGAACAGGTGGGTCATCCCGGCGTGGTCGATCACGTCGTTGACGAGGGTCGTCGCCACGATCTGACGCCGCAACCGGTGTCCGCTGATCGCGTCGGAATGCTCGGTGCGCACCGCGTCCGGGAAATAGCGCGCGACGCGGGGTGCGAACACGTCGTTGTCGGGGAGGTCGGTGGCGAGCAGGTCGGATTTGGACTCGAGCTTGACGTGCGCCATGAGCGTCGCGAACTCGGGCGACGTGAGACCGCGGTGGAGCTCGCCGCCGACCCGCTTGCGCAGCTCGCGCGGCTCGGGCAGCGCCTCCAGGCGTAGGTCGACGCCCCGTTTGGCGGCGAGGTGTTCGAGCATGCGGGCGTGCACCTCCACCCGCAGCAGCTCGAATGTGCGGCAGAATCCGAGCTCGGAGTTCTGCGAGATGTTGTCGGCGAGAACGAGTTCGGCGACCTCGTCGGTCATCGACTCCAGCAGGGGGTCGCGTTCGTCGGCGTCGAGGCCGCCCGCCGAGACCGCCGCGTCGAGCAGGATCTTGATGTTCACCTCGTGGTCGGAACAGTCGACCCCGGCCGAGTTGTCGAGGGCGTCGGTGTTGATCCGGCCCCCGGCGAGGTCGAACTCGATGCGCCCGCGTTCGGTGACCCCGAGGTTGCCGCCCTCTCCGATCACCTTGGCACGCAACTCGTTTCCGTCGACTCGGATCGCGTCGTTGGACTTGTCGCCGACACTCGCATGTGATTCGGTCGACGCCTTCACGTAGGTCCCGATGCCGCCGTTCCACAGGAGGTCGACCGGAGCGAGCAGGATCGCGCGTATCAATTCGGGTGGTGAGAGTTCTGTCGTGCCGTCTTCCATGCCCAGCGCGTCCACCATCTCGGGGGTGATCGGGATCGACTTGCGGTCGCGCTCCCACACCCCGCCGCCGGCACTGATGAGGTCGGTGTCGTAGTCCGCCCACGACGACCGCGTTAGGCCGAACAACCGCTTCCGTTCGGTGAACGACGCCGCCGCCTCCGGATCGGGGTCGACGAAGATGTGCCGGTGATCGAACGCGGCGACGAGCCGGATGTGCTCGCTGAGCAGCATCCCGTTGCCGAACACGTCGCCGCTCATGTCGCCGATCCCGACGACGGTGAAGTCCTGCGACTGCGTGTCGGTCCCCATCTCGCGGAAATGCCGCTTGACCGACTCCCACGCGCCCCGGGCAGTGATACCCATGGCCTTGTGGTCGTACCCGGCCGACCCGCCGGAGGCGAAGGCGTCGCCGAGCCAGAACCCGTACGACTTCGACACGTCGTTGGCGATGTCGGAGAACGAGGCGGTGCCCTTGTCGGCCGCCACCACCAGGTAGGTGTCGTCGGAGTCGAGCCGGACGACCCCGCGGGCGGGGATGACCTCCCCGGTCGCGAGGTCGATGTTGTCGGTCACGTCGAGCAGGCCGGCGATGAACTGCCGGTAGCACGCGATTCCTTCCTCCCGCTGCGCCTCCCGGTCCCGCGCGGCGTCACCGGTCGGCGGCGGCGGCCGTTTGACCACGAAACCGCCCTTGGCGCCGAGCGGCACGATCACCGCGTTCTTCACCGCCTGCGCCTTGACCAGGCCGAGGATCTCGGTGCGGAAATCCTCCCGGCGGTCCGACCAGCGCAGGCCGCCACGGGCGACCGAGCCGAATCGGAGGTGCACCCCCTCTACGCGCGGTGAGTAGACGAAGATCTCGTGCAGCGGACGGGGTTCAGGGGTCTGCGGGATGTCGCGCGGACGGAGTTTGAACGAGATGACCGGACAGTGATCGGAGTCCGACGACCCGCCGTCGACGAAGTAGTTCGTGCGGTCGGTCGCCGACAGCACCGCCGCGAACGCGGAGACGATGCGGTCGGCGTCGAGGCTCAAGACGAGTCCGATCTCCTCGTCGAGCTTGTCGCGTACCCGCTTTCGGCGCTCTTCGTCGGCGGTGTCGGGATCGAACGACGCGACGAACAGGTCGACGAGGCCGCGGGTGATGGCGAGGTGTTGGCCGAGGACGCTGGCGACGTGGGCCGAACTGTACGAGAACCCGCATTGGCGCAGGTACTGCCCGTAGGCGCGCAGCATCGCCGCCGACCGCCAGTCCAGGCCCGACCTGATGACGAGTTCGTTGTAGGCGTCGACGTCCGCACCGGCGAGCCAGATCCGGCGGAACGCCTCGGTGAACCGATCGGCGAGGTCGTCGGTGTGGTCGAGGTCGACGGTCATCCCGGCCGCGAGTTGGACGCTGAATTCGTAGGCCCAGCAGACGGTGTCGTCGAGCCGATGGATCTCGTACGGGTGCTCCTCGAGGACATCGAGACCGAGACTGTGCAACACCGGCAGGACATCGGTCAGTGTCGCCGACGCACCGCAGAGGTACAGCGTGAAGACCCACCGGTCCGGCTCGCGCCCGTCGGTCGCCGTCTCGGCGGCGTCGAGGGTCACGTCGATCTCACCCGGTTCCAGACCCACGACGCGAATGAGGTCGGCGAGGGCCGCATGCGGCTCGCGGAGCTCCTTGTAGTCCTCCGACAACGAGGACAACTGGCGCAGCAGCACGTCCGGGCCGCCGTCGAGTGCCGGGATGTCTTCTGCGACAGCCAGTTCGCGCACCCGCTCGTCCCAACCGCGGATGGCGGCGACCAGCGCCGCCTGCACGCGTGCGTGGGCCGGTGATCCGGTGTCGACCGAGCCGAGTTCGGCCGCCGTCGTCGGGTCGATACAGACCAGCACCTGCAACAGTGCCAACGGCATCTCGCTGACACGCGCCGTGTACTCCAGCCCGGTCCCGTCCACCTCGGCGACGAGCGCGCGCTCGAGGGCGAGACGGGTGGACGTGTTGTAGCGGTCCCGGGGCAGGTAGATGAGGGCGACGGCGGTGCGTCCGTCGAAGTTGGTGCGCAGGAACAGCCGCAGCGACCGCGTCGCCACCGCGTCCAGCATCTCGGTCAGGCGGCGTTCGAGCTCGTCCTCGGTGGACGAGAACATCTCCACCAGCGGATAGTTCTGCAGCAGCTCGATCATGGACTGACCGGCGAAGGAATCCTCCTCGACGCCCGCCTGCGCGAGGACGTCGTGCACCTTGGCGCGCAGGACCGGGACGTCGAGCACTGCCTGATGATTGCCGGCGGATGTGAGGGTACCCAGGAAACGATGCTCGCCGTCGTGTTCGCCATTCGCATCGAACGTCGGAACCTGCACGAGCACAGGGAAATTGGTGCGCTGGATGCCGGTCGCCACGAACACCCGGCTGACCCGCGGGACCAGCGGACGATCAGTCACCGACGGGAAGTCGCGGCTGACGGAGTCGGTCCGCCACACACCGAGACGGTCGGCGTCCCCGGCGGGCCCGTCCCCGCCCACCCGCACATGGCCCAGCGGGTGGAAGTGGTTGCCGGCGAACCACTCGAGCAGCGCGGCGTACTCACCACGGTCGGCGTCGGAGACTCCGGCCCCCGGCAGCGGTGCGTCGGCCATCCCGGCGGCGCACTCCGCCATCCGAGAGCGCATCGCCGACGCATCGGCGTCGACGTCGATGACCCGCGAGACGACCTCGCGGAGATCGTCGCGCAGCGGTTCCGGATCGATGCCCGGGTGACGTGCGAGGCCGCAGACCGCGATCCAGGACTCCGGGGTCGTCTCGCCGGAGTCGACGGCGACGAGTGTGCCGTCGGGGTCCCGCTGAACGGGTATCACCGGGTGGTCCATGCGATCGACGGTGAGGTCGTGCGCCTCGACCGTGGCCAGGACGGCTTCGACGAGCATCGGCATGTCGTCGTTGACGACGAGGATCTCGACGGTGCCGCCCTCGCCCGCGGTCACCCCGACGAGCGCCTCTCCGCGGCGGCGGACCCGCGCGTCATCGAGATGTCTGCGCACCCGGTCGGCGGCCGACTCACCTGCCGACCCGTCGGTCCGCGACCTGAAGTAGTGGTCCACCGCGTCCGGAACGAGTGACGTCACATCTGCCGATGCTAGTCACCCGCGCCGGGCGGAACCGGGATTAATCGCGAGTCAGTTTGCGGTGCGTGACCCGGTGCGGGCGGGCGGCGTCGGCGCCGAGGCGATCGACCTTGTTGGCCTCGTAGGCCTCGAAGTTGCCCTCGAACCAGAACCACTGCCCCTCTTCGACGTTGCCCTCCCACGCCAGGATGTGGGTACAGGTGCGGTCGAGGAACCAGCGGTCGTGGCTGATGACCACGGCACACCCGGGGAACTGCTCCAGCGCGTTCTCCAGCGAGCCCAGGGTCTCGACGTCGAGGTCGTTGGTCGGCTCGTCGAGAAGGATAAGGTTGCCGCCCTCTTTCAGGGTGAGCGCGAGGTTCAGGCGGTTGCGCTCACCACCGGAGAGCACCTCCGAGCGCTTCTGCTGGTCAGGGCCCTTGAACCCGAAGGCGCTGACGTAGGCGCGCGAGGGCATCTCGTTCTGGCCGACCTCGATGTAGTCGAGCCCGTCGGAGACGACCTCCCACACCGTCTTCTTGGGGTCGATGTTGGCGCGGCTCTGGTCGACGTAACTCAGCTTGACCGTCTCGCCGACCTTCACCGTGCCCGAATCGGGCCGCTCGAGGCCGACGATCGTCTTGAACAGGGTCGTCTTGCCGACGCCGTTCGGACCGATCACACCGACGATGCCGTTGCGCGGCAGGGTGAACGACAGGTCCTTGATGAGAACCCGGCCCTCGAAGCCCTTGTCCAGGTGCGAGACCTCGACCACGACGTCGCCCAGGCGCGGCGGCGTCGGGATCTGGATCTCCTCGAAGTCGAGCTTGCGGGTCTTCTCCGCTTCGGCCGCCATCTCCTCGTAGCGGGCGAGGCGGGCCTTGTTCTTGGTCTGGCGGGCCTTGGCACCGGAGCGGACCCAGGCGAGCTCTTCCTTCAGCCGCTTCTGCAGCTTCTGGTCCTTCTTGCCCTGGACCTCGAGACGCTCGGCCTTCTTCTCCAGGTAGGTCGAGTAGTTGCCCTCGTAGGGGTGCAGCTTGCCGCGGTCGACCTCACAGATCCACTGCGCGACGTGATCGAGGAAGTACCGGTCGTGGGTCACGGCCAGCACTGCTCCCGAGTAGTTCGCGAGGAACTGCTCCAGCCACAGCACCGACTCGGCGTCGAGGTGGTTGGTCGGCTCGTCGAGCAGCAGGAGGTCGGGCTTCTGCAGCAGCAGTTTGCACAGTGCGACGCGGCGACGTTCACCACCGGACAGGTGGGTGACCGGCGAATCGGCCGGCGGGCAGCGCAGCGCATCCATCGCCTGCTCGAGCTGGGAGTCGAGGTCCCAGGCGTCGTTGTTGTCCAGGTCCTCCTGGAGCTTGCCCATCTCTTCCATCAGCTCGTCGGAGTAGTCCGTCGCGAGCTGTTCGGCGATCTCGTTGAAGCGGTCGAGCTTGACCTTGATCTCACCCATGCCCTCCTCGACGTTCTCCTTGACCGTCTTCTCCTCGTTGAGGGGCGGCTCCTGCAGGAGGATGCCGACGGTTGCGTCGGGGTCGAGGAACGCCTCGCCGTTCGACGGCTGGTCCAGGCCGGCCATGATCTTCAGGATCGACGACTTGCCCGCGCCGTTGGGTCCCACGACGCCGATCTTGGCGCCCGGGTAGAAGGACATGGTGACGTCGTCGAGGATGACCTTGTCGCCGTGCGCCTTGCGAACCTTCTTCATCGTGTAGATGAACTCAGCCACGTGAAAACTCCTTCGGACCTGCTCGATGCCGTGTGATCTGTCTGCCGCGGACGCGGGGGGTGCGCGCCCGGGCGCACACACAATGGGGACAAGCCTAGTCGCCGTCGCATGCCGGGCGACGGTCCGGTGCGTCTGCGCCGGTTCGGTGCACCGTCTTTCGCGGTTGACGCGCGGGTGGGCAGGTTTGCCGAGAGAATGTCGTGGGGACGAGAACGGGGGGAATGGGTGAGCGCCGTGCCGGTGTGCGGCGGCGAGGCGATGGGAGCGGTCGATGGGTGCGGTACCCAGATGGACGATCGTGTCCGTGGTCCTGGGTGTCATGGTCGGGTCGATGGGCGTCGTCGCCTGCGAGCCGGCGCCGCGCGAGTGTCCGCCGACCATCTCTCCCCTGCACGGCCCGGCCGGGGACTGCCTGCGGTTCGGTGTCAGCACCCCGAGCGGCCCGCTCCGCCCGGCCGAGGTCGCCGCGGTCACCGACCTCGTCGGGGTCCGGCCGACCGTCAACCTGTTCTTCGAGGACTTCACCGCGATCCCCCCGATCGCCGCACTCGACGCCGTGGTCGCCTCGGGTGCCGAACCGGTGGTCACCTGGGAGCCGTGGCGCCACCTCGGTGGTGACGACTACGACTGGGGCGCGTTCACGATGTCGTCGATCGTGGCCGGAGCCCACGACGACTACCTGTACCGCTGGGCCGACGAACTCGTCGCCTGGGGCGGGATCGTCTACCTCCGGTTCGCGCACGAGCCGAACGGCGACTGGTACCCGTGGAGCCCCGCCGGCGGGACCTCCCCCGAGCTGTACATCGCCGCGTGGCGCCATGTCCACGACCTCTTCGCGTCCAAGAACGCGACCAACGTGAAGTGGGTGTGGGCCCCGAATGTCCCCCTTTCCGACGACGCTCCGCTGTCACGCTGGTACCCGGGCGACACCTACGTCGACGTCCTGGGGATCGACGGCTACAACTGGGGCGCGGTGCCCGGCCACCGATGGACTCCGCCGGCGGAGTTGTTCGCCGATTCGTTTGCACAGCTTCGTAACTTGTCCTCCGAGAAACCGATACTCGTCACAGAGGTCGGGTCGACAGAAGCCGGTGGTTCCAAAGCCGACTGGATCGCCGACCTGGTGACCTACCTCGACGACGCCGACAACGTCACCGGCTTTGTCTGGTTCGACCACGACAAAGAAGCGGACTGGAGATTGGGCAGCACGGCAGCAGCGGGCGCCGCGATGGCGCACGCACTCGAGAAAGCGGGACTGAGGTGACCCTGGTGGACGCGCACATCGATGCCGACATCGAAGAGGCACGACTGCATTCGATGCAGCAGTTGAACGTACTCGACTCGCCCCCGGAGGATCGGTTCGCGCAGATCACCCGGATGGCGAAAGCCGTGTTCGGCGTACCGATGTCGACGGTGTCGCTGCTCGACCGAGACCGGCAGTGGTTCAAGGCGGTCGACGGCATCGAGCTGCAGAACCTGCCGCGGGAACAGACGGTGTGCCAGGTGACGGTCGCGCGCGCCTATGACCACCCCGACGATCCGGCGCTGATCATCCCCGACGTCTCGAAGGTCCCGGCCTTCGCCGCGATCCCGCAGATCGCCGCAGACGACGGAATCCGCTTCTACGCGGGATATCCGCTGTACGGCCCCGGCGGACATCCCGTGGGGACCTTCTGTCTGTACGACACCCGGCCGCGGGAACTCACCACCGATCAGGAGGCGGCGTTCCGCGAGCTCGCCGCATGGGCGCAGCGGGAGATCGCGAACAGCGACGACCTGGAACGCGCGGCACTGGTGCAGCGTCAATTGCTGCCGCCGCCTCTCGGAGTCGTTCCCGGCTGGTCGATCGCGGCGATGTGCCTGCCCGCCTTCGCCGTCGGCGGCGATTTCTACGATCACTACCCCTGGAGCGACGGCCTGGTGTTCACCGTCGCCGACGTCATGGGAAAGGGGCTCGGCGCGGCGATCCTCACGGCGACGGTCCGGTCGGCGATCCGAGCCGCATCCCGCGCACTCGACGCCGCCGGACATGCCGCGGCCGACGCCGACCTCGCGAAGGTGGTCGAGACGGTGGCCGATCAGCTCGCCGACGACTTCGCCGGCACCGAGACGTTCGCGACCGCGTTCCATGCACGCCTGCACACCGACGAGGGTCAGCTCGAATACGTGGACGCCGGCCATGGCCTGTCGATCGTCCGCCGGGCCGCCGGAGGTGTGGAGTCGCTCCCCGGGGGCGGTCTGCCGATCGGCATCCTGCGCGACGACACCTGGGACTCCGCCCGGGTCCACCTAGATCCCGGCGACATGGTCGTCATCACCTCCGACGGGCTGCTGGACCTCTTGCCGTCTGGTCACGAGTCGGCGTTGCAGGCACTGTTCGCCGACACCTCGACCCCGTCGGAGGTGTGCTCGATGGTGAGCGAACTGGTCGCCTCACGGCCGCCGATCGACGATGTGACCGTCGTGGCCATTCGTCGAGACGATGCGGGATGAGCGAGAGCGTCGAGGGTGCCACCCTCGCACGCACGGCCCCGTCGCCGTGGCTGCGGCTGGTGATCGTCGCCGCCGCGATCCTCGGGATCAACTACATCGTGTGGCGCTGGCTGGCCTCGGTGAACTGGGACGCCTGGTGGATCGCGGTTCCCCTGGTCGTCGCCGAGACCTACAGCCTGATCGACTCGTTGCTGTTCGGGCTGACGATGTGGCGGCTGCAACACCGCCCCGATCCGCCTCCCCCGCCCGAGGGCGCCACCGTCGATGTCTTCATCACCACCTACAACGAACCCCTGGATCTGGTGATGAAGACTGCGATCGCAGCGAAGGCGATCACCTACCCGCACACCACGTGGATCCTCGACGACGGTGATCGACCCGAGCTCGCCGAGGCCGCGGCCCAGGCAGGCATCGGGTACATCACGCGATCGTCGAACTGGCTCGACAAGCCGCGGCACGCCAAGGCCGGCAACCTGAACAACGCCCTGATGCAGACCGACGGCGAGTTCCTCCTCATCCTCGACGCCGATCAGATCCCCGAACCGCAGATCCTCGACCGCACGCTCGGCTACTTCCACGACGACAAGATGGCCCTCGTCCAGACGCCGCAGTATTTCGTGAACGTGCCGCCCGGGGACCCGCTCGGCAGCCAGGCTCCGCTGTTCTACGGGCCGATCCAGCAGGGCAAGGACGGGTGGAACGCCGCGTTCTTCTGCGGATCCAACGCCGTGCTGCGCCGGGAGGCGCTGATGCAGCTCGGCATCACCCAGTACGTCTCCGCCGTCTCCGACGGCATCGATCGCGCCCTGCGCACCGCGCGTTCTGTCCTCAAGTCGACGCGCAAGCAGGTCGGGAAAGACAACCCCACCGCCTCGGCCGCGCTCGACGCCGTCGACGAGGCCGTGAAAGACGCTCGCGCGCAGCTGAAGAAGAAAGAGCCACTGGCCGAGATCACCTATCGCTTCCAGGCGCGCGTCGACGAGGCGGCACGCGGGCTCGTCGACGCCGACGTCGAGGCCATGCGCGCCGACCTCGAGGCCATCGAGGCGCTCACCGAGCTGAGCGAGCAGGAAGCCGGTGCCGGCGCCGTCGACTACGACGCACTCGCGGTCCTCGCCGAGCGCGAGTGGTCGCCGCTCGGCGCCATCGAATCCATCCGCGCCATGGTCGCGGCGGTCGACGTCGGGCGATCCGACGAGGCCCAGCCCATGCTGCCCCTGGCCACCATCTCGGTGACCGAGGACATGGCGACCTGTATGCGGTTGCACGCCCTCGGCTGGAACTCCGCCTACCATCACGAGAATCTTGCCTTCGGCCTGGCGCCGGAGGACCTGAAAACCATGGTGACGCAACGGCTTAGGTGGGCGCAGGGCACGATCCAGGTAATGCTGCGGGAGAACCCGCTGGTACAGAAGGGCCTCACCCTCACCCAGCGACTCATGTACTGGGCGACGATGTGGAGCTACCTCGCCGGTTTCGCGGCCATCGCCTACATCGCGGCACCGGTGGTCTACCTGGTGCTGGGCATCCTGCCGGTCGAGGCCTACAGCTGGGACTTCTTCCTGCGGCTGATCCCGTTCCTGGTGGTCAACCAGATACTGTTCCTGGTGGTGGCACGAGGCACGCCGACGTGGCGCGGCCAGCAGTACAGCCTCGCTCTGTTCCCCGTCTGGATCAAGGCGTGCACCACCGCATTTCGCAACGTCTACATGAACCGTCCGCTCGGTTTCGCGGTGACCCCGAAGACCAAGCAGTCGCAGGATGCGTTGCCCTGGCACATCGTTCGGCCACAGCTGATCGCGATGGCGTTGCTCGTGGTGGCCTCGGTCATCGGTATCGTGCAGCTGTACCGGGGCGCCGTCTCCGTTCTCGGCGTCGGCGTGAACCTGTTCTGGGTAGTGTTCGATCTGGTGATCCTGAGCGTTGTCATCACCGCGGTGCGGTACCGCGGTCCCGATGAGGAAGGGCAGTGATGGCGAATTTCGCAACACGTAGCGTCGACGGCGGCGCCGTGGCGATCCGGCCCGAGGGCCGGCTCAACATGGTTGTCGCCCCGCGACTCCGAGACCAGTTGCACGAGTTGGTCGGGTCCGGTTCGGCCCGGATCGTCGTCGACCTGTCCGGCACCGACTTCATCGATTCCTCGGGCCTGGGCGCACTCGTCTCCGGGTTGAAGGTGGCACGCCAGGCCGGCGGCGACCTCCGGATCGCGGCCCCGACGCCGCAGGTGGTCACCGTCCTGGAGTTGACCAATCTCAATCGCGTTCTGCGCGTCCACCCGTCGGCCGACGACGCCTTCGACGGGGCCTGACGGGACCCGTCCCACTCACCCAGAGATCGAGGACCCGGCGATGACCGAGAACACCGCGACCCGCACCCTCGAGGAGATCACCTCGCTCGAGACCATGGACCACATCCACGCACTCCTCGCCGATCTCCTCGCGGAGTGCCCCATCGACGACATGGACGCGATGCAGTTCGAGCTCGCCGTGGCCGAGATCGGCGCCAACATCATCGAACACGCCGGGGACGGCGCAACCGTCACCCTGTGCCTCGAGCTGGAGGTCGCACCGGACCGGATCGAAGCCCGCTACTCCGACGACGGCAGTCCCGCCCGCGTCGATCTCGACGCCGTGAGCCTGCCCGACGACTTCGCCGAGCGTGGCCGCGGCCTGGCCATCGCGATCAACGTCCTCGACGAACTCGCCTATCGTCGTGCCGACGGCAAGAACCACTGGCGACTGGTCCGGAACCGTTCGGACTGAGTCGTAATCGGCTCAACCCCACGATCGTGCGTTCACGCCGCCGACTCGCGGGTCTCGGGCGCGGTTGCGACGACCGGCGCGTCGGCCGCGCGCCCCTGGGCGGGCGTGCCCCGATAAGTGACGACGCAGCGACTCAGGTCGAGTCCGACGGCCACGGCCGTCATCTCGAGATCGGAGCGACGTGAGCCGTCCGCCGACGGGTACTCGTTGGTCTTGATCTGACCGTGCGCGATCACCGGTCGACCCTTGGCGATCGCCAGGCCGACCCCGGTCAGCAGGCGCCGCCAGCAGCTGACCGTCAGGTACAACGTGGGTCCGTCCGACCACTCGCCGGTGTTCTTGTCGATCCGCCGCGAGGTGCACGCCACGCGGAAGGAGATCACGTCCTCCCCGGTGGTCGTCTGCCGCCGACGGGGATCGGACACTACGGTTCCGATGACGGTCGTGTACGTCTCAAACATGGTCGTCTCCTACGGTTGTCGGCCACGGGAAGGTGTGGCCGCACCAGCATCACCCGCAGCGGGGCCGTCAACCGTCGAGGCCGCACGACTGTGGAGAACTCGACGGGTTACCCACAGATCGCGATGCACCTGACGCTCGCCGCCCATACACTTCGCAGGGTGCGCATCCGAAGGCTCCTGGTAGGTCTCATCGCAGCGGCAACAATGCTGGTTGCCCCGCCCCTCGCAGGCGCTGCGCCGGTCGCTTCGCCGACATTGACCGGTCTGACCGAGGCGATCGCGGGCCGGCTCGCACTGGCCGACACCGTCGCCGCGACGAAATGGGCGTCCGGCGCGGCCATCGACGACCCGGCGCGCGAACAGGTGGTCCTCGACACCGTGTCGCAGCTGGCCACCGACCGCGGTCTCGACCCCGCCTACGTACGCGGTGTGTTCCGCGATCAGATCGAGGCTAGCAAGACCGTCCAACGCGGACTGTTTGCGCAGTGGCGGCTGCCTGGGCAGACTGCTCCACCTGCGACGTCCGATCTCGGTCCGGTCCGGACCGCGATCAACGAGTTCACCGTGGCCATCGTCGACCAGCTTGCCGCCGCAGGCGAACTCGTGACGAGCTTCCGGTGTCCCCCAGAGCTGATCACTGCGACCGGCCGCACCGCTGCCGATTTCGGCTTCGATCCCCTGCACACCGGCGCCTTGATCCAGGCCGGGTCGTCGGTCTGCACGGTGTCGACGGGGTCCGGCTGAGACCTGTTGCCGCTCAACCGCGCTTGTTGAGTTCCTTCAACATCTCGTTGTAGCTGCCGAGGTCCGCGTCGTGGTCGCGGTCCGCGTTGCGGTCGAAGCGTCGCGCCAGCTTCGTATCGCTGCGCTGCCACTGCACGAACAGCGCGAGCAGGACCACCACCAGGGGGATCTCGCCTGCGGCCCAGGCTATTCCGCCCCCGACACGTTGGTCGTCGAAGAGGCCGTAGTTCCACGGGAGATTGAGCCCGCGGTAGTAGGTCTCGGCGATGACCGCGGTCGTCATCATGAGGGCGATGCCGAAGAACGCGTGGAACGGAATCGAGGCCATCACGAGGCCCAGCTTTGCCACGGGTGACACCTGACGCGGGGCCGGGTCGATGCCGATCACCAGCCAGTAGAAGAGGTAGCCGCTGATCAGGAAGTGCAGATTCATCAACAGGTGCGCCGCGTGGTACTGGACCACGGACTCGTACAGACCGCCGAGATAAAGAACGTAGAAGCTGCCGACGAACATGACCGCGGCGATCAGCGGATGCGTCAGGATCCGGGACGGCGCCGAGTGCACGCCCAGCTGAATCCACTCGCGCGGGCCCGGCGGATTGCCCCGACCGGCCGGCGGCAGTGCCCGCAGGGCGAGCGTGACCGGGCCACCGAGCACCAGCAGGACCGGCACCATCATCGACAGCAGCATGTGCGCGATCATGTGGATGCTGAACATCGCCGGGGCGTAGCGGCCCAATCCCGATGACGTCGCCAGCAACAGCAGCAGACACCCGAGGAGCCACGCGACGGTGCGACCGACCGGCCAGGCATCACCCCGGCGCCTCAGGCGGATGACTCCCCGGAGATACACGACGGCGAGCACGATCGCCGCGAGCCCGAAGATCAGGTCGAAGCGCCACTCGGTGAGAAGGCGGACGAACGTCGGCGGCCCGTCGAGGTCGTAACCGATCGCGTTCTCGGTCGCCGAGATCTGGGTGGTGTCGACGAGCGGAGGCGGTGTGCGACTCAGGCCGACGGCCAGGCCGAAGGTCGCGGCGAACACGGCGAGTTCGACCAGTCCGAAGCGGACGAACAGCGACGGCTTGTCGTCGGCGTCCAGTTGGGCGATGGTGACGCGGCGATGCCACGCGCCGAGTCCGCCGAGCACGACCAGGGCCACCACCTTGGCCACGACCAGACGGCCGTAGGTGTCGGTGAACAGGTCGCCGAGCGGCACCCGCACCAGGGCGTTGACGACACCGCTGGCGCCCACGACGAGGATGCACCAGAACGCGACGCGCGAGAACCGCCGAACCGCCAGGGCACGCCATCGTCCGTCGGCGAGGGCGTAGACCACGACCGCGGCGAGACCGCCGAGCCACAGGGTCGCGCCGATGATGTGCAGGATCAGGCTGTTGGTGGCGACGTCGTGGTTGCCACCCGACGAGGAGTGGCCCGCGAGCGCGGACGGCATCAGGCTGAACACGGAGAACGCGATGACCGCGATCGTGGGGCCCCAGTGCAGGGTCACCCGAGCGATGATGGCCGCGACCAGTGCGAACACCGCGGTCCAGAACCAGGTGCGCACCTCCGCGACCTGGCCGTAGGCGGTCAGCAGGTTCGCCGGGCGGATCGCCTCTGCCAGCGGCGCCCCACTGACCTCCGACGCCGAGAACGGCATCAACAGCAGAGCGGAGACCGACCACGTCAGCGCGCTCGCCGCCGCGATCCGGATGGCGCGGTAACCCCCGACGTCGAGGACGCCGCTCGCCTGGGGCGGCACGAAGAACGCGGCGAACACGGCCGACCCGAGCGCGATCGCCGCGGCGAACTCGCCGATCGCGGTCAGCGCAGGTGCGCCGTAGGTGGTCAGCGGCCCCGGATCGGGCACACCGGTCAGCCGGAGCGCCGACGCCGCGGAGATCGCGGTGACGGCGACGGCGACGATCGCGGCGAGCCAACCCGATGCCCACAGGATCGCGGTGACGACGCCGCGCGGTTCGTTCATCGCGTCGCGATGCTGCTCCGCGGAGGCGGGCGTCGACGTGCGGGTCATTCTCCAACTGTAGGACCGGCGACTGACGTGATCCCAATTCGACCTGGCCCGCCGTGGCGCACGGCATAGCGACGACGGTGTCGTAGACTCTCTCTGCCCGGCCGCTCGTGCGCCACGTCACGCTCGCCGGTCAGCCTCCGTAGCTCAGGTGGATAGAGCAAGGGCCTTCTAATCCCTAGGTCGCAGGTTCGAGTCCTGCCGGGGGCACGTCATGTGCCTGTCGCCGACCGCTCGAAGTGGATCGGGAACCGTTCGGGGCACGCCGTGCGTCATAGTCCTGCCCCACACCTCGGTGGGTCGCGACTCCCTGGAGGATCATGACGCTCCCCCGCTCTCTGTCCGGTTTTCCGCCCCTCTCATCTGGTCGACGAGACCAGAAGGGTTCAGAAGCATCGCTGTTCGGTGTCGATCCCGCCGAGGTCGAGGGCATCGCGCGCACCTGGCGGGCCGCCGCGATCGCGATCCACGCCGCGGATGTCGAGGCCGTCGGAGCGGCGCTCGGACCCTCGAGTCGCGTCGTGCGTGCCCTCGCCGCCACGATCGGACCCGCACGGCTGGCGGTGGACTCCATCGGTGAACGCCTGATGACGATGAGCCAGATGCTGCGGGCGTTCGACGCGACGACGGCAGACGCCGACGCGCGGTCGGGCACCCGGTTCCGCTCGCTTCGGAACCGCTGATGCGACCCACCCTCTCGCAGTTGCGCGCGTGGGATCCGCAGTCGATCGCCGCCGCCGGGTCCGCTGCCTCGACGCTCGCCGAGCGCATCGACACCGGCATCGGTCGGGCGGTGCGTGCCTTCGACAACGCCTCGAGGTGGTCGGGCGGCACGCACGATGCTGCGCACCAAGCCATCTGGGCGGAACACGATCATGCCGGCGAGGTCCGCAACGTGGTGCAGATGATCGCCGACGAGGCCACCGATGCCGCCGCCGACCTCGGCTACGCCCGCGACTTCGCACTTGGTGTCGTCCGGGGCGCCGAGGGGCTGGGCTTCACCGTCTTCGACGACGGCGAGGTGACACATCCAGAGCACGAATTCGACGGTCAGGCCGCCCTTCTCGCGGAATCCATCGCCGAGGCTCTCGACACCGTCGACGCCCTCGACGAGCGCTACGGTGCACGACTCGAGAACTTCGCGGCCGACCTCGCGTCGATGACGGCAGGTCAACCCGACGTCACACTGCCCGGGGACGCCGAGATGGACGCGGATCAGGCCGTCCGCATGCTGGAGACGCTCACGCCGACCCAGGTCCGCGACATCATCCAACAGATGGGTGCCGACGACGTCCGACGTCTGATGCAGGCGAACCCACACGTCGTCGGGAACCTACCGGGCGTCCCGTTCGCGATCCGCGCCCAGGCCAACGAGATCAACATCCGCAACGCGCTTCTCGACGAGATGGCGGCCGGTCGCGGGCACGGCCGAAGAGCTCGGACCCTGCGCGGACTCCTCGAGCCCAGCCCCGACCCGATCGCCGACGAGACACCCCGCGGCGACGACGGACTCGTCGAGCGGACCTTCATCACCTTCGTCAACACCCCGCGCGGACGACTGGTCGAGATGATCGGATCGTTGCGGCCCGGTACCCCGAACACGGCGACCTACGTGCCCGGGACCGGCACGAACCTCGACACCGTGGTCGGCCACAACCGCACGGCCGCAGCCGAACTCGCGGCACGCACCGGCGGCCCGGTGTTCCTCTACCTCGACGGCGACCTCCCGCCCGACCTCCGCTCGGCGGCGAGTCCGAGCTTTGCCGCAGCCATGGCGCACCGCCTGGAGCTGTTCGGTCGCGAACTCGACGCCGAGATCGCGCATCTCGCACCCGGCGCGACCACCACCTACATCGGCCACAGCTACGGCGGGTCGGTCGTGGGCTCGGCCGAACAACTCGGTTTGTCTCCCGACCGCGTCATCTACGCGTCGTCGGCGGGCACCGGCATCTACGACACCCCGCATCCCGGCGGCGTGGATCGATACTCGCTGACCTTCCCGGGCGACCCGATCCACTACGTCCAGTCCTTTCCCGGAAACCCCCATGGCCATGACCCCGACACCGCGCCCGGCGTGATCAGGCTCGACACCGGCACAGTCGACCTCGACGAGCGCACATTCGACGCAGATCGACGCAGGGTCGACGGTGGTCTGGTCACCCACGGTGCCTATTGGAACGACCCGGAATCCACGGCCTTCCAGAACATGGTGAAGGTCATCGTCGGCGCCGAACCCGACCTCTACGTCCCTCGCAAGCCCGACGTCGCCGAACTCCCGCCACCGGTCGGCGCACCCGCTCCCCTGTGGTGGCTCTATCTGTTCAACGATCGCGCCGACGGGGACATCGACCTGCCGGGGCCGATTCCCGACATCCCGCTACGGCTGCCGTGGTGAGCCGCGACTCGAACACACGCCAGGCTTTCGAGTAGTCGTCTGTTTTATCCCGGTCCCCTCGCGACCGTCCACCTGCGAACCTCAACTCGACTCCTGGACCTCGATCGAAGTCGATCAGTCGAGTTGGGGTTCGTCGGTCGGACACCTATGCGTCGCCGTGGTGAGTGCCCGTCCGGCCGACATCCACCGTCCCCCGCCACCCGCCGATGAGGCGCATGGAGTGATAGATGACCAGTGCCGCGACCGAGCCCAGCGAGATGCCGGCGAACACGAGGTCGCCGACCTGCCAGGTGTAGTCGGCGATGCCGATGATGAGCGGGATCGCCGCGGTGAACTGATTGATCGGTTTGGAGAAATCGACCTTGTTCGCCACCCAGATCTGGACGCCGATGACACCGACCAGACCGTAGAGCGCGGTCGTGACACCGCCGAGCACGCCAGGCGGGATCGCGGCGATCACGGCGCCGACCTTGGGCGACAGTCCGAGCAGGATCGCCGCGCCGCCGGCCACCCAATAGGCTGCTGTCGAGTACACCTTGGTCGCCGACATCACGCCGATGTTCTCGGCGTAGGTCGTCGTGGCCGACCCGCCGCCGCTGCCGGCCAGCATGGTGGCCACTCCGTCCGCGGCCAGCGCCCGACCCATGGTCGCGTCGTAGTCCTTCCCGGTCATCATCGCGACCGACTTCACGTGGCCGATGTTCTCGACGACGAGCACCAGCACCACGGGGAGGAACAACGGCAGGACACCCAGGTCGAACGTGGGCGTCTGGAAGTCGGGCAGTCCGATCCAGGCGGCGTCGCCGATGGCGGAGGTGTCGATGTAGTCGTTGTCGCTGTCGATCCGGTCGAGGATCAGCGCGAGGACATAGCCGGCCACGACGCTCAAGAAGATCGCCAGGCGACCGAGCAGCCCGCGGAACAGCACCGCGGATGCCACCAGCAGCACCAGCACGATCGTCGCCAGGACGGGATCGGCGACGAAGTTGTTCTTGGCCGCCGGCGCCAGATTGAGCCCGATCAAGGCGACGATCGCGCCGGTCACGACGGGTGGCATCAGGGTCTCGATCCACCGAACACCCGCGAAATGGCTGATGAGCCCGATGACGACGAGCAGTGCGCCGACCGCCACGAGTCCCCCGAGCGCCGACGACGCCCCGTCGGAGGCGACGGCGGCCGTCACCGGCGCGATGATGGCGAAACTCGAACCCAGGTAACTGGGCAGGCGGTTGCGGGTGATCAGCAGGAACAGGATCGTGCCGACGCCGGAGAAGAACAGCGTCGTCGACGGTGGGAATCCGGTCAGCACCGGGACGAGGAAGGTCGCGCCGAACATGGCGACCACGTGCTGCAGGCCGATGCTGACCGTCCGCGGCCAGGTCAGCCGTTCCTCCGGTGCCACGACCGCGTTGTCGGTCAGCTTCCAGGACAGCAGATTCCGAGACCTCGTCTCCGGTTCACCCATGCCGAACAGTGTGCGGCACGGATGCTGACGACGCCTCACTTCGGGTCCTCCTGGGTCGGCGTCGCCGCCGCCCGATATGCAACTCGACTCATATACACCTTGTTGCATAGTGCGTTGTTGCAGTGGTAGCTTGCTCTCATGGCGCTCGAACACGCGATTCTGGTGTCGCTGGCCGAGCGACCGGGAACGGGCTATGAGATCGGTCAACAATTCGACCGCAGCATTGGCTACTTCTGGTCAGCCACGCACCAGCAGATCTACCGGACGCTGAAGAAGCTCCTCGACGACGAACTGGTCAGCGTCGAGTCGATCAGTCAGGACGGCCGTCCGGACAAGAAGGTCTACACGATCTCCGATGCCGGGCGCGACGCCCTGGCCGACTGGGCGATGAGTCCGACCCCACTGCAACCGCTCCGCAGCGACATCGGCGTGAAGCTGCGGGCCGCGGAGTTCGGCGACCTCGCCGCCATCATCGGCGAACTCAAGGCCCACCGCGACGAGCACCTCGCGCAACTGAAGCTCTACACCGGCTTCCAGGCCGACTACTACCCCGATCCCGACACGCTCACCGGCCGCAAGCTGCACCAGTACCTCGTCCTCCGCGGCGGCATCCGCCAGGAGCAGGGATACATCGAATGGTGCGACGAGGTCATCCACGGACTCGAACGGGAATTGACCGAGAGCTGAGTTAGCCAGTCCCGCAACACCTTCGATACCGCCAATCCGTCCACCCAGGTTCACCGAGATGAAAGGTCGCGCCATGTCAGCCCCGACGGCACAACCGAACCAGCACTATCCGCACCTGTTCACGCCCCTGCAGATCGGCGGCATGACCATCGAGAACCGACTGGTCATGGGTTCGATGCACACCGGTCTCGAGGACCGGTTCTGGGACACCGACAAGCTGGCCGCGTACTTCGCCGAACGCGCCAAAGGCGGTGCGGGACTGATCATCACCGGCGGCTTCGGCACCAGCCGGACGGGTTTGCTCGCCTTCGCCGGCGGCAAGATGACCAACGTCGTCGACATGACCCGCCACAAGCGCGTGACCAAGGCCGTGCACGACGAGGGCGGCAAGATCGCGATGCAGCTGATCCACGCCGGCCGCTACGGATACACGCCGTTCAAGGTCGCTCCCGGCACCGATCCGTCGCCGATCCACCCCTTCAAGCATCTGAAGATGACCGAGCCGATCATCCGCCACGTCATCAGGTCGTTCGGGCAGTCCGCCAAGCTGGCACGCAAGGCCGGCTTCGACGCCATCGAGATCATGGGCGGCGAGGGCTACCTCATCAACCAGTTCCTCTGCCCCCACACCAACGACCGCACCGACAAATGGGGCGGCAACACCGAGAACCGCCAGCGTTTCCTGGTCGAGGTCATCAAGGAGATCCGCCGTCAAGTCCCCCGCGACTACCCGGTGATCCTGCGTCAGTCGATCGCCGACCTGATCCGCAAGGGACAGACCTGGGACGAGGTCGCGCTGATGGCTCGCAAGGCCGAGCAGTACGGCGTCGACGCCATCAACACCGATATCGGCTGGCACGAGGCCCAGGTTCCCACCATCGTCACCTCGGTGCCGCGCGGCGCGTTCGTGAAGTTCACCGAACGGCTCCGCGACGAGGTCTCGATCCCGCTGATCGCGGCCAACCGCATCAACACCCCGGAACTCGGCGAGGAGATCCTCGCGAACGGACGCGTCGACGCCATCCAGATGGCCCGGCCGTTCCTCGCCGATCCCCACCTGGCGAACAAGGCCCGCGAGGGTCGCTCCGACGAGATCAACACCTGCATCGGCTGCAACCAGGCCTGCCTCGACCACGCCTTCGTCGGCAAACACGTGTCGTGCCTGGTGAACCCGATCGCGGGACGCGAGACCACGCTCATCCTGGGTCCGACACGAAAGGCCAAGCGCCTCGCCGTGATCGGCGCGGGCCCGGCCGGCCTGTCGGCAGCCGTCGCCGGCGCCAAGCGAGGCCACAAGGTCACCCTGTTCGAGGGCGGCGACTCCATCGGCGGCCAGTTCTCCATCGCCGCACGCATTCCAGGCAAGGAGGAGTTCAGCGAGACGATCCGCTACTTCACCCGTCAGATCGAGGTGCTCGGTATCGAGGTCCGGCTGAACACCCGCGCCGACGCCGAGCAGATCATCGCCGAGAAGTTCGACGACGTGATCGTCGCGACCGGCGTCGTGCCGCGCATCCCGAGCTTCCCCGGCGTCGATCACCCGATGGCGATGTCGTACGCCGACGCCGTGCTCGGACATCGGGAGATCGGCAAGCGTGTGGCCGTGATCGGTGCCGGCGGCATCGGTTTCGACGTCAGCGAGTTCCTCACCACCGACGAGTCGCCGACGGTGAATCTCAAAGAGTGGGAACAGGAATGGGGCGTGACGGAGGATCCGGAGAAGCCCGGCTTCGTCACCAAGCCGCGGCCGCTTCCGCCGGTGCGTCAGGTCTACCTGGTCCAGCGCAAGGTCGGTAAGCAGGGCAAGTCCCTCGGCAAGACCACCGGATGGGTCCATCGCGCGACGATGAAGATGAAGGGCGTCGAGCAGATCAGCGGCGCCACCTACGACAAGATCGACGACCAGGGGCTGCATCTGAGCTTCCGCGACGACGAGGGCAACGTCACCGACACCCGCGTGCTCGAGGTCGACAACGTGGTGATCTGCGCGGGCCAGGAGTCGGTACGCGATCTGGTCGATCCGTTGACGCTGGCCGGGGTCACGACGCATGTGATCGGCGGGGCCGATTACGCCGGCGAGCTCGACGCCAAGCGCGCGATCCGGCAGGGCACCGAGGTCGCCGCCGGCATCGACTGACGCTCGGTCTCGGCGCGAGAGGCGGCGGCTACCATTGCGACATGCCGGTACCGCCGCCCTCCGCCACCGCCCGTGCCGTCGTCACCGGGGCCTCGTCCGGAATCGGACGGGAACTCGCACGCGCGCTGGCCGCCCGGGGTCATTCGGTCATCCTCGTCGCCCGCCGGGGCGACCTTCTCGAGGAACTCGCCGGCGAACTCCGCACGGCACACGAGGTCTCGGTCGAGGTCCGCGCGGTCGACCTGTCGGACCCGACGAAGGTGGAAGTGCTCGCCGCCGAGTTCGCCGGCCGCGACATCTCGATCCTCTGCAACAACGCGGGCATCGCGACCTTCGGACCGGTCGCCGACCTCGACGCCGACTACGAACGCGCGCAGGTCCGCCTCAACGTCAACGCGGTCCACGACCTCACCCTGGCGGTGCTCCCGCAGATGGTCAGGCGCGGCTCGGGCGGCATCCTGATGGTCGGGTCAGCCGCCGGAAACATGCCGATTCCCAACAACGCGACGTACGCGGCATCGAAAGCCTTCGTGAACAGCTTCAGCGAGTCCCTGCGCGGCGAGGTGTCCGGGCAGGGCGTGCACGTCACCCTGCTCGCGCCCGGCCCGGTGCGCACGCACACTCCCACCCCGGACGAGGCGTCCATCGTCGACAAGGTCGTCCCGGACTTCCTGTGGCACTCCTCGGCCAAGGTCGCCGAGATGAGTCTGGACGCGTTGGCGCACAACAAGATGCGCGTCGTGCCCGGCACCCTGTCCAAGGCGATGTCGGTGGCCGGCGGGTACACACCGCGCGGGGTGGTGGCCCCGATCGTCGGCGGCTTCTACCGCAAGTTCAGCGCAGAGTAGGAGTCGTCTAGACCGCCGTTCAGCGCCGGCGGCGACGCCCCGTTCCGAAGATCGCGCGACTGAACTCACGTCCGGCCGCGCTGGCCGCCGATCGCAGGAAACTCTGCATCGGCTTGCTCGTGAGCACCTCGGTCAGCAGCCCCGGCTCCTCCGGCATCGGCTCCGGGGCCGGCGTCGGCGGCACGGGTGCCGGTGCGTCGGCGGGCTCCCCCGGTGCGAGGGTGTTGGCGGCCAGGATCTCGTACGCCGACTCGCGGTCGATGGGCGTGCCGTACTTCGCGTACAACGGCCCGGCTTTCGCCGCCGAGGTGACGGCGTCGGCGCCGATGGCCTCCATCGCCGACCGGGGCGCTCGGACCACCGTCCACGCGACCGGGGTCGGCGCACCGCGCTCGGACAGCACCGTCACGACCGCCTCGCCCGTACCGAGAGAGGTCAGCACCTGCTCGAGGTCGTAGACCTCCGACACGGGGTAGGTCTTGACCGTCGTACGCAGCGCCTTCTGGTCGTCGGGGGTGAAGGCCCGCAGCGCGTGCTGGATCCGGGCACCCAGCTGGGACAACACTTCTTTCGGGATGTCCGTCGGCAGCTGGGAGCAGAAGAACACGCCGACGCCCTTCGACCGGATCAGTTTCACCGTCTGGACGACCTGGTCCACAAAGGCTTTCGACGCGTCGTCGAACAGCAGATGCGATTCGTCGAAGATGAAGACCAGCTTCGGTTTGTCGAGGTCGCCCACCTCCGGCAGGAACTCGAACAGATCGGCCAGAATCCACATGAGGAAGGTCGAGAAGAGCGCGGGGCGGGCCGCCTGGGTACCGAGCTCGAACAACGTGATGATGCCGCGTCCGTCGGGCGTCGTCCGGATGAGGTCGGCGGGATCGATCTCGGGTTCGCCGAAGAACGTGTCACCGCCGTCGGCCTCGAGATTCGACAGCGCCCGCAGGATCACGCCGGCGGTCTGCCGCGACACCCCGCCGATCCCCTTCAGATCGGCCTTGCCCTCGTCGCTGGTGAGGAAGGCGATGACCGACCGCAGATCCTTCAGATCGAGAAGCGGCAAGGCCTTCTTGTCCGCCCAGTGGAAGATGAGGCCCAGCGTCGACTCCTGGGTGGCGTTGAGCCCCAACACCTTACTGAGCAGGATCGGCCCGAACGAGGTGATGGTCGCACGGATCGGTACCCCGATTCCCTCCGAACCCAGCGACCCGAACTCGACCGGGTGCGCTGCCGGTTGCCAGTCGTCGCCGGTCTGGTGGGAGCGTTCGGCGATCTTGTCGTTGCCCACGCCCGCTCGGCTGAGTCCGGACAGGTCGCCCTTGATGTCGGCCATGACGACAGGAACGCCGTTGCTCGACAGTTGCTCGGCGATCAGCTGCAGCGTCTTGGTCTTTCCCGTCCCGGTCGCGCCGGCGACGAGACCGTGCCGGTTCATCATCGACAGCGGGATTCGGACCTTCGCCGCGGGATCCACCTGCCCCGCCACCGAGACGGCGCCCAGTTCGAGTGCGGCGGTGCTGAACGCGTATCCGGCGGCGATGTGCTGCGCCGGACTGGAGGCTTCGGTCACAAGCACACGATAGACCTCGGGGGCCGATGTCCCACGGATTCGCGCGCGAGGTTGGCTAAGGTTGTCGGGTGCAGGACAAACTGGTGTGGATCGACTGCGAGATGACCGGACTCCGACTCGAGTCGGACAAACTCATCGAGATCGCGGCCCTGGTGACCGACGGCGACCTCAACATCCTCGGCGACGGTGTCGATGTCGTGATCCACGCCGACGACGAGGCGCTGGCGTCGATGCCCGACGTGGTGACCAAGATGCATGAGGCCTCGGGTCTCACCGAGGAGGTGCGGGCGTCCACCGTCACCCTCGCCGAAGCCGAGAAGCTGGTGCTCGACTACATCCGCAAGCATGTGACCACCGCCGGCGCGGTCCCCCTCGCGGGCAACTCGATCGGTACCGACCGTGGATTCATCACGCGGGACATGCCCGAACTCGACGCCTACCTGCACTACCGCATGGTCGACGTCAGCTCGATCAAGGAATTGTGCCGGCGCTGGTACCCCAAGGTCTATTTCGGCCAGCCCGAGAAGGGGCTCGCGCACCGGGCCCTCGCGGACATCCGCGAGTCGATCCGGGAACTCCGCTACTACCGCGCCGCGGCGTTCGTGCCCGCCCCCGGCCCGGACACCGATGCCCTCGCCGAGATCGTCAAGGACCTCGGCCCCGCCTGAACACGCAGGTCGGGTAACCGATTGGAGTTCTGCGGCACCGACCCGCTAGAGTGTTGATGGCTCTGAGACCCGGCGCTGACGCCCAGGTTTCCGACGCCGATGGTGGATGTAGTTCAGTTGGTAGAGCACCAGGTTGTGATCCTGGCTGTCGCGGGTTCGAGTCCCGTCATCCACCCCGACGAAGCCCCGTCTGCGATCCGCAGGCGGGGCTTTTTGGTGCTGCGGTCTCTTCCACGGCTTGCTGTCGATATCCGGAATCGCCGTACGTCACCATGGTGTCGGACCGATCCGGTTCGGCATCATGGCCACATCAGTCGGCCGAGACTGGAGGAACGATGAAGTACGCATTGCTGCTCATGGGACATGTCAACGATCCGGCCTGTGGTGAGGACGGTGGCGCCAGCCCCGAAGAGTTCTTCGCCTTCGACGAGGAGATCACCAAGGCCGGTGTCGTCGTCAACTCCTTCGCGCTGGAGGACGAGCGCGCGGTGGTGCACACCGACGACAGCGGCGAGCGGGTGGTCGCGTCGTCCGGGCCGTTCGCCGAGGTGCGGGAGTTCGTCGGCGGGGTGTACGTCATCGACGTCGCGAACGTCGACGAGGCGATCGAGTGGGCCCGCCGCAGCCCCGGTTCGGCGCCCGGCGGCCATGTCGAGATCCGGCCGCTCGCACCGTACTGAGCGATGACGAACAATTCACACCGTTCGGCGGCCACGGATTCCGCAGGGTCCGTGGCCCGCCGGGCGGTGTCGGCCGTCGATCGCGACGTCCGTTCTCGTGTACTCGCCACGCTCACGAAGAAGTTCGGCGATCTCGACCTCGCGGAGGACGCGTTGCAGGACGCGATCGCGCAGGCCCTGATCACCTGGTCGCGTACCGGAGTCCCGGATTCACCGGAGGCATGGCTGACGACGACGGCCAAACGCAAGGCGCTCGACGTGGTGCGGCGTGAATCCGTCCTCGCCGGGAAACTGGCCCGCCTGCACACCGAGAGCGAACGTGCCTCCACCCCTGCGGAGTTCAGAGACCCGGCCGAGGCGCCGCCACCGGGGTTGCCGGACGAACGCCTCGGCATGTTCTTCGCCTGCACCCATCCCGTGCTACGCGCCGAGGATCGAGTCGCGCTCACCCTCCGGTTCGTCGCCGGGCTGACCACCGCGGAGGTCGCGCATGCGCTGCTGATCCCGGTACCGACGACCCAGCAGCGAATCGTGCGCGCCAAGAAGCGAATTGGCGCGCTGGGTGTTCCGTTCGCGCCGCCGCGCGAGGGCGATCTCCCGCGTCGGCTCGGCGGGGTCCTGCGAGTCATCTACCTGCTGTTCTCCGAGGGGTTCGCGCGCTCGACCGGGGACGCGCACATCCGCGACGATCTCACCGGCGAGGCCGTCGCCCTCGCGCGCACCCTGCGCGCACTGCTCCCCAACGCCGAGACGACCGGACTGCTCGCCCTTCTGTTGCTCACTCAGTCCCGCCGGCCGGCTCGACTCGACTCCGACGGCCGACCGGTTCCGCTGGATGACCAGGATCGCCGGCTCTGGGACCGGGCGCTCGTCGCCGAGGGCGTCGCGCTCGCGGAACACGCTGCGGCACAAGCAGACGCCGGTCTGTACACGATCCAGGCGGCGATCGCGGCCGTGCACGCCGAGGCCGCCACCGCGGACGAGACCGACTGGACCCAGATCGCCGTCCTGTACCGACTACTCGAAGTGCACGATCCCGGACCCGTGGTGCGCGTCGGTCGCGCAGTCGCGGTCGGACGCGCGTACGGCCCGGCGCGCGGTATCGCGATGCTCGATCGATTGCAGTCGGACACACAACTCGACCGGTTCCGGCCCTTTCACATCGCCCGTGCCCTCACGCTGAGCGAACTGGGCGACGACCGCGGCGCGGCGACCGCGTACCGTCGCGCGCTCGAACTACCCGGCAACGGCGCCGAGGACGACTATCTCGCCGACGCACTGTCCGGGCTCTTCACCGGCCCGGTCCGAGACGACAGGAAGCTGGGCGAGATGTGATCTCGTTGCAGAAGCCGTCGTCCAGTCGGACGAATAGGTGTCAACCTCACTACGCCGAACCCGCGATGTATCACACTGAGATCCCCGTCTAGGAGATCCCCGTGCGTAGAATTCTCGCCCTGCTCTGCGTTTTTGCCGGCGCTGCTCTCGGGTTGACGAACGCTGTGCCAGCGAACGCCAGCGTCAACGTGCTTTACACAATCGAGGCGGATGCCCCTCACGTGTCGATCGCGTATGCCCCTGGACAGTGGCAGGACTATGTGATTCCGTACTCGAACCTCGCCGGACGGTACTCACTGACACTCAACACCAGACCTGCGACCAGGCCGGCCGCAATGTACATCGCCGCAATCGGCTCCGGGACGGTGCACTGCCGAATACGCGTCTCCGGTCAGGTCGTTGCTGTGGACAATTCACGGTCCGTCGTTGTCTGCCAGGCGTGACCTCCCGACCGCCAGACTTTAACTCGACCGGCAGACTTCGATCGAGGTCTGCCGGTCGAGTTGAAGTCCAGGGGTCGGGGGGTCGACGGCGCCCGGGGACCTTCGTCCCCGAAAGTCCCCGAAGCCGGGCGCATGGGCATGCCTCGCAGTAACGTTCACCACATGCCTTCCTACTGGGTCATGCCTGCCGTTGCCCTGATCTCGTGCATCATCATCGGGATCGGGTTCATCATCGGGATCCCGGGCGGCGACGACAACGACTGAGTTCGACGTCCTGAACTGATCTCGACCACACGGCCGCGCCGTCAGGGCGTGTGCCGCGATGACACCGCACGTCTGCCGGTGTCGTCCGACGCCCGGAAGGACGGCACGTGGACCTCACGCGCAGACAGTTGATGGCCGGTGCCGCCGCGACCGCCGCCGCGGCCGGGCTCGGGTCCGGCCTGTCCGCCGCCCCGGCCGGCGCGTCGCCCCCGGGGTCGACGAGTTACCTCGTCGGCTGCGGCATCGGAGATGTCACGGGCGCGGTCGCCGGCCAGGGCATGATGGGGTATTCGAATCCAGAGCAGGTCGCGGCCGGGCTCCTGCAGCGTTGCTGGGCGCGGGCCTACATCATCGTCGATCCCGCCACCGGTCAGCGCGTCGTCTTCCTGACCGCCGACCTCGCATGCCTGTTCCAGTCGCACCACATGGGCCTGATGGCCAAGCTGCGCAACCGATTCGGCTCCTTGTACACCGAATCGAACGTGAATCTGAACGCACAGCACACGCACGCCTCCTGCGGCGGCACGTCCTGGGACTACGCGTATTCGCTCGCCGCGTTCGGGTTCAAGAAGAACTCCTACGACGCCGAGATCGACGGCATGTTCGCCGCGATCGTTCGCGCGCACGAGAATCTCGCGCCCGGCAGCGTCACGATCGGCCGCGAGGAACTGCACGACGCCAGCCGGAATCGATCCCGGGTCGCCTTCGACGCGAACCCGTCGGCAGACAAGCGGCGCTTCCCCGATGCGATCGACCCTCAGGTCACGGTGCTACGACTGCGGCGGCACGACACCTCCGGCGGCCGGGATGTCGGTGCCATCACCTGGTTCCCGACACACGGCACGTCCCTCACCGACCGCAACGTCCTCATCGCCGGCGACAACAAGGGTTACGCGAGCCACCTGTGGGAGCGCACCCTGCCCGGGTTCGTGGCCGCCTTCCCACAGACCAACTCCGGCGACATGACGCCGAACCTCGCACTCGCGCAGTTCGATCCGCGCGGACCGACATCGGACAACAGGCGCAACTGCGAACTCATCGGCGAGCGTCAGTACGTCGCCGGACGGCGAGGCTTCGAGGCGGCCCGTCCGATGACCCGGGGCGGCGTCGACTCCATCGTGCGGTACGTCGACATGTCGGCGGTCCGGATCTCCGGTACCTACACACCCGACGGCCGACCGGCGTCGACCACCCCCGCGATGATGGGTGCCGGCGCGGTCGCGACCAGCAGCGAGGACAACTACGAGCAACCGCTGCCCTTCCTCGTGGAGGGCATGACCAATCCCCTCGTCACCGCGCTCGGCGGAGACCGCGTCCCACCGATCGCACCGTGGATGCGAGACATGCAGGCGCCCAAACTGATCGCGTTCCCGCTCGGTCTGCTGCCGCCCTCGGGCTGGATCCCGGCGGTGGTGCCGCTGCAGCTCATGCGCATCGGCGAACTCGTGCTCGTCGCCGTACCCGCCGAGGTCACCGTCGTCGCGGGTCTGCGGCTGCGTCGAGTGGTCGCCGACGAACTGCGGACCGACGTCGACAACGTCCTCGTGCAGGGGTTCGCGAACGCCTACACCCAGTACGTCACGACGCCCGAGGAATACGACCTGCAGCACTACGAAGGCGGCGAGACCCAATTCGGGCGGTACACCCTGTCCGCCTACCTGCAGGAGTTCGCCGCGCTCGCCGCGGCCATGTCGTCCGGACGCCGGATCGGCCGTGGTCCGGCGCCGGTCGACAAGTCCGGACTGCAACCCGACCTGGTGCCCCCGGTCCCCGCCGACCGTCCGATACCGGGCCGACGCTACGGCGACGTCCTGCGTGAACCCGACGCCACGTACCGCCCCGGTTCGATCGTGACCGTGCAGTTCGTCGGCGCGCATCCCAACAACGACTTCCGGCACGGCCGGACCTATCTCGAGGTGCAGCGGCGTACCGGCAGCGAGTGGACGACGGTCGCCGACGACAACGACTGGTCCACGGAGTTCCGGTGGGCGCGCCCGGCCGGCAGCACCGACACGTCGCGGATCACGATCACCTGGCGGTCGCCGACGGACGCGTCCGGGATGTACCGCATCCGCTACTTCGGGGACAGCCGCGATGCGAACGGGTCGACGAGGCCCGTCTCTGGGACGAGTCGCACGTTCCGCGTCGGGTCCCGCTGACGCACGGACGCCACCGACCGCGCTGCGGTTCGGTGGCGTCCGAAGGCGTGCTGAGCGTCAGGCGTTGTCGGCGTTGCCCTTGCGCCACACCGACCATGGGATGTTCCAGTCGCCGAGACCATCGGTGCCCGACAATGTTCCGCCCGTGGTGTTCTTCACGATGACCGGGTCGCCGCGGAGGGTGTTCTCCATGACCCAGAGAGCGTTCTCCGGACTCAGGTTCAGGCAGCCGTGACTCGTATTGGTGTTGCCCTGCGCCCACACCGACCATGGTGCGGAGTGGAAGAAGATGCCGCTGTAGGACATCCGGGTCGCGTAGTCGACCGGGGTGCGGTAACCGTTCGACGAATTGACCGGCACGCCGTAGGTCGACGAGTCCATGATGATGTGGTCGTGCTTGTCCGAGACCAGGTAGATGCCGTTGTCGGTCTCGTCGCCGGCCTTGCCCATCGACGTCGGCATGGTCCGGATGACCTTGCCGTCGCGTTCGAAGACGACCTGCTTGGTGTTGTCGTCGGCCGTGACGATCATCGAGCGTCCGACGGTGAAGTTGGTCCGCACGTTCTCCTGGCCGAAGAGTCCGTCACCCAGGTCGATGCCGTAGGTGTTGACCGCGACCCGCACCTTGGTGCCCGGCTTCCAGTACTCCGCCGGCCGCCACCGGACCTCGCTCGGGCTGATCCAGTAGAAGGCCCCTTCGACCGGAGGGTCGGTGGTGATCCGGATGGCGCGCTGCGCCGCACGACGATCCGCGATCGGCTCGTCGAACTTCACCGCGACCGGCTGTCCGATACCGACGGTCTCGCCGGGGCTCGGTGTCAGATACGCCTGCGTCAGGTTGTTGGGGCTGCTCGTGGTGAAGGTGACCTTCTTGGTGACCGCACCACCGATGCCCACCGCGTCGGTCTCCAGGGTGTAGGTGCGGTTGTAGCCGAGGGCCTCGTTGCTGACCCACACCGTGTCGTTGTCGGCGAGGGTGCCCTTGACGGGGGTGCCGTCGGACTTCTTGATCAGCACCCGGCTGATGGTGCCCTCACTGGTCTTCACCTTGATGGGCGCACCCGGCTGCACGCCGACGGCGTTGTCGTTCAGGGGACGTTCGGCCCACTCGGTGATCTCGAGACCCGGCTTGAGCAGATCGTCGAAGAGACTCGAACTGCTGACGTTGTCGGAGTACGACGCCTCCTGCGTGCACGACGTCACCAGCGCGACGATTGCCAACATCACACCGCTGATGATCAGCGGCATCCGCCGAGTACGACCGATCCCCATCTCACTCCCGCCTGTCGACGCCCCGACCCCGAACCGGTCGGTCACGCTGCCCCGCAACCTTGAGAACACTGCACACCCCGAATCCGAAACGGACATTCCGAACCCCGATGTCGCGGACCAGTGTACGAGAGATCGGACCGAACGCTTCGGCCGTCATCCATTCGAGCGGCGTGTTGCGCACCCGAAACGCCGAACGTTCATCTGCCGTTCATCGACCACCGGCCGCGGTCGAAACCGTCTGAGACGCCACAAGACGCCTCGCTCGATGCGAGGCGTCTTGAGTACTCTGTGCGCCATCAGGGACTCGAACCCCGAACCCGCTGATTAAGAGTCAGCTGCTCTGCCAATTGAGCTAATGGCGCTTGGCGGTGCGAGATGGAACCTTACAGGACCCCCGCGGCAGAAGTGAAATCGCCTGGTCGGAGTGGCTTCTGCCGTTCGACGGGCCCGTGCGGACGAGGTCGCGCCGCCGATTGCTGGATCAGCGGGTCATCGCGAGGCGACCTTGCGGACGACGACGAGCAGGACCAGGGCGCCGACCCCGGCGAGTGCGTACTTCACCGCAGGCGTCTGCAGTGTCGCGAGAGCCTTCGACTTGGCGTCGTCGGCGAGCCGCTGGGGGTTGGCGCGCTCGGCCAGCGCGTCGAGCGTGCTGGCGAGGTCCTCACGGGCCTTGGCGATGTCCTGCTCGATACGTTCGGTATCTCCGGCCACGTTGCATCCTTCCGGCGCTTCTCGTTGGTCTTCTCACTTCCCGGCCGCCGCACGACCTCTCGGCGCCGGGGACGAACCGCCAGATGGCAGCGACTCGATGCTACGACATCCCGGCATCCGGGCATGTCGCCATGCACTAGCCTGGCTCTCATGGCTGAGACCACCACCCGACTGTCCGTGGGCGACACGGCGCCGTCGTTCACGCTGCCCGACGCGAACGGCGACCCGGTCTCGTTGTCGGACTACGCCGGCCGCAAGGTCGTCGTCTACTTCTATCCCGCAGCGGCCACCCCGGGGTGCACCAAGCAGGCGTGCGATTTCCGCGACAACCTCGGCGAGCTGAACGAGGCCGGGATCGCGGTCCTCGGCATCTCCCCCGACAAGCCCGCGAAGCTGGCGAAGTTCGTCGAGGCCGAGGGCCTGACGTTCCCGTTGCTCAGCGACCCGGAGAAGAAGGTGCTCACCGAGTGGGGCGCATTCGGGGAGAAGAAGATGTACGGCAAGACCGTCACCGGCGTCATCCGGTCGACGTTCCTGGTCGACGCCGACGGCACGATCGAACTCGCGCAGTACAACGTCCGGGCCACCGGACACGTCGCCAAGCTGCGCCGCGACCTGTCCGTCTGAGCCGGCCCCGATGCCCGAGTCCGCCGAACCGCTGGTGCCGCGCAAGCGGCCCACTCAGGAACGCAGCAAGCGCAAGTTCCAGGCGATGCTCGAAGCAGCACGCGAGCTGTTGATCGACGTCGGGTTCGAATCGCTGACCTGTGAGGAGATCGCGACCCGGGCCGAGGTCCCCATCGGCACGCTCTATCAGTACTTCGCGAACAAGTACGTCATCGTGTGCGAGCTGGACCGCCAGGACACCGTCGACGTCCGCGAGGAACTCACGGCGTTTTCCTCGGAGGTGCCGTCCCTGGAGTGGCCCAGCCTGCTCGAGAAGTTCCTCGATCACCTGGCGGCCCTGTGGCGCACCGACCCGTCGCGGCGGGCGGTGTGGCTGGCCGTCCAGTCGACACCGGCGACCCGCGCCACGGCGTCGCTGAACGAACGGGTGCTCGCCGAACAGGTCGCGCGGATCATCGCGCCGCTCACGCCGTCGCAGCGCGAACGCCGCGAGATGATGTCCCAGGTGCTCGTCCACACGGCCTACTCGCTCCTGAGCTTCTCCGTACAGGACGGCCACGACCACGACGAGACCGTCGCCGAACTCAAGCGGATGCTCGCCGGCTATCTGCTGCTCGAGGAGTCGACGACGGTCTGAGAGCCGCGCGGGGCTACCTGCCCTCGAGGATGGCCACCGCCGCAGCGGTGTCCCCGTCGTGGGTCAGCGACACATGCACGGTCGTGTCGCGCAGATGCTCGCCGATCTCGCCCGACAGACGGATGGCCGGACGGCCCCACGTGTCGGTCACGACCTCGATGTCGCTGTGCCGGATCAGCGGCAACAGCGGCGACCGCGAGAAGCGGCTCACCGACCACGCCTTCACGACCGCCTCCTTGGCCGCCCAGCGGGCGGCCAGATGCCGGGCGTCGTCGCCGGTCCCGGCGGCCGAGTCCCGACGCTCGCCGACCGTGAACCGGTCGGCGAACGTCGTACCCGGCTGCCGGAGCTGCTCGCCGAACTCCGGGATCGACACGATGTCGATTCCCACACCGAGAACGCTCATCCCTTGGTAGTCGCTCGCGCCATTCGCCTCACCGGGTGTCACCGACCACCCGCCACCGGCTCACCGGCGACGTAGACGTCGGCGCCGTCCAGACGGGTCTGCGGATCGAGGAGCATGCCCGCCTCGGCGTCGTGCTCGTCGACCGACTCGTCGAAGCGACGGTTCGGCGGACGCTGGTAGGCAGGCTCGCCACCGCAGATCGACTGCAGGAAGCGCTGACTGCCCAGGCGGGTCCGCTCGTCGGCGCGCTGACGGTAGGCGTCGCGCTCCTCCGGGTTCAGCGAGGCGATGAACGCCTCCGGGTGCACCACCGCGATCAGTCCGGACACGTGACCGAAGCCGAGGCTGGTCAGCAGACCCGCCTTGAGCGGGAACCGCTCGCCGAGCTGGAGGGTCTCCCGCGGCCAGACCAGGTGCGGGTACTCGGCCATCTTGTCGTCGACACAGTCGAGGCTGCGGTTGGGCGGGATCACGCCGTCACGCAGGATCTGGCACAGACCGATGAGCTGGAAGGCCGCCGCGCCACCCTTGGCATGACCGGTCAGCGACTTCTGCGACACCACGAACAGCGGTGCGCCCTTGCCGCGGCCGATGGCCGCCGCGAGCCGCTCGTGCAGTTCGGACTCGTTCGGATCGTTCGCCTTGGTGGAGGTGTCGTGCTTGGACACGACCGCCACGTCGTCGGCGCTGACGCCGAGCGAACCGAGCGCACGTGCCAGCGGCGAGGACAGCGACCCGCGAGCCGCGCCCAGGGCACCGAGACCCGGAGCCGGGATCGAGGTGTGCACACCGTCGCCGAAGCTCTGCGCCCACGCGACCACACCGAGCACCGGCAGACCCATCTCGGCCGCGACATCGCCGCGGGCGAGCAGGATCGTGCCGCCGCCGGCCGACTCGACGAACCCGCCGCGTCGGCGATCGTTGGCACGCGAGAACCGGCGATCGTCGATGCCGCGCGCGGTCATCTTCGCCGAGTCGGCGGTCGCCGACATCGCGCCGAAGCCGACGATGCCCTCGATACCCAGGTCGTCGAAGCCGCCCGCCACCGCGAACAGCGCCTTGCCGAGGCGGATCTTGTCGACGCCCTCCTCGACCGACACAGCTGCGGTCGCACATGCCGCCACCGGGTGGATCATCGCGCCGTAGCTACCGACATACGACTGGACCACGTGTGCCGCCACGATGTTCGGCAGGGCCTCCTGCAGGATGTCGTTGGCGTTGGCCTCGCCCAGCAGGGTGTTGATGTACAGGTCGCGCATGGAGGTCATGCCGCCCATACCGGTGCCCTGCGTGTTGGCGACCAGACCGGGGTGCACCCAGCGCATCAGTTCGCTCGGCGTGAAGCCCGACGACAGGAAGGCGTCGACCGTGGCCACCAGGTTCCACAGGGCGACCCGGTCGATCGACTCGACCATGTCGGGGCTGACGCCCCAGCGGGTCGGGTCGAAACCGGTCGGGATCTGACCGCCCACGGTCCGGGTCAGCGCGAACTGGCGCGGAACGCGGATCTCGGTGCCCGCCAACCGGGTGACCTGCCAGTCGCCGTCGGCGTTCTGCGTGACCCGGGTCTTCTCCGGGTTGGCACTGGCGAATGCTCGCGCCTCGGCCTCGGAGTTGACCGTGAAGGTCAGGTCCTCGTCGACGAAGACCGAGGTCAGCAGCGGCGAGGTGTTGTCGACCATCGCCCCGTCGTCGGCGTAGCGGCGGATACCGCAGCGGGCGACGACCTCGTCGTGGTACCGCTCGGCGATCTCGCTCTCCGGCACCGGGTCTCCGGACGCGGTGTCGTACCAGCCCGGCTTCGGCGCCGAATCCCAGTGCACCAGTCCGGTGTTCCAGGCGAGCTCGAGAACGCCTGCGGCCGAAAGCTTCTCGTCGACCTCCATCTCGAAGCGGGTGCGGGCCGAACCGAACGGGCCGAGCTCGCCGGCACCCACGATGACCACGAGGTCCTCGGGTCGGGCGTCGATCGACGGCCACTGCGGACGCATCGCCTTCGGGGCGCGCGCCGGTGCCGGCAGCGCCGCGACGGTCGTCGCCGACACCTCGTCGGTGTCCGCGGACTCCTCGGCGGCCGCCGCCGCGGTGGCCGCGAGCGCCTTGAGGTCGGTCGAGCTGTCCAGGCCGCCGGTGAAGTCGGCCAGGATCGGCGCACTCACCGCGGCCGACCGCTGCTCGGGGCGGCACAGGGTGAGCAGGTTCGCCGCCATCTCGTCGGTGCTCCAGGTGCGCACACCCGCCGCCTCGACCGCGTCGACCATCCCGTCGTTGTGACCCATCAGCCCGGTGCCGCGCACCCAGCCGATCAGGGCGTGGGCGAGCGTCGTCTTGGAACCCCAGGACTCCTCGGCCGACCAGCGCTGTACGAGTGCGTCGAGCGAGGCCTTGCTCTCGCCGTAGGCACCGTCGCCGCCGAACATGCCGCGGTTCGGCGAACCGGGCAACACGACGTGCACGCGGGCGGCGATGTCGTGATCGGAATGGACGTCGGCGAGACCGCCGATGAGCCGCTCCACCGACCAGAGGAGCACCTTCATCTCCAGCTCGGCGCGACCACCGGCGTCGGTGAGATCACCGGCGACCCGCGGTGCGGCGAACGGGAACAGCAGCGTCGGCTTCATCGCCGGCTTCACCACTGCCGTTGTGCCACCGAGGTTCTCCGTCTGCTCCCCCGCGATCCAGCCGACGAGGTCGTCGACATCGGCGTACGACGCCATGTTCGCGGGAGCAATCCACAGCGCGGCACCGGCCCGGGCGTTCTCGCGGTACAGCTTCTTGTAGAAGGCGAGACGGTCGGAGTTCAGGCGCGACGTCGTGGCGATCACGGTCGCGCCACCGGCCAGCAGCCCGGCGACCACGCCGGCGGCGATCGAACCCTTGCTCGCACCGGTCACCACGGCGATCTCGCGGCTGTAGGCACCCTTCTCGGGATTCTCCGCAGCGTGCGCGATCGCGCCGAAGATGCGGCCGTGCACGGCGTTTCCGTTCGCGAGGGCCTTGCCCTGCCACCAGGTGGCGTGGTCGGCGACGGTGTCACCGGCTCCGGCGAACCCGCCGACGATGGTGTCGAAGTCGGCGTCGAGGTCCTGCTCGTCGGTCAGCCAGAGTCGGACGAGATCCTCACGGGCGGTTGCCCACCGGTCGTCGATGAGGACGACCTTGGCCGCGTCGAAGGCCGGCGCCACCGTACGGGCCCAGTCCGACCCGAGTTCGGCGCTGACCAGCTCGGCGAGCTCGGCGTTCGGGTCGGCCACGGCCTCGGCGAGATCGGCGACCTCGGCGAGTCCGAGCTTGTCCAGCAGGGTGTACGCGGCCGAGGCCAGCGCGCCGGACCGGCCGGTGATCTGCTCGGTGAACTCTCCCAGCGCCGCGGCGTCGACCGTTGCGCCACCACCGGATTCGGCGGCCGGCTTGCCGACCGGGATGCCCTTGACCGCACCCACCGCGGACACGGCCTTGTCGATGAGGGTGTCGAGTGAATCGGTGTCCGTCAGCGGGCCGTCGAGCAGATTGCCCAGCGCCTCGCCGCGGACGGACGCGCCGTCCCTGGTGCCCAACGCCAGCGCGACGGTGGTGTGCAGACCCCACCCCGGACCCAGCTGCCAGACACCCGACACGCGGTCGGTGATGTAGTTCTGGCGCTTGCCCAGCGGGCCGAGCACCTTGCGGACCTGGTCGCTGACCGCATCGGTGAGCACCGCACCCAGCGGCCGGTAGCCACGGGCGAGGGTCTCCACGGTCGACGACAGCGCGGTCATGTCGGCTTCGGCGGCACCGTCGATGGCGCCGAGTCCGAGCTCGCCGCCGATGTCGAGGAGCAGCTGGTTACGACGCGACGACACACCGTCGCAGAGCGCCTCGATCGTGTCCGCGGACCCGATCTGGTCGACGCGCATCTTGGTCCACAGCGCGATCACGGACTTCACCGCATCCGACGGCGTGAACGCGATGTCGTCGGGACGCGGGCCGCCGGCTGGTGCCGCCGGTGCCGCGGGAGCAGCAGGCGCGGGCGCCGCCGCGGCGGCCGGAGCCGCGTCCGCCGCCGACGTCTCGGCCGCTGCGGGAACGTCGAGCTCGTCCTCGTCGGGCTCGTGCCCGGCGTCCTTGGCCAGGATCGTGTCGGTGTCGCGCTCGACGTTGAGCACCTCGGTGGTGGCCGCGGCGTAGTCGTCGAGCTTGAGGGTGTTGGTGGCCAGACCCGACAGCGTCGGGGCGCCCTTCAGACCGATCTCGACGAAGCGCTGGACTCCCAGCCCGTTCCGCTCGGGACCGCTGAACAGCAGTTCCTGGGTCTCGATCCACCGCACCGGGCTGGCGAACTGCCAGGCGAGCAGCTCGATCAGGATCACCCGGGCCAGTTCGCTCGGGGTCGCCTCCCAGGCGTCCCAGTCGGCGAGGACCTCGTTCAGCGGATCCGACGGCACCAGCGCCGCGATCTCCTCGACGAAGTCGCGTCCGAGGTTGAACAGGCGCGGCACCAGGTTGGGGATGTAGCGGCCGATCAGGATGTCGATGTCGATGTCGGCGGGCAGCAGCTCGGCGAGCTTGCCGCGGAATTCCGGGACCCCGGCGCGCAGCACGCTCGAGTGGAACGGGACGTCGATGCCCGGGATCAGGATGAACGCGCGCTTGCCCCCGAACTCCGCACGCCGCCGGTCGATCTCGGCCTCGAGCAGTTCGAGACCGCGAACCGTGCCGGCGATCGCGTACTGCGAGCCGAGGAGGTTGAGGTTGACGACCTCCAGGAACTCGCCGCCCGCGGCGCCCACGCCGGACACGAAGTCGGTGACCTCGGCGTCGGCCAGACCGAACTGGCTCGGCCGGATGGCGGCCATCCGATAGTCACTGCGCCCCTGCTCATCTCGCGGGACGAGGTGATGCATGGCCTCGCCGCGCTGGAACACGACTTCGAGGACGGCCTCGAGCGGGAGGACGCCGGCGCATGCGGCGAGCGCGTTGTACTCACCGACCGAGTGACCACACGTGATGGCACCCTCGACGAAGCCACCGGACTCCTTGAGCTCGGCGATCTGCGCGACACCGAGCGTCGCCATGGCGACCTGGGTGAACTGCGTCAGGTACAGCACGCCGTCGGGGTGGTTGTAGGTGGTCCCGTTGGCGACGAGCGTCGTCGGGTTGTCGCGGACCACGGCGAGGATCGAGAAGCCCAGCGCCGCACGGGTGTGCTTGTCGGCACGATCCCAGATCTTGCGGGCGGCCTTCGACCGCGAGCGGGCGTCGAGTCCCATGCCCTTGCTCTGGATGCCCTGGCCGGGGAACGCGTAGACGGTCCGCGGCGCGGCGAGCAGACCGGTCGCGCTCATCACGAGGTTGTCGCCGACCTTGGCGCTGACCTCGACGACCTCGTTGCCGTTGTCGAGACCCACGCGGTCGACGCGCACCGAGATGCGGTCGCCGAGCCGGACCATGCCGAGATAGCGTGCGGTCCAGCCGATCAGCGGACGAGGCGATGGCGTCGGATTCTTCGCGTCGGTCGCGGTGACGACCTGCTGCGCGGCGGCCGACAGCCACATTCCGTGGACGATCGGGTCGCCGAGACCGGCCAGCTTCGCGGCTGCGGCGTCGGTGTGGATGGGGTTGCGGTCACCGGACACGACGGCGAAACCGGTCATCCGGTTCGGCGCGGTGATGGTGGCCGTCCGGAGCAGCTTGCGGGTGGCCGACTGCTCGGCGGCGGGTGCACCGCCGGCCCGGGCCGGGTCGGTGAGCTCGGCGGCGCCCAGACGCCCACGGATCGCGAAACGCTCCTCGAGCGTCGCGATCGGGCCGGCTGGTCCGGCGATCTCCACCGTGACCTCGACGACACGACCGACGTCGGCATCCCGGACCGCGCCGGTCCGTGCGGTGACGGTCAGTTCGGCTGCGGTGGCGGGGATCTCCCCGGTCAGCGCGATCGCGTGATCGAGGTGGACCAGGTCGAGCAGACCCTCGACGACCGGGTCACCGGAATCGGTGCGGGCGGCGCCGATGACGCTGAACACGCTCGGCCAGCACGCGCCGACCAGGGTGTCGGGCACGGCGAAACCGAACGGGTCGGTCGGGGTGGTCGGGCGCAGGTGCGGCGGCAGGGAGAACCCGGTCACCGCAGCGTGATCGGCGACCGAATCCGGCTGCCAGGAGACGGTCGTGACCGACACGCCGTCGGTCACCTCGGCCAGGCTGCCGCCGGCGGCCACGGTGAGGATCTCGCGCATCGCGGTCGACGCGTCGTCGAGGCCCACCAGCGGCGAACCACCGTCGCGCAGGCTTTCGCCGGCCAGCAGCGGGATACGCACGGAAGCGCCCGAGATGGGGACGACGAGGTCGAAACGGGTGGCGTCGGAGTCGGCGGAGACCTGCTCCAGGACGGCGCCGCTGACGGCGTGTTCGGCCCGCTCGGGTCCGACCACGGTCCAGGCGTCGCGATCGCCGAGCAGCGCGATCGGGCTCGCCACGATCCGGCCGGCCCAGCTGACGTCGTCGGACTCCAGCACCGAGGTCAGCACGCCGGCCTCCTCGGCCAGCCCGGCCCGGTGCCGGGAGGCGACGGCGACCGGGCGCTCGCCGGTGGCCTGCAGATCGGACGCGACCCGGGCCTCGAACCGATCGAGCAGTTCGCCCACGGGCTCGTCGACGCGGGTGATGCCCGCGACGGCGACCGGCCCCGGGATGACGCAGACGGCGTCGGCGCCGTAGCGCGGGTCGTGGGCCTGCCACAGGGAGTCACTGCGCCACCAGCGGCGCACGTCCTTGTCGATCACCGGCACGAAGTTGACGGGCTTGCCGGGGGTGCGGCACAGCTCCAGGAAGAACGCGACGTCCGCGGGATGCAGGATGTCGGTGTCGATCTCGGGGTACACGCTGCCGAGCGCGTCGATTGCGGCATACGCATCGGCGGCAGCGGTGACCTCGGCGAACATCGTCGGGATGGGCCCGGAGTCCTGCGGGTGCATGCGCGCCTCGGTGCGCTGCAGCATCTCCACGAAGCGCTGCTGCCAGGTGATGTCGGCCCACGGGACCTGCTCGCCGCGGGCGTCACCGACGGCCAGCGCGGCGTACCGGTCGAGCCACTCGCGGTAGGTCATGGTGGCGACGTCGCCGAAGTACGGCTTCGCGGTGTCGGCCATCGCGGCGATGATCTCGTCGCGGCGGGCGGCCACGGCGTCGGCGTCACCGGCGACCTCGTCGAGCAGCCGGCCGCACCGCGACGCGGTGTTGTCGACCTCGTGGATGTCGGCGCCGAGCTGCGAACGGCCGGACGCCATTCCGGCGGTGGCGTGACCGGCGCCGATCCACTCGTCGATGCCGGCGGTGTCGACGAGGAGCTGCTTGACCTCGGGGGTGGTCGTCGCCTCCTTGGCCGCCATGGCGGCGGTGCCGATGAGGATGCCGTCGAGCGGCATCGTCGGGTAGCCGTAGCCGGCCGACCAGCTGCCGGTGAGGTATTCACTGGCGCGCTCGGGCGTGCCGATGCCACCGCCGACGCAGATCACGACGTTCGGGCGGGCGCGGAGCTCGCCGTAGGTCGCGAGCAGCAGGTCGTCGAGGTCTTCCCACGAGTGGTGGCCACCGGCGCGGCCGCCCTCGATCTGCACGATGATCGGGTGATGCGGAACCTCGGCCGCGATGCGCACGACGGACCGGATCTGCTCCACGGTGCCGGGTTTGAAGGCGACGAACCGGAGTCCGGCCTCGACGAACTCGTCGACGAGCGCGACCGCGTCCTCGAGTTCGGGTATGCCCGCCGAGACGATGACGCCGTCGAGCGGGGCTCCCTGCGCGCGGGCCTTCTGCACGATGCGCTTGCCGCCGAGCTGCAGCTTCCACAGGTAGGGGTCGAGGAACAACGCGTTGAACTGCGCCTCGCGTCCCGGCTCGAGCAGATCGGTGAGCGTGGCGATGTTGCGCGCGAAGATCTCCTCGGTGACCTGACCGCCACCGGCCAGCTCGGCCCAGTGTCCGGCGTTGGCCGCGGCGGCGACGATGGCCGGGTCGACGGTCGTCGGCGTCATGCCGGCGAGCAGCATCGGCGAACGTCCCGTGAGGCGGGTGAAGGAGGTCTCGACGACGGTACGGCCGTCGGGCAGCTCGACGAGGGTCGGCGCGAACTGCGACCACGGGGTCGCGACCTCGGGCACGCCGCCGGGGCTGAACAGGTTGCGCTGTCCGACTCGCAGCGCGGCGGGCACCAGGCCGACGCCCTGCCCGCGGACCAATGATGCGGTGAGACGGGTTGCGATGTCCCCGGGACCGAAGTCCAGGACCCACTTGGCGCCGCCGGCCACGATCGAGTCGACCGAGGCGACCCAGTCGACGTGCCCGACGAGGATGTCGTGGGCGTGGCGGGTGGCGAGGTCACGGTCGATGCCGCAGCGGTCAGCCCACTGGCCGACCAGCTCGACAGCCTCTGCCATCGCCGGGTGGTGGAAGGCCACCGACACCTGCAGGTGGTCGAACTTCGGCGCGAACGGCGCCCCGCCGGTGAGCTTGCGCTTGCGCTCGTCGGCCTCGGTCGCGGCGACCCGCTCACAGAGGGCGGCGAACGCGGCGAGGTGCCGCGGTGCCCCGGACAGCACGACGGCGGTGCGGCTGTTCTTGATGGCGACCACCGGGGCGGTCGTCAGATCGTTGTCGGACAGGCCGGCGCGGTACTGCGCCAGGATCTCGTCGACGCGAGCCGGGCTGACGTTGGTCAGTGCGAGCATCGGCGTGCCGTCGGTGGTGACACCCAGCCCGCGGCGACGCGCGGTCAACGAACCGGCGGCGCCGATGAGGTGCGCGACGGCCAGCAGCAGGCCCTGACCGGACTCGGCGATCCGGCCGTCGGCGCCCACCGCATCGGTGGCCAGCGAGCCCTGGGAATGCCCGACCACGGCCTTCGGCGGGAGCACGGCGGTGTCCAGGCCCTGCTTGCGGAGTGCCTCCACGGCGGCGAGCTGGGTGAGCAGCACACCCGGACCCGAGAGGGTGAAATCGGCGAGAGTGGCCTCGGCGGGCACGTCTTCACCTGCGTCGTGCGCGTGCACCCAGGTGAGCGGGTGGAACCCGGACACCCGTGCCACGACGAGTTCGTCGGCAACCGGCTCGACGAGCCGTTCGGCGGAATCGACGATGGTGGCGACCCGGTGTTCCAGGTCGGCGTCGACGACCAGCTCGGTCAGCGTGGGCAGCCATGCGCCGCCCTGCCCGCCGAAGCTGATCGCGTAGGGCTCGCCCTGCGTGAGCCGCTCGATGAGCGTGGTGGTGGGCCGTTCTGCGTTGGCGGCGCCCTGCGAGCCGGAGCGGAACTGGTCGACGGTCACGGATACTCCTCTGTGGTGGTCGGTCTCAGAGTGTGGACTTGCGGAGTGCGTAGGTGCGGTGCAGTAGATGTCTGTGGGTGTTGTGCGGTTGGTCTGCGAGTCGCGGCGGCGCGAGAAACGCTGTCGGCAGCGGCCTTTCCGTGCGCTGACGTGATCGGTCTCGCCGCCGTCGCGCACGACCGGCCGCGGTGGCGACACCGCCGGATCGAACTAGCTGGTACAACAAAGGAACACGCCTGCCGCACAACAACATTGGCGCGCACCGGTTTTGTCCGGAGCCGGCGTCGGCGTGAACATGACACCTATGATGACACACGAAAGTGAGGGAACCCTCATGTTTGTCGGTGACCTGTCGGTATACCGACCAGTAACCGCGCGGGTAACTTTCGGCACCGTGTCAACCACCATGGGAAGCGTCGGAAAACCGCCAGGCCAGGCAACATACCCAGGGGTACGCGTGCGCCCGAACTCTCGCTCGGTCAACCGTTATCAAACCGTTATGTGATGTGGGGCACCACTGCGCGTCGCGGTCCAGCCGAGCCGCAGGCCGAGTGCCATCGAGACACCCCACTAGAGTCGGCCGCATGAGCAGTTGCATCTTCTGCGCCATCATCGCGGGCACCTCCCCGGGTCGCATCGTCTACTCCGACGACGACGTCCTCGGGTTCCTCGACATCCGGCCCGTGACCCGCGGGCACACCCTCCTCGTGCCCCGGGTCCACTCCTCCGGGCTCGACGACCTCGACCCCACCCTCGGCGCCGCTCTCTTCCGCGCCGGCCAACGAGTCGCCACCGCGATGAAGACCGGACCGGTGTCCGCCGACGGGGTCAACCTGGCACTGAACGACGGCCGCGCGGCCTTCCAGACCGTCTTCCACACCCACCTGCACGTCGTCCCCAGACACGACGGGGACAAGCTGAGTTTCGCCAAGGGCTTCCTCGTCCGCCGCGACCCCGACCCCGACGAGACCGCGGCTGCGGTGCGCGCCGGGATCGAGTCCGTCGGATGACCTTCGCCGGCGAGCCCGACCCGGACACCGGGGCCGGGACCCGGATTCCGGACGCGGTGGCCGACCTCGTGCGTCGCGCGGAGTGGATCACGGTGTTCAGCGGCGCGGGTATGTCGGCCGAGAGCGGCATCGCCACCTTCCGGGACGCCCAGACCGGTTTGTGGGAGAAGTTCGATCCCGCCGAACTCGCCACCCCGGAAGCGTGGGCGCGCGACCCCGCACTGGTCTGGGGGTGGTACCGCTGGCGCGCCCGCGAAGTGCTTGCCGCGCAGCCCAATGCGGGCCACCGCGCGCTCGCCGAACTCGCCACGAGCCGCACCGTCATGATCGTGACGCAGAATGTCGACGATCTCCACGAGAGGGCCGGCGGCGACGTCGTCAGCCACCTGCACGGCAGCCTGTTCGCCCCCCGGTGTTCGGTCTGTGGGACCCCGTACGACGGCCCCGGCGCATTCCCCGATCCCGGCGACACCGGTACCGCGCCGGATGACCCGCGCGTCGACCCGCCCACGTGTCCGCGCTGCGGCGGGAGGGTACGGCCCGGCATCGTGTGGTTCGGCGAAGCACTGCCCGAATCGGATTGGCAGCGAGCGGATCAGGCGTTCCGTGCGGCCGAGGTGGTGCTCGTCGTGGGCACCAGCGGGATCGTCTACCCGGCAGCCGCGCTACCCGAACGCGCGGTGCGTGCGGGCATCCCGGTCATCGAGTTCAACCCGTCGCCGTCCGCGCTGTCCGACATCGTGACCCACAGTCTGCGGATGCCCGCCGCCGTCGGTCTGCCGGCGTTGCTCGCGTCACTCGGCTGACGAGGTGCGGCGTCACTCCCCCGCGGTGAGGTCGATCGGCTGCCATCTCCCGACGTCGTCCGTCGTCTGAACCGCGACGAGCGACCCCGGCTTGCACCCGCGCTCGTCGAGCACGGCGGCGACATGATCGAGCACGCGGTCGGGATCGAGTTCGAACTCCGACTCGCGCACGCGGACGAATTCCCAACCGCAACGGCGCAATTCACGCTCGCGCTCCAGATCCGACCGAGCCTGCTGCCCGGTCCCGGCGAACTCGTCGGCATCACACTCGACGGCCATGCGCGCATCGGCCCCCAACACGACCAGGTCGACGATCCGGTTGTTGACCGTGACCTTCGGGGTCACGTGATAGCCGAGCGCCGCGAGACGGTTGAACACGCGCTGTTCGAGGAGGTTGTCGAACGGGCTCACGCGTCGATCGTCGGGCACGTCGGACGGCATGGCCCCGATCGACGGACCCTCGTTGGCGGACACATAGGACAGCAGCGAGGCACGAAGGTCGTTGGGGCGCAACTCGTCGAGTCCGATCGAATGGAACAGCCACAACTGGTCCATGGCCCGGGTGGCCGCCACGTTGACCCGGCGTTGGGACTCCGCGCGGGTCAGCGCGGAGATCGCACCGGCGTCCGAGACGACCATCGACAGGAAGACCACGCGCCGCTCGTCTCCCTGGAAGTCCGGGGGTGAGCCGACGCGGATACGACGCGAGCGCCAGGTCTCGGTGTCGATCGCGGCGCGCAGCGCCTTCTCGATCGTCTCCACCTGCTTGACGCCCTGCAACGCGATCACACCGAAGTCCAGATCGTCGTATGCCGGATCGGCCAGACACCCCCGGAGGGCGTCGACGATGGCGGCCGCCTCGGCCTCGTTGCTGATGCCGTTGCCGGTCCCGGTGGCCGTTCCGTCGACCGCGACCGTCCGCAATGGTTCGAGCCGGTCGGAACCGTACTGGCGCACCGGGATCAGCGGCGCGGACCCGTAGAACTGGCGCGACGAGAACTCGATGATCTCGGGCATGGACCGGAAGTGTTCCCGCAGTCCCACGACGTTGCCGAAACGGCTGCGCAACAACGAGAACAGGCTGGACCGCGGCGTCAACCCGTCGCGTAGGTATGTCGGGAGGTCGGGCAGCGTGGCATCGAGTTCGGCGAACGCGGAATCGAGGCTGGTGCCGCTGAGACCGACGGGCGCGCACTGCTTGTCGTCACCGACGACGATCACGCGCGGGGCCAGCCAGAGAAGGAACGCACTGGTGATGTCGGCCTGGGACGCCTCGTCGACGATGACGACGTCGAAGGAGTTGCGGCGCGGTGGGAGGGTCTCGGCCACCTGGCTGATCGACATGATCCAGGCGGGCACGGCGTTGCGCGCCTCGGCCATGGCCTCGCGCGCCGCGCGTCGGAAACGATTGGCATGTTTGCCCGATCCCTTGCCCAGGTTGATCATGTGGTCGCGGTAGGACTGCACGGCCTGCAACTCGCCGGCCGTGGTGCGCGCCAGCACCTCGCGGACGGCGCGCGCAGAGGCGAGCCGGGTGGTGAGGGCCGCGATGTCGACCTCGACGGCGTCGAGGTCGGACTGCAGCCGGTCCTCGGCAAACGGATCGCTGCGTTCCTCCGCCCAGGTGTGGGCGAACCGCCACGCCCACGCCGCGCCCATGTCCCGGGCGCGTTCGGTCCAGATCGGGTCCTGCGCGCTCGACCACATCGTCTTCGCGAGTTCGGGTGCCCGGCTGCGCAATCGGAGCCCGAGAAGCTCCAGGGCATTCTGCTCGTCGGCCTCGGCTGCGGCGGCCGCGAACGCGCGCCGCGCGTCTCGGATCGCGACCGGGTCGGCCGTGGCGAGTGCCGAGAGCAGCGCGTCACCCTCCGGCGACGGCCCCTGTTCGAGTTCGGTCGTCAGGCCGTACACGCGGTCGGCGAGTTCCTGTTCGGCGAGGACCGCGTCGTTGGCGGCCGCCACCGATCGCGCCTGATGGGCCACCTCGGCTGCCTCGGCGACGGTACGTGGTCTCGGGCCGCCGGGGCTGATCGCCTCGAGTTCACGGACGAGATGCTCCCGGCCGGTGAGCAGCCTCGAGATCCACGCCAGTTGGTTGTCCAGGCGGACGAGGTGGTCGAGCTGCGCCGACCGCGACCCCGACGCGTCCACCGGGACGTGCAGGTCCGCCAGGATGCGATGCACCTGATGTACCGCGTCGATGACGGTGAGGTGATCGGCGACCCGGCGCAACGAGGCCTCGTCGCGAGGAGGCCGCCCGTCCACGGTGGCCCGCACCGGCGACTCCTCGACCGCGCGCTGCTCGGGCGAACGCCGCAACCGTCCCCGCCACTGACCGCCGTCTCGCAGGAAGTCGGCGGCGGCGTCGAACAACGCGGCGTCGCCGGGCCGCGCCCCGTCGACGACGACCGCGTGCGCGCCCAGGTCACGGTCCCGACGAGCGGCCTCGGCGATGACCGGTGACAGCGTCGTCACCCGCGACCAGAGGTGCGCGGCGCGTCCGGCGAGCAGCCGATCCGCCATGTCGACGATCGGCTCCGGGTACGACGCCACCTCGCCGGAGGCGACGGCGAGTTCGTCGCAGATGTCCTTGATCCGGACCAACCGGTCACTGTCGACCCCGTCGAGCACGGACAGCAGCGTCCCGGCGCCGGCCATCGGCTCGCGGGGCCGCGCGGCGATCCGGGTGCAGACGGAGTCCATCTCCCCCGGCTCGGGCAGGTGGTGGTCGAGGTCGACGAACCGTTGCGCGAGACGCGATCCGGAGCCACCGGTGCTCGCGAGCAGGTCCGCCAGCCGGACGAACTCGGCCGAGTCCAGCGGGGGCACCGCGCCGTGGACCGGCCCGGGCATCCAGTCGAACGCGGCGGCGTCCGCCCGCACCCGGCGGACGATCTCCGCCGGGGATCCCCGATAGTCCCCCGCGACCCATTCGTGGACCTCGGTCTCTTCCGCACGCAGTTCCCAGAGTTCGCGGAGCAGCTGATCCCGTTGTCGCAGAGCGTGATCGCGGCGCGCGGCCAGGTCGGCGATCTCCGCGTCGGCGACCCCCGGCGTGAACGACGCCTTGCGTTCGGCGAGCTCGGTCACCGCATCGACGATGCCCTCGGAACTGTCCTGGGACACGTCGGCGATCGACACGGTGAGCGCCCGCAGAGCGGGCGGCAGCATGTCCCGGAGCACGTGGAGCGCATGGGCTTTCTCGCTGACGACCAGGACGCGCTGTCCTTTCGCCAGCAAGGCCGAGGTCACGTTGGCGATGGTGTGGGTCTTGCCGGTTCCGGGCGGACCCTCGACCACCACACCGGTGTCGGACCCGAGCCGGGCGAGCACATCGCGCTGTTCGGCATTGGACGGCAACGGGAACAGCGCATCGGCGACCAGGTCCGCTGGATCGAGGACGCCGGGGGCGCGGAGGGCGGCGAGACGGTCGGGAGCCTCGATCGGGCGGACGAGCTGGGTCAGCCCGACCGGTACCTCCGACTCCTCGTCCCGCAGGTCGTCGATGATGGCGTCGTAGAACGCGAGGGAACTCTCCACCCCGCGGCGACGGAGGACCACCGCGGGCCGACTCTCCACCGTCAACGACACACGCTCGGCGTCGACCTCGATCGCCTCGCGCCATTCGCCCGTCAGCTCGGCGGTCTTCGGCGACAGCACCGAGGTCTGCGCGGACAGCTTGCCGCGGATCCCGACAGCACCCGCGAGATCGAGACCGTCGAGAGCAGCGAGCAGATGAGTGTCGCGAACCGCGGGAGACGAGCCCGCCCCGAGCGTCAACCGGATCGTGTCGTCCGCGTCGCGGTCGGCGACCAGAACCTGACTGAGGAGGTGTTCGCGGACCATCGGGTCGGCGTCCGCGTCTGTTGCGTCCCGCACCGTGACCAGTGCGGACGCGATGACGAGTTCGAGTTCTTCGGGCTCCGCGCCGAGCGCGTCGACCAACGCGGCGAGTTCGGCGTGGACCGCGCCGGCCCGAGCGGCGTCGGGATCGTCCGGGCCGACCTCCACCACGACCTGGCCCGGCACCGCGTTCGACCGTACGGCGACGGCGGTGGACGGACCGACCCAGACATGGCCGGGGTGGTCGGAGATGTCGTGGACGTCACCGGAGCGAGACCGGACGAGATCGGCCAGAAACGTCATCAGTCGGGTGACCTGATCGCGCAACGTCTCGCGCGTGTCATCCTGCATACCGATGTGTTCCTCTCGTCGCCGGCGACTCCTACGCTACAAGACGCTGGTCAGAGGAACTCCGTGCCGCCGCGCGGGTCGGCCGGATTCCCGACACCGGGCCGGTCAGCCGACGGAACTCGAACGCAGCGCGCGGTATCCGCCGTCGACATAGCGCACGTTGGTGTATCCGCACTCGGCGATCTGTTCGGCGATCCGCGGGGCCTCCGAACGGACCGACACCACGGCGATCTCGGTGTCGCGGTCGCGGATCACCGGGAAGGTGCCCGACGGAGTCGGGGTGAACCGCTTCGGCACCTCGGTCGGGTCAACCACGAGGGCACCGGGCAGACTCCCCTGATGCCGGACCACCTGGGGCCGTGCGTCGACGACGACCGCGTTCCCCTCGCGGCTGTGATTCATTGCCTCGACTGCCGAAATCGAATTCACCACTGACACCGGTGACTCACCAATCCTGTTGCTCGAATTTGTCCGTGTTCATGCGTTCGCGACGGCCATCGGGTGACGGCCGTGGCGTGAATGACCCCCGTCGACCAGGTTACGGAACGATCTCGAATTGACAAGTTTTCTCACACAGCTCTCAGAAGGGCGCATTCATGCGCTCCCTCTGCTAGACGAGCCGCAGCGGAACCGTCAGGGTCAGGAATGGCGACCGCGGCCCGCGACACGCGGGGACGGACGCTTACCCCAATTGTCGCCACGACGACCGTCCCGCCCGCCGCCGTGCCCGCCGGCTCCGCGCTTGGCGCCCCCGCGCGTGCGCGGTGCGCCCATGTCCTTGCGGATGTCGATCGGGTTCTTCCCGATCTTGGTATGCCGCAGCGACGAGAGGGTCTCGTTGTCGAGATCATCGGGAAGCTCGACGAGGCTGAAGTCGTCGCGGATGCTGATGTTGCCGAAGTCGGCACGGGTCAGGCCGCCCTCGTTGGCGATGGCACCGACGATCGCACCGGGCGACACCTTGTGCTTGCGGCCGACGGCGATGCGGTACGTCGCGAAGCTCGCGCCCGGGCGCCGCGGAGCACGCTCACGCTCGGGGCGCTTCTCCGACTGCGGCGGGTCCGGCGTCATCAGGAAACCGCCGTCTCGTGTCTCGAGCGCCAGCGCGGCCGCGATGTCGGCCATCGCGACGTCGTTGTCCCGCGCGTAGTTCTCGATCAGCCCGCGGAACAGATCCAGGTTGTCCGAGGACAGGTTCTGGGTGATCGAGTCGGCGAACTTCGCGACCCGCTGTGCGTTGACATCGTCCACGCTGGGCAGGCCGATCTCGGTCAGCGTCTGCCGCGTGGCGCGCTCGATCGCACGCAGCAGGTGGCGTTCGCGCGGCGAGACGAACAGCAGCGCGTTGCCCGAGCGGCCGGCGCGCCCGGTACGGCCGATGCGGTGCACGTAGGACTCGGTGTCGTGCGGGATGTCGTAGTTCACGACATGCGAGATGCGGTCGACGTCGAGCCCGCGGGCCGCGACATCGGTCGCGACGAGGATGTCAATCGAGCCGTTCTTCAGCTGGTTGATGGTCCGTTCCCGCTGCGCCTGCGCGAGGTCGCCGTTGATGGCGACCGCGGAGAACCCGCGCGAGCGCAGCTTCTCGGCGAGTTCTTCCGTCGCCTGCTTGGTGCGGACGAACACGATCATCGCGTCGAAGGTCTCGACCTCGAGGAAGCGTGTCAGCGCGTCCAGCTTGCGCTGGTGGGAAACCTGGAGATAGCGCTGCGTGATGTTCTGCGCGGTCGCGGTCTTGGACTTGACCGTGATCTCCTGCGGCGAGTTCAGGTACTTCTGCGCGAGGCGCCGGATGGCACTGGGCATGGTCGCCGAGAACAGCGCGACCTGCTTGGTGTCCGGGGTCTCGGCGAGGATGCGCTCGACGTCCTCGGCGAAGCCCATCGTCAGCATCTCGTCGGCTTCGTCGAGGACCAGGAACTCCAGACCGGAGATGTCGAGGGTCTTGCGATCGAGGTGGTCGATGACCCGACCGGGTGTGCCGACGATGACCTGCGCGCCGCGACGCAGACCCGCGAGTTGGACGCCGTAGGACTGCCCGCCGTAGATCGGCAGCACCTTCACCTCGGGCATGTGCGCCGAATACTTGCCGAAGGCCTCGGAGACCTGCAGTGCCAGCTCTCGCGTCGGCGCGAGGATCAGCGCCTGCGGGGTACGCGCGGAGGTGTCGAGGCGGGACAGGATCGGGATGGCGAACGCGGCGGTCTTGCCGGTACCGGTCTGCGCGAGGCCGACGACATCGCGTCCGTCCATGAGCGGCGGGATGGTCGCCGCCTGGATGGGCGACGGGGTTTCATAGCCGACGTCGGTGATGGCCGCGCGTACCCGCGGGTCGATCTCGAGGTCGTCGAACGAGCCGACCTGCGGGTCGGCGGGGGCGTCGTGCTCGCCGTGATTCGAGGTACTCATGCGGCGGAAGTCTCATTCATCGCCCTCAACTGTAATGGCCGTCCACCAGAAAGTCGGCATCACGCCCGGGCGGGGTCGCATCAGCCCCCTGAGCAGGGCACGAGCCACGTTCGGTCACCGGTGTGATGCATCTAACGAATACTGGTACTGTCAGTGCCACTCATCCGGCCATCGGTCCCGGTCACACGCACACCGGTGTCCGGAATGTCCATTTGTTCTCCCGTCTCAGGAGTGCCATGCAGCAGCAGTACGCCACCCCGTCCGATCTGACGATCGACGACAAGGCGACGACCGTCGACACGATCCTGCGCTACCGCGCGGAGCGCCCCACGATGCCGCTCTTCCGCAAGCGCTCGCACAACCAGTGGGTCAACGTCACCGCCAAGCACTTCACCGACGAGGTGGACGCGGTCGCGAAGGGTCTGATCGCCTCGGGTGTGCAGGCCGGTGACCGCGTCGCGATCCTGTCGTCGACGCGCTACGAGTGGACCGTGCTGGACTACGCGATCTGGCGCGCCGGGGCGTGCACCGTCGCGATCTACGAGACGTCCGCCCCCGACCAGGTCCAGTGGATTCTCGAGGACTCCGGCGCCAAGCTGCTGTTCGTCGAGAACCATGAGCACTACACCCGCCATCTCCGGGTCATCGACGAGACGCCCACCCTCAAGGAGACCCTGGTCATCGACGACCACGCGCTCCCCACGGTCACCAAGCGCGGCGCGAAGACCGCCGACGCGGACCTCGACCAGCGTCAGGCGAATGCGTTGTCGTCGGATGCCGCCACGCTGATCTACACCTCGGGCACCACCGGACGGCCGAAGGGCGTCGTCCTGACGCACGCGAATTTCCTCGCCGAGACGGCCGCGACCCGCGACGCGGTCGGCGCCGGTATGCGGGAGGGCAAGTCGACGCTGCTCTTCCTGCCGCTGGCGCACATCTTCCCCCGCGTCGTCGCCGTCGGCTGCGTCGAGAACGGCGTGATCCTCGGCCACACCAACGACCTGACGAACCTCGTCGCGGACCTGGGCGTGTTCAAGCCGAACTACGTGCTGTCGGTGCCGCGCGTGTTCGAGAAGGTGTACAACTCGGCCAAGCAGAAGGCCTACGACGGCGGCAAGGGGTCGATCTTCGACAAGGCCACCGACACGGCGATCGAATACAGCAAGGCGACGGAAGCCGGCAAGGTCGGCCTCGGCCTGAAGCTCCGGCACGCCGTCTTCGACAAGCTCGTGTACGGAAAGCTGCGCGACGCCCTCGGCGGCCAGTGCGAGGGAGCGATCTCCGGTGGCGCTCCGCTCGGTGCGCGCCTCGGCCACTTCTTCCGCGGCGTCGGCATCCCGGTGTACGAGGGCTACGGATTGTCGGAGACCACGGCCGCGGTGACGGCCAACAACGAGGAGAACCAGAAGGTCGGTTCGGTCGGACGCCCGATCCCCGGCGTCACCGTCGCCATCGCCGACGACGGCGAGGTCCTGCTCAAGGGGCCGGTCGTGTTCGGTGGGTACTGGAAGAACCAGTCCGCCACCGACGACGCGATCCGCGACGGGTGGTTCCACACCGGTGACATCGGCACCCTCGACGACGGCTACCTCTTCATCACCGGCCGCAAAAAGGAACTGATCGTCACCGCGGGCGGCAAGAACGTCTCCCCGGCGCAGCTCGAGGACACCATCCGGGCGCACCCGATGGTGAGCCAATGCCTCGTCGTCGGCGACAACAAGCCGTTCATCGCCGCGCTGATCACGATCGACCCCGAGGCCGTGCCCGGTTGGTTGGACCGTCATGGCCTGCCCGCCGACACCCCGATCTCGGACCTGGTCGAGAACGCCGATCTCAAGGCCGAGATCGACGCCGCGGTCAAGGAGGCGAACACCAAGGTCTCCAACGCCGAGGCGATCAAGAAGTTCTCGATCCTGGACACCGATTTCACCATCGACACCGGTGAGCTCACCCCGACCATGAAGCTCAAGCGCAATGTCATCCACGACGCGCACAAGGAAGCGATCGCCGACCTCTACACCTGAGCGGATCTCTCACGACTCGCCGCGGCCCGGGATGCCCCCGGGCCGCGGCGCTGTCTATCGTGCAAGTCAATGAAACGAGACCTGGCCATCGATGCCACCCGCGGGGTGGCCATCTGGAGCATGATCACCGCGCACTTCGCGCATGAGTCCGTGCTGGCCACCCCGACCCACGCCTTCCCGTACGTCGACGGCATGTCCGCGTTCGTGATGCTCTCGGGCGTCGTGCTGGGTCTGGTCTATCAACGATGGGTCGCTCGCCATGGGCTGGCTTTCGCATACAAGCGTCTTGCCAAGCGGATCGTCGTCCTCTATCTGTGCCAGCTGGCGATCGCCCTCGTCGCGGTCGCGGCCGCCCTGGCCGGTCACCGATGGCTGACACTCCTGCTGCCGGTCGACGGGTGGGGTGACGGCCTGCGCCTGGCGCTGACCATGGATTACCTGCCCAGCGGGGGCAACATCCTGCTGCTGTACATGGTCTTGCTCATCTCCGCCTTCGGGCTGTTCCCCCTCCTGCGTCAGGGCTGGTGGCGCTGGGTGCTCGCCGGTTCGATCGCCCTGTACCTGATCTCGCTGGTCCACTCCCCCGACTGGTTCTATCTGAGCGCCTACCAGGCGGCACCGCACATCCAGAACGTCGCCGGCTGGCAGATCATGTTCGTCCCGGCACTGGTGATCGGCTGGAACTGGTCGCAGTGGCGTGTGACGGAGTTCGTCGACCGCTGGATCATCGCGATCGTCGCCGTCGCGCTCGCGGTGGCACTGTTCTTTCACTTCGGCATCGACTACGGGCCGTGGGCCCATCTCGAACCGGCGGTCGCCGACAAACTCGACTTCCGCCCGGCCCGCGCGATCGGCGCCTATCTGGCCATTCCGGCCGTCTACGGGATCTTCCGACTGTTGCTCAGGTGGTGGCATCACAACTGGCTGCGCCCACTCGTCATGACCGGTACCCGCAGTCTCGACTCCTACGTCATCCAGGCGATCGCCCTCGTCGTGGTGCCGATCCACATCGCACACCGCCCCTGGAACACCGTCACGATGGACGCCGTCGCGCTCCTGGTGTTCGCCGCCTGCTGGGGGTGGGCCGAGTTCCGGTACTTCGCTCACGTCGACAAACTGCACAAACTACCGCTGCGGATGGTCCGGCTCGTGCGTCCGCATCGACCCGACATCGTCCCCGGCCCCGAGCCCGGCGTCCCCACCCCGGAGAGCTCGGACGTCACCCGGGAACCCCGACCGGTCGTCGACGACCTGCCCGGCGTCGACCGGACCGGGACAGCCGAAGACGGGCCAGAACGAGACGGGCCAGTCCGGGCCGGAACAGCGCCGGCCGGGACACGTGCGACCGAGCCGATGGGAGTTCATCCGTGACGGGTGAGATGACACGCAGCGTGCACGCCGGAAACGATTCGTCGGGCCCGTCGGTGCGGACGCCCATCACGATGGCGAACTCGTATCACCTCCCGCCCGAACCCGAGGCGATGAGCTGGTCGGGCACCGAGCAACTGTTCTACACACGCAACACCGGCGCCAATCAGGTTGCGCTGCAGGACAAGCTGGCCGCACTGGAAGAGGCCGACGACGCCGTCGTCCTGGCCTCGGGCGTGGCCGCGCTGCACGCGGTGTTCTTCACGTTCCTGTCCGCCGGGGACCACGTGGTGGTGTCCGACACCACCTACGAGGCCACCTGGAAGCTCTGGTCGGAACTGCTGCCGACCAAGTACGGGATCGAGGCGACCTTCGTCGATGTCGGCGATCTCGACGCCACCCGGGCCGCCCTGCGCCCCAGCACCCGCATGCTGATCGCCGAGACGATCGCCAATCCGACGACGAAGGTCGCCGACATCGGCGCGCTGGCGCAGATCGCCGCCGACGCCGACGCCCTGCTGCTCGTCGACGCCACCTTCACGCCGCCCACTCTGTACCGTCCGCTCGCCGACGGCGCGGACCTCGTCGTCCATTCGCTGACCAAGTACATCAACGGGCACGGCGACGCCATGGGCGGTGCCGTGCTCGGCCGGTCGGAGCTCATGTCGCAGATCCGGGAACAGGCGATGGTCGACGTCGGCGGCGTCATCTCGCCGTTCAACGCATGGCTGATCGCCCGCGGCGCGATCACCCTGCCGCTCCGGTTCGCCCAGCATCAACGCAATGCCGAGCGGGTCGCGGCCTTCCTCGACGACGACCCGCGCATCACCTACGTGCGGTACCCGGGTCTGGCGTCGCATCCCGAACACGACCTCGCGGCACGACAGTTCGGCGGCCGCGGCTTCGGGGCCATGATCGCGTTCGCGGTGCGCGGCGATCCGGCCACCCAGAACCGATTCGTCGCGGCGCTGACGACGATCACCTCGGCGGTGTCGTTGGGACACGACGAGTCACTCATCGTCCATGTCGGCACCGACGGCCCACGGGTCGCGGCCTACCCCGAACCGTTCCGCGAGTGGGGACATCTGCGGTTCTCCGTCGGGCTGGAAGACGCCGACGATCTCATCGCGGATCTCGCCGCGGCGCTCGACGCGACCTTCCCGGCCACCCCCGCTGGTTGAGCCGGCACCGAGCGAAGCCGAGAGCCCACCCCCGCTGGTTGAGCCGGCACCGAGCGAAGCCGAGAGCCCACCCCCGCTGGTTGAGCCGGCACCGAGCGAAGCGAGGAGCCGTGTCGAAACCACTTCCCCCGCAACCACCCTCAGGTCGCCTCGTCCAGAATCCCCCGGCCGATCGCCTCGCGCACCACGGGCAGCGCCGCCTCGGCGAGTGCGTCGGCGTCGACGCCGTGGAAGTCGGCGAGGAGTTCGAGCAGTACGCCCAGCGGGACCTGCCCCCGACTGCCGGCAAGCAGTGCGCGCGAGACCTCGTCGACGCCGAGAACGGCGCCGGGACCCCCGGGCCGGCGGACGGCGGCCGACACCTGTTGCCAGCCCTCGTCCCCGGGGAGCGAGTGCTCCTCGAGCATGACCGGGGCCACCGACAGCCGCCGAGCGAGCAGCTGTTCGTCCGTGGTCTCCCGTAGGTAGCGCCGTCGTGCGAGGAACGCCTGGGCCTCGGGACCGGTCACCTCTTCACCGGCGCCGGTGATCTCCTCGATCACGACGTCGGGCTCGCGGTGCTCGCCCTCGAGCGGGGCGCGGGCGGTGATCGAGCCCATCCCGATGGCGACGATGCCGTTGGCCTCGAACCATTCGAGCCACTCCGCACCTCGCCGCGCGGCGGTCGCCTCGTCCTCACCGGCATCGGACAACCACAGCGACACATAGCTGATGGGGTCGGCGACCTCCCGCTGGACGACCCAGGCGTCGAGTCCGGTGCCGGCGAGCCAGGAGCGGACCCGTTCCCGCCAGTCCTCGCCCTCGCGGATGACCCAGTTGGCCAGGATCTGGGCGGTGCCACCAGGATTCAGATGGGCGGGCAACTCCCGGACGAGTTGCTCGCACAACCCGTCCCCGACGACGCCCGAGTCGCGGTAGATGTAGTCCTGCCCGCCCGCGCCGACGACGAACGGAGGGTTGGACACGATCAGGTCGAACCGCTCCCCCGCGACGGGTTCGAACATGCTCCCCGCCCGCAGATCCCACGACATCCCGTTGAGGCGGGCCGTCGCCGCAGCCAGCGCCAGCGCCCGGTCGTTCGTGTCGGTGGCCACGATCTGCTCGCAGTGCGCATCGAGATGCAGCGCCTGGATGCCACATCCGGTTCCGATGTCGAGAGCTCGGCGGACGGGTTCGCGGATGACGGCCCGGGCCAGCGAGATCGACGCGCCGCCGATCCCCAGGACGTGGTCGCGGGCAACGGGTCCGGGTCGCATTGCGGCATCCTGGTCGGCGATCACGAGGTAGTCGCGGGTGTCGTCGGCGTGCGGACGAATGTCAAGGCGGGCCCGTAGAAGCGATTCATCGACCCGGGCCAGCACGCCCTGCGTGACCAGCACATCGACGCCCGTCGTCGGAAATGCCGCCGCGACAGCGGCTTCGGGTTCGTCCGAGCCCAGCAGGAACAGTCGGACGAGGGTCGCCAGCCGGCGGTGCTGGTCGGTGACATCACGCGTCGCGGCGAGGGCCGGCCACCAGACACCGCGGACGAGGGCATCGTGAGCGCCATCGCCGAGCAGTTCGGTGACACCGTCGTTCGTGTATCCCGCCGACCGCAGATCACCACCGAGGGTCGCCACGACGGCGGGCTCGGACAGAGGATGACGATCCACGCGGTCGGCGAATGGCTGGGGTCGTCCCTGGTCCGCGGTCACGGTCCCCAAGGCTACCGACGACCGGCGCGCCCGCGGCTCGACGGGTTCAGCACGACGCGAGGACCCGACTCATCGCGTCGCGTTCGGCAGGCGTCACCCACAGCCCGTAGATCTTCTTGACCTCGATCTGCCGGCTCACGTAGGTGCATCGGTACAACTTGTTCGGCGGAAGCCAGGTCGCCGCGTCGCCGTCTCCCTTCTGCTGGTTCACGGCTCCCGAGACCGCCTGGAGATTTCGCGGGTCGTTCGCGAACTCGATGCGCTTGACCGCGGTCCACCCGGCCGCGCCCTTCTGCCAGGCGTCCGACAGCGCCACCACGTGATCGATCTGCACCAGCGCCGACGTGTCCTGTCCTCGGGTGAACGGGATGGTCGTACCGGTGTAGGGGTCGTCCAGCGTGCCGGCGAGCACGCGACATCCGTCGGCATGGAAGGTGATGCCGGTGAGATCGCGCCGCAGGATGTCCTCCCGGGTGCGGCAACCGTTGCGTCCGAACTGCACGTCGACCGCGTCGTCCCAGGCCTTGCCGAACCGTGCCCGGGCATATCCGGTTTTGGGTGCGCGGCCCTTCACCTGCAACAACGCGAGATCGGCCAGTGCACTGTCGGATGTCGGTGGCTGAGCCTGCGGCGGCGCGACAGATGCCGGCTGCGATGGCGACTCGACCGGGCTGGTGGTGGACGGAAGCCGCTCGAGGCCCGGACCGGATTCGACGTCGACGCCCGACAGAAGCACCGCACCGGCGGCCACGGCGCCCGCCACCGTGGCGAACACCCCCGACAACCATGCCGCTCGACGTCTCACCCGGAGATCGTTGCACGACGCACCGACAGCTTCTCCGGTCCACCCGGTGCGCGGACTTCCGCCCCGCACCTTAAGATTCGTTCGACTAACTTCCCCTTCGCGGACTTCTCTGGTCGCGCACGACGCCGGCGACGGCGACGTCCGCCGACACTGTCGCCGGGGTACCAACGACTATTCGGGTAGTGGGTGCATGAGTTCAGGTCGGGGCAATGCGGCGCGGGGTGTACCGCCATGGGTTCTGCGGATGTTCGCCGTGTTCACTCTGGCGATGTCGTTGCCCACTCTTGCCGGCGGGTCGGGCACCGCCGCGGTGCTCGGCAGCCCGGCACCCTTCTCCGCGTCACCCCTGCGTGCGACGCCGGTCCACGAACTGACACCGACCGTCGACCCGGAGACCGAGACCTACCCCGAGCGACTCGAGCGCATCGAGACCATGAGCCGCCCGCTGCTGCCCACGCCGAAGTCAATTGAGGGCCCCGAGACACGCTGCGCAAGCGGCGATTTCACGACCCTCGCAGTGGTGTACGACTCTGTCTTCGACGCGGTGTACGAGGTCCTGCCGCCGTCTCTGCGTGCCGCGGCGAGGCAGAGCCGGGTCGCGGCGCACCGCGACATGCGCCGTCTGCACGTGTCGACCCTCGCCGTCACCGAGCACCCCCTCACCCTCGGCGCCGACGACGACGATCCCGCACTCGACTACCGCGACCCGATCTCGCAGCTCCTCGTGTCGAACCTGCTGAAGATCCGCGACGGCCGGCACACCGAGGCCATCCCCCTCGGGAACATCACCGTCATCCAGGCCGTGGAGACGGTGTGGCTGTACCTGTTCACCACGGTCCTGATCCCCGCGCGCGTCCTCGCCGGTTCGACCCCCGACCTCGTTAGCCCCTTCGCCGGCACGGACGCCGACTTCCTGGCCCCGTTCGTCACCTACAACTGGCTCATCTCGGCCTTCGTCTTCTCGTCGGAGTTCGCGGTGAAGGCCCTGCTGCGCGCCACCGCGAAAACGGTCCTCGAGCAGTGCCTCGCACGCGTCACCGATGAACAGCGCGCCCTGGCCGGACGCGCGAGCGACACCGTGCATTTCGACATCCCGATCCCGCCGATGGTGGCCGATATCGCCGACCACCTCGCCCTGGCGGATGTCGAGACGTGTACGCCGATCGGGTCGCTCACACTCGGCCGGCTGGTGCGGTATGTGTCTGCGCAGGCGCAGGAGAACAATCCCGCCGACGCACCCCGCATCCGGGCCGAGACCACCAGAATTCTCGGCGCCATGCGCGGAATCCGCATTCATCACAACCTCATTCCGCTCGATCCCGCGGAGGACCGCTCGGTCGGCGAGTTGGCGGCGTCGTTGTTCGGTTCGCTGATCCCGATCTTCGGCGGGGCGCCGCTCGACATCCTTCTCGGCATCGGGCACAACATCGGCCACGGGGCGGACCCATGGGAGACCGTGTCCCTGGACGAGCTCACGGTCAGCAAACCGATCACCGCGGCGCATTATGCGTACACGTTGGCGCTGCATTTGATCCGGGAAGTAGGCAATGTCATCGAGCCGTCGATCGTCGGTGACAGCCCGCTACGACCCACCAGACTGCTCGTCACGGCCCTGGGCCTGCCGATGACCTACGGACTGGTGACCGCGCACCACGTAATCCGGTCGATGTGCCTACGCGTCGACGACACGACGGGCAGCGGACTCGGCGCGGAGGCCAATCGGCGGACGACAACCGACTCGACTCCCCGCATCAAGCCGACGCGAAAGCCGGAAGCCTCCCGGTCATCGGCGTCGAGAACATCGGAACCGTCACGTCCGGAAGAATCCATTCGCCATCCCGAACCGCCCCGATTCGCCATTCCCGGCCGCAATTGACTCCGTGTTGCGCATTCGGTAATCGCGATGTCGGACGATTCGCCCGAGAATCCCGACACCGGGAAAGCGCAGGTTCATGCTTCCCGCGCGTCTATCGACTACCGTTGGGGGCGTGTCGAAAATTCAGACGGTGACCTTTGTCGACGACCTGGACGGTCGCGAACTCGATCCCCAAGACGCACAGACCGTTTCGTGGTCGTGGCTCGGCGTCGACTACGAGCTCGACGTGTCCGCGGCCAATCTCGACAAGATCGAGCAGGGCAAGGTGACAGTCGCGAAACTACTCAAGGCATCGACCCGGGTCGGCGGCCGACGACGGTCGCCATCAGCACGGACGAAGACCAATTCCGCCGGGAGTGGTGCGTCGGTGAATGCCTCGATTCGAGACTGGGCAGCGGAGAACGGATATGAGGTGCCCGCACGCGGCCGCATTCCGAACGACATCGTCGAGGCCTACAACTCCGCACACTGATATAGTCCACCGTATTGTCACATTGATCGCCAGAGCCCGATTCTTCGGACTCTGGCGATTGTTCTTCCGCGGGGCTGATTGTCGATCCCCCGCCGATTACGTTCTGCCCTAAGGAGTTCCGCCGGCAGGGCGGAAAAACCCTGCGGCGGCGTCGAATCGAGATGCCGCGCGGATTCCGCCACCGATCAGCACCTTCCCCGTCTTCATCCTGTCAATGGACATCTTTGATAAACTGATGTCCACGCATGGTGTGCCACCGACGTGCAACGCAGTCACCGTCGGAGGCCACCCGAGGGGACAGGACAACCGGATGAGCACAACGGAGAACGAGTCGGTCGACGCCGACCACGCTGACGGCGAGGCCCCAGGGGAGGTCTCCGTGGCGGCCCGGGTCAGGGTCACGCTCGACGACGGTTCGACAAGGGAGGGCGAGGTCGTCGACGACTTCGCGGACCTGGCCGGCGACACCACCGTCGAGACCCGTATCGACGACGAGCACACCGCACGACTACGCCGCTGGGCGATCTCGACCGACGATCACCAGATCGTCTTCGCCGACGACGACGCGGTCGAGGTCATCTCGGCCGAGCTGTGACTCAGAGCGGCGCGAGCCCGATCATTCGACGGTCCGACGAGAAGATCCACCCGTCGCCGTAGGGCTCGAGTGCTTTGCCGGTGACTAACGCATCCGCGTCGAAATCGATGGCGAGGAACGGTGCTGTCCACGCGACCTCGCCGGTGGTCACGTCGACAGCCGTGAGGGTGACGCCATCGCTGCCGGCCAACAGACGGTCGCGATAGCCGTCTGGGTTCACAATGGGCCGCCTAATGCACAGCGGTGCAGTACCGAAGCCCACACCCTGCTTATAGCGCTCATGAAGCCCCCGAGCCAACGCCCGCTCGCGCGACCTACACGAGCCATGAGCCCTCGCCGCATGGACTCTCAACCACCCTCGCACCCGAACACGCCATCACGACCCACGGGTTCCGGCTTATCATCAACGCCCCGGCCTGGTCGCCAACCACCATGAACATGTTTCTTCACTGACCTACTCGCCGCCCGCGCGATCGTATGCGAAGACGGTGACGATGCAGGGTCGCCTTCTCCGCACGGATCTACCGCCCGGTATAGGGGGTTCGCAGACTCCCGCTGCAGGTCAGCACGTGACAACAGTTCGGATTGGTCCAGCCTCGCGTGAACTCGTACCCAAACGGGCAGCGAGAACCATACGGCCAACTGATACAGCCGACGTCGGCGTAGGTGAACCTTGCCGGCCCGTGAAACTCTAAAAAGACTGAGTATTGCTAGTGGGAGACCGAATAGCAGAAAACCGACAAATGCGCCAGAGGAGATCCCGCGCTCTACGGCTGCGACCATGGTAGTCGGCAGGGCTACGCTACCCCAAAGAATCCAGGCTGCGAATGGCTGCAACACAAAATGCAGCTTCATTCTCTTCGTGTTGAATGATGACCAGGATGTAAGAGCGCAGAATCCGATCACAAACAGAAAGAATGTGACGACGGTGGGTACGAGTATCGCCGTTTGCCAGAGGTAACTCCCGGCCATCGCCTGATCCCGAAGCACCCTCACGACTGAGACATACAGTACAACGCCCACCCATAACGGGGCACTCACCGCTGCGGTCCTAACGAAGAGGGCGCCGACAAGGGAATGCCGCTGGCCGTTCGAGACACTTGGCACTCCCTTGTCTCGCAGGACTGTCCGCCACTTGTGCAGTCGGTCGAGTCGCTGCTCTAGTACTTTCTGGCGGCGGTAGCGACTCGCCGAGCTGAAGTCATCGAGCAGGATGCTGCTCATCAAGAAGATAGCGATCGTCCCAAAAGTCGCCAGCACCATCGCGCCGACGTCTGACTTGTCATGCACACCAAGCCAACCGACTGTCATTACTACAACGCACGCGCATGCTAACGCCGATGTCATCGCATCCATACACTGTCGCCATAGGGCCATTGCGGCTTGCTCAATGTAGGATTCGCTCCCCTTGTTTCGCATCGACAGTGTGATACTTATCGACACCGAAGCAGCCAGCGCGATACCGATCCAGTTTCGCGCGGTCTCAGGTGTTACGAGGCCATCTAAGTGTGGTCGGATGTCAGGAACCCACTGATACGGCTCAAACATCTGAGCGTCCGTCTGCCCCGGGTGTCCCAAAAGCCAGACCAAATAGCCTGCGCCGTAGGTGACTACGAAGGCTCCGATCACGTCCCCGATTACGCGAGAGCGAAATCGATCGCGGACGTGGCGCCTGGCTTCCGCTGACAGTCTTCGGGCCTCGAGACGGGCTTCATCGGCGCAAGGCTTTTTTCTTCGTTCTAGACGCGGTCGTAGGAATCCAAAACGCAGACAAAGTAGAGCGATCATCGTCAATAGCAGACGTTGCGCTCTTGTTCGAGTCATTCTGTACCGCTCTTCCCGTCGAGTGCGGCTTGCATCCTAAAAGCGACGCAGAAACCGCAAAGGTAAGTTGCAACTGATTGGAAAGGTGACCATATCGAAGACCCCTGACATTCATGGAGTGATCTGGCGCCGCCAGTCGAAGGCGCTAGCCGGCCGCCGAGTCCGCGTCCATTGAGAACGGGTCATGGCATCGAAAGCGGAACTCCGCGAGATGCATGCAGCGGCCACGGCGCTCCAAGGGTTCGCGACCGTCCGCCCAAGATGATCGAAGAACGGGCGACGAGCATGTTGAGCGCAATCTCGATATGCACGCCGGTCGACTGAATTCGACGACGTCATCGGCGCTGCACTCGACGACACAATTCCGTCTGTTGAGGTCGATCCAGTCCCGACAACAGACCTTGCCGGCGCCGTTCCCAGATCGGAGTTTCTTCTCTGTGCGACGGTTCGCTACCGCCAAACTATGTCCAACATCCAGACAGTCGCAGTCATTGACAATCTAGATGGGCGGAATCTGAGATGCCCAGCGGGCGTCACTGCCAACCGTTGCCGCAAGTGTTTCCGTTCTGAGAAGGCTTGAAATGTTGGCATGCCGGATGCCGACGGGTGCTCGGCGCGTCGGTAGTTCTGCTGCGCCGAGTGCGCCGCGACTTGAGCTGTTACCTAGGCAAGGCTGCACCAGGCGCGAGGAGCACTGTCACCGTCGACTCACGATGCAGGGCTTTCGAGCGCAACTGCGGGTGCGAGTTTATGGTGCGCGAGGGGGGACTTGAACCCCCACGTCCTGAGACACTGGAACCTAAATCCAGCGCGTCTGCCAATTCCGCCACTCGCGCGTGGGCGCGACTCGCCGGAGTGTGAGTCACGCAGTGTAACGGCGACCACCCTACCGGCCGCGTTCTGATCATCGCAGGCCAGGTACCGTCGTAGCCATGTCCCCCACCCGTCGCCGCACCCACCGGCCCGCGCTCACGGTGCTCGCCGTATCCGCTGCGGTGGTGTGCCTGGTGCTCGCGTGGTGGCAGTGGTCACGGTACGAGTCCGCATCCGGTTCCGGACTCAATCTCGGCTACGCCCTGCAGTGGCCGGCGTTCGCCGCGGCCGTGATCTATGCCTATCGCCGCTTCGTCATCCTGGAGAGCGATCCCGAGGAAGCCCGCAAGGTCGCGGCGAAGAACTCCGTCGCCGAGATCCCGGAGGGCATCCTGCCCGAGCGACCCACCACCCCCAGCGCGTCGTCGTTGGCATCGCCGGACCCCGCCAACGATGTCGCCCTGGTCGAATACAACCGCTATCTCGCCGAGCTCCGCGACGCGGACGCTCACACCACCGACGCTCGACCCACCCCCTCATCGAAAGGCCCGCAGTGACCGAGAC